>DSAD01000201.1 GCA_011372875.1 Deltaproteobacteria bacterium
CGGTAATATCTTCACCGGAACTCAATACACCTGTGATCTGCCCGTTGGGATCACGCAGAATCACATTGTGCCAGGCAATGATCTTCTCCGCACCATCTCTGCTTACAACAGCGTTTTCCGCGTATTCATGCGGTTTTATCTGCCCCGAGACAATCCCGGAGAATATCTCTTTCACCCTTTCTCTATCTGAAGCCGGGATACAGGTGTCAAACCAGCTCAGACCAAAGAGCTCGGATTCCTCATACCCGAGAAGCTCGCACCCTTTGGGGTTAATCAGTGTAATGAGACCTTCACTGTCGAGAATCAAGAACATCACCCCTGCGGTGTCCAGATAGGACTGTGCCTTGTCCCGTTCAGACTTCAGTTCGTCCTTCACGGTCCTGAAATCCTCTACGAGTTTGTTGGCATACCCGCCGATGGCCTTGAACTCGGAAAAATCAAACCCATCCGGATCGATCTTCTCGTACGAGGTTGCGGCTTTTCTGAAAAAACTCATGAACCGGTCGATGTCGTTCTGCAGCCTCTTTGACATAAATCTGGTTAAGACCAGGGAGACAACGATGAAAGACACGAGCAGAACAAGGATGAATACAATACGCTGAACAACGCTGCGATGATACTCCTGCAGCTGTGCGGCAATGGCTCTTTCGACATCGTCAAGATAGACCCCGGTGCCGATGATCCAACCCCAGTCCGGGAAGGCGACCGCATAGCTCAGTTTCCGGGCCTGCTCGCCGGTGGAGGGTTTGGGCCAGACATACTGTACAAAATCACCGCCTTGGCGGTTTCCCGCATCCATCAGCGACTGTCCCACCAATATGCCGTCCGGATCTGCAAGGTTTCTGATATTTTCCCCGATCAGTTTCTCATCCGGGTGACGCAACAACACCCCATCGGAATTCATGACAAAGATATAGCCGTCATTGCCGAATTTGATCTGGCTGATGAGGCTCAGGGCCTCTTCCTGAACATCTCTTTTCATGTCGTCCAGGTATTCCCCGGTCCCGATGAACCAGTTGAACGGCTCGAACAGCTTGACAAACGCGATCTTGGGAAAATCCTTTTCCCTCTCTCCGGGTTTTGTCCATGCATATTCATAAAAGCCCTCTCCCTTCCCCTGAGCGATCGAGATCATGTCCCTGATCACGTACCTTTCCTCGGTGTCTGTTATATCGAGGAGATTTTTCTGTTCCATCTCGGGCCTGTCGGCAAAGAGCTGTTCGACACCCGTCAGGTCGGTGGCAAAGTAGTATCCCCGTCCATTGTTGAACCGCATGGGACGCAGGGTCTCGACAACAATCCTTTTCAGCTGGTCTTCAGATAATGAATCCCTGCCGAGATCATAGATCCTGCTTGCGATGGTATGAGCTTCGTACACATGGTCTTGGATGTCACTGCGGACCCGCTGCTCCACCTGGGATCTCTTGTAGGCGATATAGTTGATGCTCCACATTACCTCTGTCTGAATGAGTTCTTTCTTTGCCTGCACCTGTTCCGCCCTGATCCTCTCGGTCGTTACGGTCATGGCGCGATAGTCCCTGTATATCCAGAAACAACCGAGTATTGAAACCAGGGAAAAAAGGATGATGTTTGAGCTGGCAAACAGGGTTCTTGCGATAGTCCTATCGGGGAACATCAATGGCAGCCTTCCTTGATTACAATAATAAGAATGAATTCCATTCATTCAAGACTAATGGTGTACCCTCTTTTTCTGAGCTGATTCAGCACCCCTTTCTCACCTACCAAATGCCCGGCGCCCACGATGACCAGAACATTCTTATCCCGGCCGATGAGCTTTTCGATCTGTGCCGTCCAGTCGGTATTGCGCTGGACAAAGAGTGTATCATGGATACGCGGGTAATCCTTCAGGCTCATGCTCACGATGGATTCCATCTTTGCCGCGTCCCCGCTTTCCCAGGCGCTCAGCATATCTGCAGACATCGTCTCGATCACCTCGAGTTCGGCAATCGTCTGTTTCAGGAGATCTTCGGGTCTGTCCTCAAGAACGCCAGCAATGAGGTCGATCTGATAGTCAGGAGATTCCAGGAAGATAAGGTCTTTTTTATCCTGCCTCGCCCTGGTGAAAAAATAAGAATCGATGCCCAGGGCCGGGTCAAAACCCATTCTCCTGAGTTCCATGCCGCTTAAGGTAACCGCGCACAGCCACGGCTTGAGTGTGTCGAACTGTTCCATGCTCATCCCTGCAGCGTCCACCTTGTGTTTGAGGATGCCATAGGTTTCCTTTGAGATATGCTGTTTGAGGGTTGTCCCGTCCGAATACGTCCCTGCACTTATCATCTTCATCCGGGTTTCAGGCAGGGCGATCCCCGTCATATCCGCCTCGAACATGATGCAGGCGCTGCCTGAGTATGCCTTTTCCATGCGTTCATCCAGGGGGTATGCCTCCTTTGTCAGGACATGGACTGATCCGAGGAGATATACCGTGTTTTTTTCAGATTCGATAGACCAGAGGAAAACCCGGCCTTCCTGCCCGGCATATGCCGTGACAGGGTAAATACAGTATAAAGCTGCAAAGATAAGAAATACCAGCCGGATGCAGTGCATGTACCTGATCGCCATCACTTTACCGAAATGATCGATCATGAGAATTCCTCTTCCGGGTGCAGGATCATTAATCGCCGCTTACAATGACCGGCCTTGAATGTACGCCCTGCTCTACTTGGGTCCCCGGCTCAACGTCATGGGTAAGCCAGACATTGCCGCCGATGACCGATCCCTTTCCGATCCTTACCCGGCCCAGGATTGTGGTTCCGGAATAGATAATGACATCGTCTTCGACTATGGGATGCCTGGGGATACCCTTGACCAGCTTTCCGGAATCGTCCTTGGGAAAACTTATGGCGCCCAGGGTCACTCCCTGGTAGAGACGGACATTGCTGCCGATCTCGCAGGTCTCTCCGATGACCGTGCCTGTGCCGTGGTCGATGAAGAACCGCTCGCCGATCGCTGCACCGGGGTGGATGTCTATTCCGGTGGCTGAATGCGCCATCTCGGTAATGATCCTGGGAATGATATCCACTCCCAGGAGATGGAGCTCATGCGCAATACGGTAATTCGTCACTGCCTTGATGCTGGGATAGCAGAATATGGTCTCTCCGGTACTCTTTGCCGCAGGGTCTCCCTCATAGGATGCCCTGACATCCGATGCAAGAAGCCGCCTTATCTTCGGTATGGTGGCAATGAATTCGCGTGCCAGAGAAAGGGAGCGTTCCTCACATTCCAGACAGGCCTGCCTGTCCCTGATCTCACAGGAAAACCCGTATCCCCGTTTTATCTGTTCGCCGAGCAGCCGTTCGATCTTCTCGATATGGCTGCCGATGATAAAGGGCATGGTCGATGTTGTCATCTCGGAATCATTGAAGTATGCAGGGAAAAGGACACTCCTGAGCCGGTCTACAATCTCGACCAGGGTTTCCAGAGAAGGCATCAGCCCTTTGACGGTCGGCCTGTGATAGACGGATTCATATGACTCGCTCCGGCATAACTCGTCAACAACCCTCCTGATCAGGGTGTCTTCCTCGCATGCTTTCTTTTCCGGATCATGGCTCATAATCTTGACCTCCCAAGCAAGTTCTCCTTTTCAAATGTGCGCGTGTATTCAGAAGCGATGCAAAAGAAATCGCGGCTGAAAGCCGCTCCCGCAGTGTTAATTCTTTCTATAACGCAAAATGTGTGATCAATCAAACAGCTCCGTACTCAGATACCGCTGTGCAGTGTCGCAGACAATGAACACGCCTGGCCTGTCTGCATTCTCTTCACCCTGGGCACTTCACCTGCAGTATGGGCAATGGCCCACTAAGATATTCCTCACAGGTTACCATGTTACGTCTGACAGAAATGCTTATTCTTGTAGACTTCCACCAGTTCGGTAATATCATCCTTGCACTCACCGCATACAGTACCTGCCTTGGTCATCTCCTGCACTTCGTAAAAGGTCCTTGCGCCTTCGAGAACTGCTTCTTCGATCTCATGGTCGGTTATGTTCATACAGTTGCACACGATGCGCGCCTCTTCCTTTTTGACCTTGTCCTCCATACCATTGCGGATGTAGTAGTCGTTTATGGCAGCCCGCAGGGCCTTGTCGCCAAGCACGCTGCAGTGGATCTTGTGTTCCGGCAGGCCGCCGAGCTCTTTATTGATATCCTTTGCAGAAACATGGTACGCATCTTCGAGAGTCCTGCCCTTTACCATCTCGGACAGGGCAGAGGTGCTGGCAATGGCACTGGCACATCCGAAGGTCTTCCACTTGCAGTCTTTGATGATCCCTTTTTCCTTATCCACCTTGATAACAACGATCATCTGGTCGCCGCACTTGATATTCCCGGTTATGCCCTTGCCGTCGGCTTCATATGCGTCTTCATCCACCAGGATGTTTTTCGGATGCATGAAGTGTTCGAGAACCTTGTCCGTATACAGCCAGTCTGTCTTGATCATTATTGTCTCCTTGCATACACTGTTGACATGGACCTTATCCTGTCCATGATCGGGGGGAGCACATCGAGCATGTATTCGATATCATCAGCAGTATTTTCCCTGCCCAGACTGATCCGGATCGATCCGTGTGCACACTCGGCCGGAAGCCCGGTGGCGAGGATCACATGAGACGGGTCAAGCGAACCGGAAGCGCACGCAGAGCCTGTTGAGACTGCTATTCCTTCCAGGTCGAGATAGAGGATGATCGCCTCCCCTTCTGCCCCGTCGAACGAGACATTGAGCGTTCCCGGCAGAGCGTCCGTGGGGTGGCCGACAAAACGTATATCGGGTATCGTTTCCTCTATCCCCTGCCTGAGCCTTTTTTTCAACCCGAGAAGTCGCTTTTCCTCGGCCTCCATTTCCTTTGCACGCATTTCTATGGCCTTACCCAGCCCCACAATACCGATAGTGTTCTCAGTTCCCGCACGCCTGCCTTTTTCCTGGTGACCTCCGCGTATGAGCGGACAGAACGGTGACCCTTTTCTGACATACAGGGCCCCGACACCCTTGGGTCCGTAGATCTTGTGCCCGGAGAGTGTGAGGAAATCAACATCCAGGTCATTGACATCAACCGGAACCTTGCCCACGGCCTGAACCGCATCGGTGTGGAAAAAGACACCCTTTTCATGCACGATCTGTGCAATGGTTTTGATATCCTGGATCGTACCTATCTCATTGTTTGCCATCATTACCGATACCAGGCCGGTATCTGTTGTCACCGACTCGCGGATCTGATCGAGGTCCACCTTACCATACTGATCCACCTCGATATAAGAGACCTTGACTCCCCCCTCGGAAAGACACTTCGAGGTCTCAAGGATGCAGGGATGCTCGATGGTGGTCGTGATGAGGCTTCTGCCGCTTCTGCAGTCAAAATGACAATGGCTGCACTGGTTTGTCAGAATGGACAGTACTGTGTTGTTTGCCTCTGATCCACTCCCAACAAACATCACCTCATCAGGTGCCGCTCCGATAAAATCAGCAACCTTAACCCTGGCGTCTTCCACATAACCCCTGGCTTGGCGCCCGAAGGCGTGAAGATTTGAAGGATTCCCGAAGACATCCATGAGCTCAATCATTATTTTTTTCACTTCCGGATGAATCGGCGTTGTTGCATTGTTATCAAAATATACCTTGCGTTTTTCCATTATAACCTCCGCTGTACATGCTATTACCTGAAGACAGCCCCTTCATCTCTTCAATGCTCTCGACGGCAAGCAGGCTCGCCTGCCTCTTTGTTCCTATCTCGGCATGGGCATCGCCTGCAAGCCCGCAGTCCTTCAGAATCCTTGCAGAGTTCTGCGGGATTTTTCTGGTCCCTTTTTCAGCACTGGAACAAACCGCGACCACCCGTGCCTTTATTGACTTGTTTTCCATTCGTTTCTCCTTTTTCCAATGTGTATGCGCCCCAAGGTGTTCCATACCGTCTGCTCAAGGATTATTTCTCCGATATGCCGGAAAACTTCTGCCAATGTCGCTTTACCATATCTTCCAGGCTCAGGGCCTCAAAGGTCTCGAGCATCTTCTTCGTGGCTTCCATCCAGACATCGCGGTAGACGCATAATTCCGACCTGCCGCACTCTCCGGCATCATCCACACAATCCACAAGAGACAATGACCCCTCCCCGACCTGGATGATATCCTTCAGGGTTATCTGCGAGGCCGTCCTTGCAAGACTGTATCCGCCGTTTGAACCCCGCACGGACTTTATCAGGCCTGTCGTCTTCAGAGGATTTATCAGCTGCCATAGATACTTCTGGGAGATCTGCTGCCGAAGGGCAATATCTTTTAAAAAAACCGGACCGGCATCATCATGGATTGCCAGATCGAGCATTATCCTCACACTGTAACGGCCCCTGGTTGAGAGTTTCATATGTTTACATCCATGAAAATCTACTATCTCTACTGTTTTGGTAGAGTGGTAGTGTATTAATGGTAAAAACTATCCTTGTCAACATTGCATTCCATAATCACCCCTGTCCACAAAATACGATGATAAAGAACCCGGCAGTAAACTGTCGAGGCATCAGAACTCTATTAATTATTCCCATCCTGCCGTTATCCTCTCCCTTAATGGGCGAGGATAATTTGTGAGCGCTTAGAAGCAGCTTACGTTACATCTGAATGAAACTCCGTGTTCGGAATAGGTATGCCTATACCTGAGAGTGCCTCATTAGATTGACTTACGTGAAAATATTTTCCCACGAGGGGTTATCTTAGGTCCTATTAAGGATAGGAATCTTCCATTTTATTAACACCCCGCATAAGGCCATCACCATCAATTATAGCAATGCTTTGATATTATGCGTTTTTCCCGATCTCTTCTCTAATATCGACATGGCACTTTTATTGCTATATTTTAAACTGACGCCTTTTAAGAACACGTGGCTTATATACACAAGGATCGATAAAAACAGTTAGATATGATCGTCCACCAAGGAGAAGAAAATGATAAGGTTTATAGTACTTACAATCAGCTTGCTTCTTATTGCAAGTTCGGCATGGTCTTTCTATATTAATGATGGCGGGTATGTGGATGTCGGGGAACTGGATATCTACTTAGCGTCTGCAACGCAGGAAGATGTTGGTGGTAGTTCTGGCGATGCAGAGGAACTTAATTGGATCAATACAACCCTCTTTGGTCTTGGATTGATCTCATCCTACTATACTGATACTGATTTCGATAAGATTGAAACTGATGATGGCGCAGGCTGGCTCCAGGCCTACTCAACCCCTGGCGTAGTAGCAGACTACACGTTTGCATATAATCTTGTGACTTCAGAAGGTGAGACGTTATATCCAGATTATTTTCTCGTTAAAACCGGCAATCTCCGCGATGATGTCGACTATCGCTGGTTCCTGTTCCAAAACAATGAACTGCTCGATTGGGCGGTTATCAACCTCCAGGAACAGGGATACAGTCTCCTGGAAATAGGAAAGATCAGCCACATCGACAATGTCGGCGGAGCAGCACCCGTACCGGAGCCTGCCACCATGATACTTCTAGGTTCCGGGCTGATCGGTCTTGCAGGAATCAGAAGGAAACTTGCCAGCAAAGACTGCTCCGGGAAAACCATATTATAGGTCCGCGGCCCGATGAGGAATCTCCGGCGATGAACTACCCCGCCGCAAGCAACGGGGTATCCAAAGCCTTCTATTTTGAATAGGCAATTCGCAGCAAGCTACGGGGAATTAACCCCAAGGGATTAAACTCTGGTTTCGAATCCTGATTTTCCGCCCGGCAAAGAATAAACACGAAAGGCCGACCAGGAGTATCTATTCAGTCCATCAAGCTGATATATCGGTAAAAGACCCAGAAATGGGCGCTGCTGCCAAGGATGACGAAGATATGGAATATTTCGTGAAAGCCGAACCACCTGGGCCATGGGTCCGGCCTCTTCATGGCATAGATCAGGGCGCCAGTTGAGTAGAAGACGCCGCCGGCAACAAGCCAGAAGATAGCACCGGGCTGTAATGTCCGGATCATTGGCCCGATCCCCACTATGGCGATCCATCCCATGAAGACGTAAACGCCTGCGGAGACCCACCGCGGGGCATGTATCCAGAACAGCTTGAACACGGTCCCAAGCAAGGCTATGGCCCAGATACACCCGAACAGGCTCCATCCGAAGACACCCCGAAACGGAATAAGACAAAAAGGGGTATAGGTGGCGGCAATAAGGACAAAGATCATGATATGATCCAGGGTGCGCATCCTTGCGATCCCCTTTTCCGAGAGGTCAAGCCAGTGGTACAGGGTACTTACCGTATAGAGCAGGATCATGCCGGCACCAAAGATCGAGAAGGTGGTAATGTGCCAGGGTTTTACCGGGTCGGACGACTTGATGACAAGCACGACAAGCCCGATGCATGCGAGCAGGGCGCCGATGAAATGAGTGAGACCGTTGACGGGTTCACGCAGCCTGTTTAATATATTCATATCGGGGATGTTTTTTCCCATAACCCTCTGCCTCAGAGTAATAATTGCCGACCTCTCAAACTATACCGGAAATCTTTGAGCCCGGCGTGTTACCGCCTGTGACGGTCAAAATTGTATGTTTTATCACTATCACACAATCAGCGCCCCGATTGTGAAACTATATACAAGAAAATGTCAATTATATGAAAATATAACGGATATATACGCCGCTTCTTCAGGTTGGCCTGGTTTCAGACACCTAGATATTTGAGCCATGTTCCTGAGGTCTCTTTCCAGTCTTTTATGAAGGATCCGGCTCAGGATTGTTAAACGCAAGATAAATTCTCTAGTAATAAACTATTACTCTTCTCTATCTGGGTTATCAGTTTTGGATATGAATCATTTCTTAACCCAAAATTAACAGATATTTTATAATTCCTTAACACTGGGCATCTATTGAACATAAAAAACGGAGGTTTTCTTATGAAATTACAGATATTTTCAGGAAGAATTCTATTGGCTGTCGCTGGCGCCGTCTTGTTCATCATGACAACCGGGAGCGGCGCTGTTGCAGCAGGACCGGACATGACTATTAAGGGCTCGACAACGGTACTGCCCATTGCGCAGATCGCAGCGGAGACCTTCATGGATGAGCACCCCGGAATAAACATATCCGTGCAGGGAGGAGGATCCGGTGTAGGGATTGCATCTCTCATCGACGGTACAACCGATATAGCCGACTCGTCCAGGAAGATCAAGGACAAGGAGATAGACAAGGCAAAGGCCGCGGGCATCAATCCCTTTGAGAACATTATCGCTATGGACGGCATTGCAGTCATTGTCCATCCCAGCAACCCGCTGAGCAAACTTGGCCGGGATCAGATAAAGGACATCTATACCGGAAAAGTATCGAACTGGTCGGATCTCGGCGGTAAAGGCGGCAAGATTATCGTTATAAGCCGTGACAGTTCCAGCGGAACGTTTGAGGCATTTGAAGAACTCGCAATCAACAAGGAAAAAGTCAGAGCCGATGCATTGACGACAGCTTCGAACCAGGCCGTGGCACAGACCGTGGCACAGACGCCCGGTGCCATAGGATATATAGGGCTCGGCTACCTTTCAGGCAAGGTCAAGGATATAGAAGTCGACAGCGTCAAATGTACCAAGGAAACCGTTATCAGCGGTAAATATTCCCTGTCGCGGCCGCTTTTCATGTACACAAATGGTGCACCTGCAGGCAATGTCAAAAAATTCATCGACTTCGTCCTGAGTGATGAAGTCCAGAAGATGGTTGAAGAAGAAGGGTTCGTAGGTCTTAAATAACCTGCTCAGATACAAGAGGGCAAAAGGTCGTGTCCGTGTTCCAGACACAACCTTTTGCCTCCATATATGACATGGATAAACAAGATTACATTGTGGTTTATTACCTTGCAAGTGTGGTACTGTCACTTTATCATTTTGACCACGAGAAAGGATTATGAACAAGCTCATTGCAGTAATAGACGACGAGCCGGATATCAGGCATCTTGTCACCCTTCACCTGAAGAAAGAAGGTTTCGAGGTGAACTCCTATTCCAATTCCTCGGACTTTCTCAAATCCATTGTGTCGCGCACGCCTGATCTTATCATTCTCGATCTCATGCTCCCGGACTTGGACGGCCTGAGCGTATGCAGACAGCTGAAAAAAGATGCCGATTACAGCGACATCCCTATCATCATGCTGACGGCAAAGGTTCTCGAAACAGACAAGGTTGCCGGGCTGGACTTAGGCGCTGATGATTATGTCACGAAACCGTTTTCACCAAGGGAACTCATGGCAAGGGTAAAGGCAGTCCTGCGCAGAACAGACTCTTCCGCAGACAGCACACTATGTATCGGAGACAGCCTCACAATTGATCCGGAAAGATTCCTGATAACCGTCAAGAATGAACCAGTCAATGCCACCTCGGTGGAATTCAGGATACTTCACCTGCTGGCCATGAACAGAGGAAGAGTATTCAGCAGGGAGAAGATTCTTGATCATCTCTGGGGGAATGAAAAAGCGGTTCTGGACCGGACAGTGGACGTGCACATCAAGAACCTGAGGGACAAGCTCGGAGTCGCAGGAAACATGATAAGAAACATCCGAGGCGTAGGATACAAGCTGGAAGAATGAGACTGCCTATTATTATTAAGATCTTTTCCGGATATGTAATTGTCTGCCTGGCACTGGCAGGCCTTATCCTTTCTGTCTCATTCCAGACCATCCGCACCCACTACATGGATACATACACAACAGGACTGAAGAACCTCGGCAATACCCTTGTACTGATAATAGACCCTATCATGAAAAAGGAAGATATGCCCGGATTAAACTCTCTTGTTTCCGATATGGGGAAAAGCCTTCAGACAAGGATAACCGTTATCAATTTTTCAGGCAAGGTGCTGGCTGATTCTGAAAACGACCCTGAAACACTTGAAAACCACCGTGACAGGCCCGAGATTATCGCTGCATTTATCGGCGAGACAGGAAGAGTTGTGCGATACAGTCTTACCCTTCAGAAAGATATGCTCTATGTGGCTGTGCCCATGGAGATCGAGGGGAAGACAGGCGCTGTTATCCGTATGAGCATTCCCTTTGAAAACATCGACATCCTCCTTGGTACGCTTCGTCATGACATCATGAAGATGTCGTTTATCATTATCGCAATCTCTCTTTTTATCGCATTTTTCATATCCCACAGGATCTCCAGTCCGATCAGGGAACTCAACAGGGCATCGAGACAGATTGCCGGGGGCGATCTCGATGTGAGGGTAACACTGAAAAGCAGTACCGAGATAAGAGAACTCGCTGAAAATTTCAATGATATGACCGAACATCTACAGACATCGTTCACTGAGCTCTCCGGCAGAAGAGAAGAACTGGAAAGCATCATATCATCGATGACCGAAGCGCTCCTGGTAATCGACAACAGGGGAAAGATCCTCATGTTCAACGAGAGCGCGCAGAGGATTGCCGGTTCAGAAAAGATCCTGGGCAGGTATTTCTGGGAGGTCATACGATCGGTTAAACTCAACGAGATAGTTGAAAAGGCTAAAGACAGACCGGCAAGTGATGATTTTGAAATGGAAAATACTTTTTATCTGTGCAGCGTAACACCCATACGATCAGGCAGGGCAAAGGTCGTTCTCCTGCACGACATAACCGAGAGGAAAAGGATAGAGAAAATCAAGAAGGACCTTGTCGTTAACGTATCCCATGAACTGCGCACACCTCTGACCGCCATAAAGGGTTTCGCGGAGACC
>DSAD01000230.1 GCA_011372875.1 Deltaproteobacteria bacterium
GCCCTTTATATATAAGTTGAGTGTTTCACAAAGTCCGGATACGGAACTGTTGTGAACATGTACAGTACTATGGATTTTCATCAGGTTGTAAAAACTTTCTGCACGACAAAGAGATTATGATCCTGCCCCAGTGATATCTGGTGTCCCCCGCATGTATGATCCGACATGTACTTTCAGAAGATACATCAATATGAATGTAGTTTGCCTGGGATCAAGGCTCAGAGGTTATGTGTTCATTGGTACAGGCCCCGGGCTGTACCTGTCAACTGGACACGTCAAAGGATTTCAGCCATGTTTCAAATGATAGGGATTCCTTCTCCAGCCTGGCCTGTTGTCTGAGCTTTTTAGGCGCATCGAGCGGTTCCATAATGCCGAAATTGATATTCATAGGCTGGAACTTTGTAGTATGTTCATCGGTAATATAGCTTATCAGTGCCCCTGTTGCGGTGTCTGGGCCAGGGGGTGAAAAGACCCTGCCAGACATCTTCGCAAGTGCGGCAAGCGCCGCTACGATACCCATGGCTGCGGATTCCATGTATCCTTCAACCCCGGTTACCTGACCGGCAAGAAATACCAGGGGGAATCCCTTTATGCTCAAATCCTTGTTCAGCACTTTCGGAGAGTCGAAAAAGGTGTTTCTGTGAATACTGCCGAACCGCAGGTATTCAGCCCCTGCAAGCGCGGGTATCATGCAGAAGATCCGTTTCTGCTCAGTGTAGGTGAGTCTGGTCTGGAAGCCGACCAGGTTATAGGCATTACCCTTGAGGTTTTCCCTGCGCAGCTGAAGCAGGGCATATGGTCTTGATCCTGTAAGGGGATCTGTAAATCCCACGGGCCTCATAGGGCCGAATCGAAGAGAATCCCTGCCCCGCAAAGCGATGACCTCTACCGGAAGACAGGCATCGAAGAATCGTGTATCCTCAAAAGATCGGGGATTTACTCTGTCTGATTTTATCAGTTCCTCGACAAAGGCATAGTACCGGTCCTTATCGAGTGGGCAGTTGAGATAATCAGTGCTCTCAATCTCCCACCTGGATCCGAAAAATGCATGGTTCATATCGACACTTTCCGCATCGATAATGGGAGAGATTGCGTCGTAGAACGAAAGCCTGTCGGTCCCGGTCATGTCTGCCAGAAACGAGGTCAGCTTGTCCGATGTAAGAGGACCGGTTGCGATTATGGTAGGGATGCCGGGTTCTATGCAGGTGAATTCCTTGCGGTGAATCTCAATGAGAGGGTGTGATTGCACAATATCAGTCAGTGCCTGCCCGAAGGCATCACGATCAACTGCCAGGGCCTTGCCGGCCGGTACCCGTGTCTCTTGTGCCGTTTTCAGGACGATTGAGCCGAGTCTGGCCAGCTCTTTTTTCAGCAGTCCGTGGGCGGTAAGGGGGTCGGTTCCTTTCAGAGAGTTGCTGCATACCAGTTCGCCGAGCAGAGATGTCCTATGTGCAGGCGTGGATTTGACCGGACGCATTTCAAACAGGTTAACCGGTACACCGCTTTGGGCAAGACAGTATGCTGCCTCGACACCTGCGAGACCGCCTCCTGCGACCGAAACCCTAGTCTCCTTCATGGTCGCATTCAGGGTTGGAACACAGTTCTTTACTGCCCTTCTTGACGAGGAAATCCGCCTGGCATTTCGGGCATTTCTTTTCGATGGGTTTCGTCCAGCTGATGAATGAGCACGATTTCTCCGTGCAGGAATAATACATCTTTCCCCGTTTAGACCTCTGCTGCACAATCTCTCCGGAACATCCGGGCATGGGACACTTCAGTCCCAGAGGGTAGGGCTGAATATTCTTGCACTTCGGGTAGTTGCTGCATGCCAGAAAGGGGCCGAACCTGCCATGACGTATTACGAGCGCAGACCCGCATTTTTCGCATTTTTTATCAGTGACCTCGGTCTTGTTGAGCGGCTGAGTGCTTTTGCACTCGGGGTAGTTGCTGCATGCCAGAAAGGGGCCGAACCTGCCGCGTTTCAAAACCATGGGCGAACCGCATTTCTCGCAGACCGCATCGGTAGGTTCGGGTTCGGGATGTTCAACTGCCCTGATGGAGCCGTTTTCGTCTCTGGTGAATTCCTTGGTGTTCTTACACTCGGGGTAGCCTGAGCATCCGAGAAAATGACCGTTTTTCCCCAGTTTTATCAGCAGTTCCTTGCCGCATTTCTCGCACATGATCCCCGAGGGACGGTTGACCGCACGGAGATTCTCCATCTGGGTCATGGCGAGTTCGTGCTCGGTGCTGAAGGTCTGGTAAAACGAATTCATGGCCTTGAAATAATCGCTCTGACCTTCCTCGAGATCATCCAGGGAGTCTTCCATCCTTGCGGTAAAGCCGATATCAAGGATGTGCGGGTAGTGCTTCACGAGCAAATCGTTTACATCCCTGCCGAGTTCGGTAGGGACAAAGGCCCTCTGTTCCAGTTTTACATAACCCCTGTCCTGGATCGTGGAGATGATCGGGGCATAGGTGCTTGGCCTTCCGATGCCTTTATCTTCTAGTTCCTTGATCAGGCCAGCCTCTGTATAACGCCCCGGAGGGGAAGTGAAATGTTGTTTCTCACGGATGCCTTCAAGGCCAAGCCTGCCGTTTTCGGTGATGGAATCGGGCAACAGTGCATCCGAGTCCTTATCATCGTTTACATGGTATGCTCTCAGGAAGCCGTCAAATTTCATGATGGAACCATTCGCCCGCAGTCCGATTCCGTCCGCCGAGACGTCAACCACGGTCTGATCGTAAGCTGCAGAAGTCATCTGCGATGCGATAAACCTCTTCCAGATAAGGTCATACAGTGCATACTGGTCCTTTGACAGGAAAGACTTTATGTTTTCAGGGGAGTTGGTCACTTCTGTGGGTCTGATTGCCTCGTGTGCCTCCTGTGCGGATTTCTTGGCCTTATATTGCCTGGACTTTTCAGGCAGATAATCCTTGCCGTATCCTTCAGGGATAAAATCCCTCGCCTGCGTTATGGCTTCAGCCGATACAACCGGTGAATCGGTTCTCATGTATGTTATAAGGCCGGTGATCTCATTACCGCCGATGGCGATCCCCTCGTAGAGCTGCTGTGCTATCATCATGGTCTTTTTTGCAGAAAAGCGCAGTCTGGTCGATGCTGCCTGCTGGAGTGTAGAGGTTATGAAAGGGGGAAGCGGGTGTTTGTACCTTACCTGTTTCTTGATCTTTTCTATGATGATTTCAGGTGCCTTGGTAATGGCATCGATAATTGCCCTGGCCGTATCCTCGTCCGGGATCTCTTTGGGTCTGACCACCTTTATGGTAAAGATATCTCCGGTTGCAGTCTTCACCTCTACGTCAATGGTCCAGTATTCCTTCGGGACAAATTTCTCTATTTCCTCCTGGCGTATGCAGATGAGACGTACGGCGACAGATTGCACCCTTCCGCCCGAAAGACCACGCCTGACCTTTTTCCACAGCAGAGGGCTCATGGTGTAACCGACGATCCTGTCCATTACCCTTCTGGCTTTCTGGGCTTCATACAAGGGTCTGTTTAACTGCTGGGGATGCTCCAGTGCCTCCTGTACGGCCTTTTTCGTGATCTCGTGAAAGATTATGCGGCCCACTGTCGAACCGGGTTTCTTCAGTTCTTCCACGACATGCCATGCTATTGCCTCGCCTTCCCGGTCAGGGTCTGATGCCAGGTAGATATGATCGGCAGACGATGCCTTGCCCCTGAGTTTCTTTACGATGTCCCTTTTATCGGGCTTGATCTTGTAATTCGGCTCAAAGCCGTTTTCTATATCTACACCGATTACGCTTTTCGGCAGGTCCTTGATGTGTCCCATGGTGGCCTCGACCTCGTAATCCTTTCCGAGATATCTCTTTATGGTGCGGGCCTTTGTCGGCGACTCAACGATTACCAGCGTTTTACCCATTCGTGCTCCTTGAAATGAATCTGTTACCATCCACCTTTATGATTTTTCCTGAGAGCTCCAGCATACTTATCCTCGGCATGAGCTTCACAACGGCAATATTAAGCTCCTTCGCGATGTCTTCAATACCCATTGCATGGCCCGCGCAGATGTCGATGATGTCATCGCCTGTGGTGCATGCTTCTTCGGAATCTTTGATGAACCCCTTTATCTGTGGAGCAATCTCCATGATGACATCCTGTGCATCCCTTACCAGTACTGCACCTTGACGGATGAGATGATGAGGGCCCTGCGAACGTATATTGGTAACCGCGCCGGGGACAGCCATGACCATCTTTCCCTGTTCTCCGGCGAGGCGAGCAGTGATAAGCGCACCGGATCTGTCGGCAGCCTCAATTACCACAACCGCTGTTGAAAGTGCGGAAATAATCCTGTTTCTCCTCGGAAAGTTTCCGGCATCAGGACGGGTACCGGGGGGGAATTCGGTAATGACCGCACCGTTATGCGCTATCTTTTCGGCGAGCTCGGTGTTTTCAGGCGGATAGATAGTGTCGAGGCCGGAACCAAGGACCCCGACAGTCTTCGATATACCTTCAAGCGCACCCTTGTGAGCACAGGTGTCAATGCCCCGTGCCAGTCCGGACACTACTGATACGCCGCTGATGCTAAGATCACGGGCCATGCGCTGTGCCAGGTCCTTTCCGTAGTGCGATGGTGACCTTGTTCCCACAATGGCTACGGCAGGCTGGAGATCTTCGAGCGATCCCTTCACATACAGCGCCACAGGGGGGTCCTCGATATGTCGTAGTCCCTGGGGATAACACGGTTCGCCCATACCGATTACCGAGGCCCCAAGCTTATCGAGACAATCCGATGCCTTTGCCGCGGCGTCTATGTCCGGGCCTTTGGCAAGGCTTTTTATCTGTGCGGAATTCAATATGCCCAGCTCCTTGATTTCTGATATCGGTGCAGCGAGTATGTTACCGGGTGTTTTAAAGATCTCCAGAAGTCTCTTAACGGTTACAGGCCCGATATTCGGGACAAGATCCAGGCTGATCCACGCATTTGTATGATCCTTTAAATCTACCATATCTTTGAACATGGCACGCTATCGGAACTGGATACTTTCTGTCAAGAAGGTTATTCAAATGATACCCAAGTTGCTCGCAGTGGGCTTGTCATAGTCCTTTCGTCCCATCCCGGGGAGAGAATACAGTCGGGAAGGATAATAAAGAGGCTTCTGATACATCGACAGCTTGCTGAGGTGTGCTTCATTTCAAGAAAGCGCAGGGTCTTTTCTCACGGTTTTTAACAGGGTGTTTCGTTGCGGGGCATCCAGAAAAGTCTTGACAGAAAAAACCGATCTATAGATATAATGCCAGCCATGTCTCATAGAACATTTGAAGCTCCGGCCTATTGTTTTTTTATATTTTATCAAGAGATGATACTTCGCCCATAGGCCGGGATTCTGATTGAGGAATATAAAGGCCGTGGGCAAAAACCATGGCCTTTTTTCATATCTGCACAAAGGGAGCAACGATGAAGAAGTTGTTAAGTGGAAATGAGGCGATTGCCGCAGGGGCGTATGAGGCAGGGGTCTCCTTTGCTTGTGCTTACCCCGGTACGCCGAGTACCGAGGTGCTTGAGACCATTGCAAAAGAGTATCCTCATATCCATGCGGAATGGACACCCAACGAGAAGGTCGCACTCGAAGTGGCTGCCGGGGCATCCTATGCTGGCGCCAGGACCATTGCGGTAATGAAACACGTAGGGGTCAATGTTGCGGCAGATCCTCTTATGACACTGCCCTATACGCTCATCAGGGGAGGGTTTGTCCTGGTCAGTGCAGATGATCCGGAACTGTTTTCTTCCCAGAACGAGCAGGACAACAGGCACTATGCACGTTTTGCAAAGATCCCCATGCTGGAGCCCTCTTCCTCTCAGGAGGCAAAGGATTTCATGAAAGAGGCGATAAGGATCTCCGAACGTTTTGAGACCCTTGTGATGCTCAGGACAACAACGAGGATCGCCCATTCCCTGGGTGTCGTAGAGCTTGACGAAGCATCCGAGCAGAGAGCCCCGGCACTGGAGAGACATCCTGCTGAATGGGTCATGCTGCCGGCCAATGCACGCAGGCGGCATCCGGTAATCGAAGAACGCATCCGTTCACTCAGGGCGTATTCAAACGCCTCATCTCTGAACATAACGGATATGGCAGATACGTCTTTGGGCATTATCTCTTCGGGTGTGGCTTATCAGTATGCGCGGGAGGCATTTCCCGAGGCATCGTTCCTCAAACTTGGCATGGCCTACCCGCTCCCCGATGAAATCATCAGGGATTTTGCCGGCAAGGTCGATGAGCTCTGGGTGGTCGAGGAACTCGACGGGTTTATTGAAGAACAGGTAAAGGCCATGGGGATTGACTGCCACGGCAAGGACAGGCTGCCCATGTGCGGTGAGCTGACCCCGGACATCGTAAAGAATGTCATATCGGGAAGAGATGCGGATCCGATCAGAGAATATGCGCTTCCCGGGCGTCCGCCAAGCATGTGTCCGGGATGTCCTCACCGGGGCCTGCTCTGGGCGCTCAAGAGGAACAAGTGTTTTATTGCTGGAGATATCGGCTGCTATACCCTGGGATTTCTCCCGCCTCTGGATGCTATTGATACATGTTTGTGCATGGGTGCAGGCATAAACCATGCCCACGGCATGTCCAAGGTCTTCGGTGCCGGAAAGGAGAAGATTGCCGCGGTGATCGGAGATTCGACATTTTTCCATTCCGGCATTACCGGGCTTGCCAACCTTGCATATAATAAAGGGGCTGCCGTGATTGTGATCCTCGATAACCGGACAACCGCCATGACCGGATCGCAGAACCATCCGGGCACCGGCATTACCATACGTGGCGAGCAGACAACCAGTCTGGACCTGGAAAAGCTTGTGCGGGCACTGGGTATTGACTGGGTGCGAGTCGTGGATCCGTATGATGTAAAGAAGACGAGAAAAGAAATCAAAGAGGCGCTGGCGTTTGTTGGACCTGCTGTTATCATTTCCCGGGCTCCATGCGTGCTGCTGAAATCGAGAACCGTATCCGGCAGAGTGCTTTATGTGGATCCTGATATATGCACGGGGTGCAAGGTGTGCATAGGCCTCGGCTGCCCGGCAATTGAGTTTGCCGATGAAAAGGCACACATCAATGATATGTGTGTCGGGTGCGGTGTCTGCTCCGAGTTGTGCAGTGTGAATGCGATTGGAGGTGGAAAATGAATGTATTGATGGCCGGTGTGGGTGGGCAGGGGATAATCCTTGCCTCTGACATGCTTTCAGAGGTTATGATGCGCTATGGGTTCGATGTCAAGAAATCAGAGATCCACGGCATGGCGCAGAGAGGAGGAAGCGTGATGTCGCATGTCAGGTACTCCGGGAATGTCGCATCGCCCCTGATACCTTTTAGAAGCTGTGATATCCTGCTTTCCTTCGAAGAGCTTGAAACCGCCCGCTATCTTGCGTATCTCAAGGAAGATGCCCGGGTGATTATCAACAGCTACCGTCTTTCTCCTCCTTCAGTGATATCGGGCTCTCGGGATTATCCTGATATTATCCCGATCATCCGCGAGAGAACGGACCGGATATATATGGTGGACGGTCATGCGATTGCCGAAGAGATGGGAAATCCCAGGGGGGTAAACATTGTCCTGCTGGGAACGCTCTCCACCTTTTTGGAGCCTGAGGAAGGTTTGTGGGTGGAGTGTATCAATTTCATGCTCAACGAAAAGATCAGGTCCATGAATATTGAAGGATTCATGAAAGGAAGACAGGTGAATATCCAGTGATGGTTTACCATAAGGAGGTTTGTTAATGATTTATAACGAAGAATTCGAAACCCTGCCGAGGGAGGCGCTTGAGGCTTTACAGATCAAAAGACTGCAGCAGGTTGTAAACCGTGTATATCATACGGTGGGTTTTTACCGGAAGTCCTTTGACAAGGCAGGTGTCAGCCCTGACGAAATCAGGAGCCTCGACGATCTTAAGCGTCTACCGTTTACCGTCAAGCAGGACCTGAGAGACAATTATCCGTTCGGACTCTTTACCGTACCCATGACCAATATCGTGCGCGTTCATGCCTCGACCGGAACTACAGGAAAACCTACTGTTGTCGGATATACCAAAAGGGATATCGATACGTGGGCAGAGCTTATGGCGCGTGCCTTTTCCTCTGCAGGGCTCACAAAAAACGATATCATCCACAATGCCTATGGCTACGGACTGTTTACCGGCGGTCTTGGTGCCCACTACGGCGCGGAAAGGCTCGGTGCAAGCGTCATTCCCATGTCCGGCGGAAGCACTAAAAAACAGATCCTGCTCCTTCAGGATTTCGGTCCTACAGCAATCTGCTGTACACCTTCATACCTTCTTTTCCTTGCCGAAGCCGGCAGGGAGATGGGTGTTGACATGAAATCCCTCAAGCTCAGGGTGGGTATTCTCGGAGCAGAACCCTGGAGCGAGAGAATGCGTGATGAGATAGAGAGTGAACTGGAGATTTCAGCACTTGATATCTACGGCCTTTCCGAGATTATGGGTCCCGGTGTAGCCATGGAATGTATCGAAGGGCGCAACGGGCTTCATGTATATGAAGACCACTTCCTTGTTGAGGTCATCAATCCGGAAACCAAAGAGGTGCTGCCCTATGGCGAGAAGGGCGAGCTGGTCTTCACGACGTTGACCAAGGAGGCGTTTCCCCTGATCAGGTATCGCACCAAGGATATATCTCGCCTTATGCCGCAGATGTGCAAGTGCGGAAGGACCTTTATACGAATGGAGCGTGTATCGGGCAGGAGCGACGATATGCTCATCATAAGAGGGGTCAATGTCTTCCCGTCTCAGATCGAGAGCGTGCTCATGGAGATCAAGGGACTTGAGCCCCATTACCAGCTCATTGTAGAGAGAGAGGGCGCCATGGACACCCTTGAGATCCAGGTGGAGGTCAGCGAAAAGGTGTTCTCCGACGAGATTCGGGAGTTGCAGAATCTGGAAAAACGCATTACTAAAGATATTAAGGATTACCTTGGAGTAACTTCCAGGGTTAAGCTTGTGGAGCCCAAGACCCTGGAGCGTTTTGAGGGAAAGGCCAAGCGTGTAATTGACAAGAGGGAGATATAAGGAGGTCTATAATATGAAGTTGGAACAGATATCTATCTTTCTGGAGAATAAACCGGGCGGACTTTCCGGCGTCACCAAGGCTCTTCGCGATGCGGGTATCAATATTCGCGCTTTGTCCCTGGCAGACACTTCGGATTTTGGTATCCTGCGGCTGATCGTCGACGATGTGAGCAAGGCAAAAGAGGTGCTCAACACCAATGGTTTTGCCGTAGGAAGGACAAATGTCGTTGCTGTTGAGGTGCCTGACAAGCCTGGCGGTCTGCACGGTATTCTAGATGCGCTCACCGAAGAAGGGGGTGAATGTGGAATACATGTATGCCTTTGTCGAGCGAAGCGGAGAGAATGCAGTGATTATCTTCCGGTTCGACGCCACAGACAGTGCCATCGAGATCCTTCAGAGAAAAGGCTTCAAGGTGTTGCCCGGGGAGAAGGTTTACGGCCTTTAGCCGGGAAATGCAATCCATGCCGCACCCCAATTCATAAGAAAGAAGACTATGGCCAGAATCATAACACAGACCTTTGAGGATACGGAAGGAAAAGAGGCAGGGCTGGCCGTGATTGCACGGGCATGTCTTGTTCTCGGCATAGGATCTGTGTTTGTCTGTATTGTTCTGGTTATTCTCAGGGCCGAATTCTTCTGGCTGGCCTATGGGGCTGTTTCCATGGTCTTTTGTGCTGTATGCTATCTGATTTTCAGCGCACTTTCCGAAATCATCGTCCTGCTCAAGAGGTTGTGCGGTATTCCCTGCAGCTCTGCTGTATCGGGAACAAAAACCGGCACGATCTATCTCTGCTCACAATGCGGCTCAATGGCATGGGCAGACAGCATAAAATGCGAAGGATGCGGCGAGGAATTCAATTCAGGAGACGATCAGGACACTGATTGAATAATTTTCTTGATTTTACCCCGGATCATATTAAGATATGGGTTCTTGTCTTTCGGGAAGCTCAGATAGTTATCTGTGTCGCCGGGGAGTTTTAAACAGGTGATGTAAGCGGATTGAAATCAGCGGTATTGATTGAAGCATGTGGTTGATCAAGTAAGAGGGGGATGAAAAATGAAGAAAACGGCAAACGGCATTATACTGGTTATATTTGTAATGCTGCTCAGTGTTTCCTGCAGCAAGACTGGCGAAGAAGGGGCCGCGCCGGAGCAACAGCCGGCCAAACAGCAACAGACCGTCAAAGATGCGGCGATTGAGCTTTCCTACAGCATCTTTTTCCCGCCGACCCATGCCCAGGCCAAAGCAGGTGTCGACTGGGCCGAAGAGGTCCAGAGAAGAACCGGCGGTACGGTAAAGATCAATATATTCCCGGGCGGTACCCTGACCAGCGCAAGCGAGTGCTATGACGGGGTTGTCAGCGGCATATCCGACATCGGGATGTCGTGCTTTGCCTATACAAGGGGACGTTTTCCGGTTATGGAAGCCATTGACCTTCCGCTCGGATATGCAAGCGGCATGTCTGCAACCCTTTGCGCAAACGACTACTATAAGGAAATGAAACCCAAAGAACTCGATGATGTGCATGTCCTGTATATCCACGCCCATGGGCCGGGCCTGCTTCACACCAAGAAGCCGGTCAATACCCTTGCGGATCTCAAAGGTATGAAGATACGGTCCACAGGTCTTTCCGCAAAGGTTGTCGAGGCGCTTGGCGGAGTTCCCGTCGGAATGCCGCAGGGCGGAACGTATGAAGCGCTGCAGAAGGGTGTTGTGGAAGGAACGTTTGCGCCCATAGAGACTCTGAAAGGGTGGAAGCAGGCTGAAGTTATTGATTATACCACTGATTGCCATGTCGTTGGCTATACAACGGCCATGTTTGTGGTCATGAACAAAAAGAAATGGGATTCTTTGCCTGCTGATATTCAGACGATCATAAACGATGTCAGCAGCCAGTGGATTGCTGTTCATGGCAGAGTCTGGGATGATGCGGATACGGAAGGAAAGGTCTTCACCGAAGAACAGGATAACAAGATCATAGCATTGACCGACGAGGAAGGCCGGAAATGGCAGACAGCGGTGGAAACGGTCATCAACAACTACATTGAAGATGCTAAGGCCAAGGACATAGATGGCGAGAAATCCGTGGCACTCCTGAAAGAACTTGTAAGAAAATACTCGGAATAGAGGTTGTAGAAGAAAAGAGATGCTGGTGAATAAGTATGGCTTTTCGAATTCTGAGTATTTAAAGAACAGAAAAGAAAATGGGCACAATGAACAGGGTTAAAAGGCTTTGTTTATTCAGAGATCCGGATTCTGAAAGGTAAAGACCTGACGAGTATATAGTCGCCGGGCGTTTGTAAAGGTTCAAGGTCTATGGGTTTTAAACCTTGAACCTTTTTGATATTTCCCGCCGCAGCGGATTTGACCGGCAGGTTGTGTGGGTTTTATTATGATATCGTTTTTGCGGATAGAAAGATTTGTTGCTCATCTGGCAGAAAAGATGAATTGGATCGCTGCAGCCTCAGTATTCTTTATGATGCTGATCACCACTGCAGACGTTATTCTGAGGATGTTCAGGCACCCCATTCCAGGCACCTATGAGATTGTCGGTTTTACCGGCGCTGCAGTGATCGCATTCTCTCTGCCCTTTACCTCTATTCAGA
>DSAD01000224.1 GCA_011372875.1 Deltaproteobacteria bacterium
ATCATTGCGCTTATCGTAGGATCGGCCCTTTATATCTCGATGAAAAAAACATCTCAGATCCAACGCATTTTATATAAGGAAAAGATCTTCTCTGATATACTCATACAGGACTCTCCCTCATTTTTCACCGCAATAAGCCCCGAGGGAAAGACCATCATGATGAATGATGCCATGCTGAAAAAACTGGGTTACACAAATGCCGAGGTTGAAGGAAAAGATTATCTCTCTTCTTTCATTCCTGAGCAGGAGCAGGAAGAGGTATCAAAGATCCTCTTCAATCTTGTCAACATCAAACATCCCTCAAACAGCGAAAACCATATCCTGACAAAAGACGGCAGAGAGATCCTCGTGGAATGGGAAGGCCGTCCTGTCATGAAAAAAGATGGCGATCTCGATTTCATCTATGGGGCAGGGGTAGATATAACCGAGAGGAAAAAGATAGAAACAGCCCTGAGAGACAGTGAGGAAAGATACCGTTCCTTTGTACAGAATCTGCATGGAATTGCCTATAGAAACACCCTGGACAACGAGCCGATCTTCCTGCACGGTGCAGTAGAAGAGATTACCGGATATAGAGAAGACGATTTCCTGCAGGGGAATCCTGCCTGGGAAAAGATTATACACCCGCAGGATCGCATGACCACCGTGCAGATCCCGCCAGACATTCGAACAGTCCCTCATTATTCCTCAGATATACAGTACCGCATAATCCGCAAAGACGGCAACGTACGCTGGATTCACGAACACATACAGAACATCCTCGATGATACCGGAAAGGTAACCGAGATTCAGGGTATGATCTATGACATTACGAAAAGCCAGGAGGCAGAGGAAAACCTCAGGAAAACTGATGCACGATACCGGCTTTTATCGGAAAATGTCCAGGATGTTATCTGGGTACTGGACAAAAACCTTCGCTACACGTACATCAGCCCTTCAGTAGAGAGATTCAGGGGCTACACTGTAGAGGAATCAATGTCCCAGCCCGTGGACAAGATCTTCACCCCTGAGTCTTACAACGAGCTCTTGTCACTGACCCAGAAATACCTTTTGCTGGAACAAAGCAATGCACCTATCGATAAAAACAGATCAATAACCCTGGAACTGGAGCAGATCTGCAAGGACGGCTCCATCATATGGACAGAGGTGACCGCGAGTTTTGTGCTGGACAAAACAGCCAGACCCGACGGATTCGTCGGTATAACAAGAAACATCACACAACGAAAAAAGGCTGAAGAATCATTAAAGGAAAGCGAGCAGAGGTACAGAACAATATTTGAAAATACCGGAACCGCAATGGCGATCCTCGATGAGGACGTTATTCTTACGCTTGCAAACTCGGAATTTGAAAAATTATCTGGTTTTCCAAGAGAAGAGATTGAAGGAAAAAAAAGGTTCACGGATTTTGTCGACAGCAAAGATACTGACCGGCTCTTAATGTACCATGGATTGCGAAGAAAAGATCCGCTGTCTGCACCAAGAAACTACGAATTCCTTTTTGTGGACAAAAACGACCAAGTCAAAAACATATTTACCACTGCGAACATTATCCCGGGATCCGCCAAAAGTGTCATCTCTTTGTTGGATATAACAGGGATGAAAAAGGCACAGGAAGAACTCATGCACTCGCGTGAACAGCTGCGCAATCTTCTTAAACATGCACAGGATGTTCGTGAGGGAGAGAGAACGCGCGTTGCCAGGGAAATCCATGATGAGCTTGGCCAGGTTCTCACTGCATTGAAAATGGACCTTTCCTATCTGTCGAGAAAGTTTCCTCAGGAAACCAGACCGCTTCAAACCAAAATCAACCTTATGCTCAAATTCATCGACATGACCATTCAATCGGTAAAACGCATAACAATGGATCTGAGACCCGGGCTTCTGGATCACCTGGGACTTGTACCCGCAATCGAATGGCAGGCTGATGAATTTCAGAAACGCACGGGCATCCCCTGTGAGGTCTGGGTTGATCCTGACGACATAACCCTTGAAAAGGATCAGGCAACAACTGTATTCCGTATCTTTCAGGAAACACTGACCAATGTTGCAAGACACGCGAATGCCACTCATATAAAGACTTCGCTGCAAGTACACAACGGAATGCTCAAAATGATCGTAAAGGATAACGGTAAGGGTATAACGAAAAAACAGATCGAGGATTCCAAATCCTTCGGTCTAATGGGTATACGTGAACGGGCACATTTTAGCGGAGGAGAAGTTCTCTTTACCGGGAAAAAAGGACATGGTACAAGTGTTATCGTGTCCATTCCCATCGATATCAACGGAGGTGTAAGATGATACGGGTCTTGATTGCCGATGATCACCCAATCGTCCGTGAAGGCCTCAAACAGATCCTTTCCGAGACCGATGACATTATTGTCGTGGATGAAGCGGCCAACGGGCAGGAAGTGCTCAAGTACGCATGGGAAAAAAATTATGATGTAGTGCTTCTAGACATATCCATGCCCGGAAGAGACGGCCTTGAGGTACTCAGGGAACTCAAGCACACCAAGCCAAAACTTCCGGTCATGATTCTCAGTATGTACCCGGAAGAACATTACGCAATCCGCGTATTGCGGGGCGGAGCAGCAGGGTATCTTACAAAATCAAGCGCCCCGGATGAATTGATCTCTGCAATACGAAAGGTTGCATCAGGACGCAAATACATCAGTTCTACGCTTGCAGAACGTCTCACCTATGAATTGGACCGCGATTCGGACCGACCCGTGCATGAAGCCCTGTCCGATCGCGAATATCAGGTTATGCACATGATTTCGTCGGGCAAAACGATCAAGGAGATAGCCGACGATCTCTGCCTCAGCGTGAAAACCGTCAGCACCTATCGTTCTCGAATCATGCAGAAAATGAATATGAAAAACAATGCTGAACTCGTCCTCTATGCAGTCCAGAACAAGCTGGTGGATTAGCACTGTTTTGTTTGTAATGGAATGAGCAACCCTGCGGCAAGCTCAAGGAGTATCGTCTGAATGCAGGGCTAATGTCAGACTAAACCTTATACAATATTGTGTAAACTCCTACGTATCTATCAGCGGTTTCCTGATAATAACATGGTTCTGTCTATGCTATATTTTAGTACAACGTCTTTATCATCGCTTAAACGCAGCATCTTGGGAGGGGGGATATCATGTTTGAAGCTCAGACAAACTATGAAAAACCTGAATCTAGACGAGTCGTAGCACGATATGAAGCACTCTTCAGAATACTACCCAGGGTAGACCTTCAAAGGGCGGTTCTGTTCACCGAATACATGAATGAACATGCTCACGAGCCTTTGTATCTTAGAACCGCAGGGGCATTCTCTCATGTGCTGTCTCATTTAACCCCGGTGATCTTTGACAATGAACTTCTCGTAGGCAGTCTCTCCAGACACCTGGTAGGGGCTCAGGTATATCCGGAATTGGATGTTTCACAGCCTCATTATCTTACGAAGACTCTCAGTCATGTTTTTAAAGAGGGCCATACCGGCATCTCCGGAGCAAAAGTATCCGTTGATACGCTTGTTTCCAAACAGGACAGGCAATGCATAGAGAAAGCCGCACGGTTCTGGGCTGAAAATACCTCTCGCGCCTCCAGGGGCAAGCATTGTCCGTCAACCGGGCTCAACCCTGACCATCGGATGGATACAGCCTATCAATCCATCCTTGCCCAGCTCCCTAAAGAATGGCTTGTGATCGACTATCCTTTAATCCTGCGACAGGGCGCTGATTCAGTCATTGAACACATTCGGGAATTCATTGACAGCTCTTTATGCGAAACAAGGCCCGAAAATTTAGAACTCTCTGAATATTTGAACGGCATTATGCATATACTTCAGGGGATTATTTGTTTTGCACAAAACTATGCCCAGGAAGCACAAAGACTGGCATTGTTATGCCCGGATTCAAACAGAAAGAAAGAATTGATCGAGATAGCGCGTATCTGCAGAAAGGTACCCGGGAAAACCCCGGATACATTCAGGGAGGCCCTGCAGTCTTTCTGGTTCGTTCATATATGCATGTGTCTCGAATCTCCGTTAATGAATGCCCCTCCCGGCAGATTTGATCAATACATGAATCCCTATTTTGAAAATGATCTGCTGTGCGGTTGTCTGCGAAGCGACGAGGCACTGGAACTTCTGGAACTGATGCGGATAAAATGCCAGCAGATCACTACTATATCCAGAGACGAAAATGGAACGTATCTTTACAGACCGGTGAGCCAGTATATAACTCTGGCGGGCTCTGACAAAGCCGGCAATCCATCCGACACGATGCTGTCCAAGTTCATGCTTCAGGCAAGGATAACTACCCGTACCGAGCAGCCTGTGCTGGCTGTTCGGTGGAGAGAGGACCTCTCGGATTTCTTTAAACACAAGGTCATCGACTGCATAAAAACAACCAGGTGGTGCCCTGATATCTATAACGACCATCTGGGTACGATATTACACTCCGGCAACCCTCGCATTTCCTCTACACATACACAAGACTGGTTTGTATGTGCGGACAATGCAGACTCTTTTGAGGCCCTGACGGAAATCTCTCACCATATCTTCTCAACACACCATGCCAAGATCTTTGACATACTGTTGAACTGCGCAGACTTCTCTTCAAAAGAACAGTCTCCGGATGGAGCGACTTTCGATAAAAGCGGCCTACAGAATATGCTAAGCCGATATTATACACTGATTTTCCCGGCAGCACCTACGCAAGATACTCAACCGGGTGATGCACTTCTGGATTCGAGGAATGCCGGCATTGTGCATCCGTGTTTATTACCATTGCATATCCTTTATACCGGCCGTTTTAATCCTGACATGCATATACCTGCCAACTACAGTAATCTTTACCGCATATCCGCCTTATCACTGATATATCTTGCAAAGGCGTTCACCGCGCTGAGTTCATTGTTATCCAAAGAGGCCCTGTTTACCGTTACAGAGATCCAAGACGCGATTCAAACCGATTTTGAAGGCACTGAAACCCTGAGACAAAAGCTTTTGGTCGAAACAACGCTGTGCTGTCATCATCCGTTGTTTGAAAAGACTCTCATCGATCTATTCGATATCTGGTCGCTCAGCGCCCATAAATGGCACGAACCCATCTTGGACCGCAGATCACCCTCCCAAAGGTTTACCCTCGTCAGAGGCGCCGCAAGCACAGAAACACAATCACAGTTCCAGGCATGACAACCAGAATACCTCTGAGCCGTGTAGGATAATTCCTACAAAACTAAGAGGTATTTTCTGATATACTGTCTTACAATAAGATTGTATATATACCTTCACAACAAGTGTTGTTCTGACCTCCTTTACGCCAGAAGAGTGGACGAGTCCTCTCGTACTTAGTCCTTATACCTATTACTTCTTCTGGCCTTTTTTTTGTCCTTTTCAGGGAAGCCTTCCCTCAGGATTCATTCAGCCGATACCTCCCTGCTTGCGGCCAGGCCCTCCATTTCCTATCTCATGCAGAACATGGATTTATCAGTCCTAGTTGTTTTCATTCTTATTACTATCATCGAGCATGCCGCCACGCATGAACAGATGTATGTACTCTCTTTTGGTGTCCTCAAGTTCGTTCGTACGTTTTTCCAGGAGCCATTCGAGAAAATCACGATGCCTTTTCAGCTCCATGTGTGTCTTTACTCTGGCCTGTACCAGAGAAATGTTGAATGGCTTCGTGATGTAATCGACTGCGCCAAGATCGAAACCCCTTTTCTCGTCTTCTTCGGAATTTTTTGCAGTAATAAATATGACTGGGATTTTTTCGGTCGATTCATCGTCTTTGAGCTGCCTGCATACACTGTATCCGTCCATGTCCGGCATTACAATGTCAAGGAGTAGCAGGTCCGGATGATTCGCCTTTACAAGCTCGATCGCTTCAGGGCCGCTACTCGCAAAACTGATCTGGTAATCATACATGAGCATCTCTCCCAGAACTTTTATGTTTGCAGGCTCATCATCGACTATAAGAATTTTTTGCCTTATATGATTTTCATCTTTCATTGACACACCTCCTCTGAAATACCCATTTCATGCACAATGGTCAAAAGGGTATTCCTTGCACCGGTAAAATCAAACCTGTTTATCTGTTTTTCCATCTCAGCGATTTTGTCTCTCACATCATGACCGTTTATTGACTGTTTCAACAAGGCACAGATCGCTACAGCCTCCAGATCATTTTTTTTCAGGAGATTCTCAAGATATGCAAGATGACGCCTTATCGTTGAATAATCCGACTCATCTTTTTCGGTATCCATCACCGTATTATTTCCCGGATCAGGCTCATATTCGCGCTCAGCCCTGCAGGCAGATTCCATAACCTGCTTCAAGGATATTTCAAATGCCTTGATCGTCGCACCGTCAACCTTGGGCTTGTCCTTGTTCGTTATCTGCTTTTCCAGCATCATGGCACTGTTGTGCAAATCTTTTGCAGACAGGTTTCCTGCTACCCCTTTGATCGTATGAGTCAACCGATATGCCATATCGGTATCCTCATCAGCAAGAGCACGCTTTATTCTCTCTGCCACATCATTATAATCCCGATACAGATCCCCTAAAAGCTCTT
This sequence comes from Deltaproteobacteria bacterium, assembly GCA_011372875.1. Lineage (GTDB taxonomy): Bacteria > Desulfobacterota > Desulfomonilia > UBA1062 > UBA1062 > DSAD01. The sequence continues at coordinate 6,564 of DSAD01000224.1, forward strand.
TAAACAGCCTCTTGTTCCCGCCCAGACGCGTGAGGCATTCATCGATATCAATACCCGGCAAATCCTGAGCAAGATTATTTTTCGATTTCTTTTCAGCCTCTTTCGGGTCAATCGGATCACAAATATCAAAGACCTTATGCTTCCTGATCGGTTTTATCCACTTGGTTAACGCCGAATAGAGATGTTCTATTTCAATCGGCTTGGTAACATGGTCGTTCATCCCGGCAGAGAGACTCTTTTCCCTGTCTCCCTTCATGGCATGAGCGGTCATGGCAATGATAGGCAGTTCTTTGTACCTTTGATCTTCCCGTATCAATCGAGCAGCCTCATATCCGTCCATTACCGGCATCTGCACATCCATAAGAACAGCATCATATGTTTTTTCATCAATCATATCAAGAGCTTCTTGCCCATTACCGGCAATATCTACGATAATACCAGCCGTCTTGAGTATCTCCTGAGCAACCTGCTGGTTGATCTTATTGTCTTCCACGAGCAATATCCTGGCACCTTTTATCTGATCAAGGTCCGCCTGTTTCATGTCTTTATTCTCACATGCAAGGGGCTCCTCGCAAACAGGGATATCGAACATCTTCATTATTTTGCGGTATAATGAGGAATATTTGAAAGGTTTTGTCACTGCAATATCTTCTTCTTTCCAAAGAGGTGCATTCTGTCCGAAATCGACCAGCGCCAGGATCTTGATGTTTTCTATCTGATTATCCTGCCTTATCTTTTCCAGGATATCGTTATCATCTCTTTTAAGATTGACCACAAAAAGGGTATATGGCTCCTCACCGTGTGAGGCATCTCTCAATGCCTGAAACGCATCATCCTGTGCGTCAAATGATGTTACGGCAAAACCAAAGCCCTGCAGGATCTTCCCCAATACATCGCGTGATCCCTGATTTCTATCGGCAATACAGACCTTTACGCCTGAGAGTTCTTTGTGTAGCCCGAGCCGGTCTCGTCGTGTTTGTCTTCCCGGCGATACACCAAAATCCAAATCAAAATAAAAAATGCTCCCCTTTCCCTCGGTGCTTTCCACCCAGATATCACCACCCATCAAAGCAACAAGCCTTTTGCATATGGTCAAGCCGAGACCTGTGCCTCCATATCTGCGAGTCGTTGATCCGTCAGCCTGTGTAAACGGCTTGAAAAGATCGAGAAGGTAACTGTTATGTATGCCGATCCCTGTATCACGGACAGAAAATTTGAGTCGCTCCTTATCTGGAGTTATTTCGTCGGCAGATACCGTAACAACAACCTCTCCTGTATCGGTAAATTTCACTGCATTGCTTGCAAGATTGATGAGGATCTGTTTCAGCCGCAGGGGGTCTCCCTTGAGCGTGATCGGAACATCGGGTTCAATATATGTTACCAGATCAAGCCCTTTTTCCCCTGCCTTGCCGGCAAGGATATCGGTGATATTGTCCATCATCTCCTGCAGATCAAATTCCACTGTCTCTAGAACCAGCTTGTCTGCCTCTATCTTGGAAAAATCGAGAATATCATTGATAACATCGAGCAGCGAATGCGCTGACAGGTTTATCTTTGCGAGAAAATCGAGCTGTTTTTCATTGAGTCTGGTCTTCAAGGTAAGATCGGCCAGGCCTATGATCGCATTAAGAGGTGTCCTTATCTCATGACTCATATTCGCAAGGAAGACGCTTTTTGCCTGATTTGCGGCCTCGGCTGCCGTTTTTTCCCTCTGGAGATCTTCCATGAGTTTCCTCTCGGTTACGTCCCTTGCAATACCGCGGAAACCCGACGGAGCGCCATTCTGATCCTTTATAAGCGTGACCGACATCTCCACAAAACAGGGCGATCCATCCTTTTTGATCAACTTCAGATCAAGAAACTTGGTCGATTTTGCCGTCCTGTAAACCGTATTGAAGGACTGGAAAACCTTTTTTCTGTCATCCTTGTGAACAAGCCTACGGTTATCAATGCCCCAAAGTTCATCCTTTACATATCCCAGCATCCTGCATAACGCATCATTAAAGAATACAAACCTCCCTCTTGTAGAGAGTTCATAATATCCTTCATCCATAATATCCAGGATTGTGCGGTATTTTTCCTCACTTTCCCTTATTTTTCTCTCATAACGTATACGTTCGGTAAGGTCCCTGCCTGAACCACGAATGCCTACAGGCATGCCCGAGGGATCACGGATCAGAGAATTCTTGTATTCAATGATTCGTTCCTGGCCATCCTTTCTCATGATATGCATTAGGCCTTCGCTATGGCCTCTTTCGACAACTTCAGTGATATAGTCCTTATACATGGGCTTATATCGCTCGGAGATGATATCGATAACCTTGAAATTATCCGGCAGCGGCTCGTTCCTGGCGTAGCCCAGGGCGTCATTCATCGCGCTGTTAGTTTCAAGGAAAGTCCCGTTCAAATCGTGAAAGAACCAGGCATCCGATACATTTTCAAAGATATCCCGATATTTCTCTTCGCTTCTTTTAAGGGATTTCTGGGCCTGCCTGAACTCCGTAATGTCCAAACAGGAGGCAACACTCTGGGATGTTCCCGGGATCATCCTGATATTGATGACGATATCCTTTATCTCTGAATGGATATCCACAAAACGAAATTCATATTGTGCAGGCGCAGAGCCAGAATCGAGCCTCCTGTCCTTATGATACTTCAACATTCTCGCGAGGTCTTCTTCGACAATAAACGCTGTCCAGCTCTTTTTGCCCTCTATTTCTTCCCTGGGATAACCGGATAGCTTTTCAAAATGCGAATTGGCAAGGGATATGGTGGTATCTTCCTCGATAATAATGGTTGCGGTTCCGGTGTTCTCAAAGATCGTGCGGTACCTCTGCTCGCTTTCTTTAAGAGCCTTTTCCGCCTGCCTTCGTGTCGTGACATCCCTTGAGATGCCTCTAAACCCGATTATTTCTCCTGAAGAACTCCGAATGATCGAGGCAGAGGTCTCGATATTTATTACCTTTCCATCCTTGCCTATACAATTCACATCCAGCGATTTAATGGATGTCTTGCTTCTGTATGCATAATTGAAGGCTGCATAGATTTTTTTTGCGCTTAGTTCATCCATATACTGCCGGTTATTCATTCCCAACATTTCGCTCTTGGAATATCCGAGCGTCTGGCACATGGGATCATTGAAAAATGTCAGATTGCCTACAAGATCTACCTCATAATACCCGTCTTCTATCTTTTCAAGGATGGTGCGGTAACGCTCCTCGGATTTTTGAAGGGCTTCTTCGGCTTCCCTGCGCTCGGTTATGTCGTTGAGGAAATTGATGATCGCCGGGGCATTCTTCCAGGATATCATTACCCGGGCAACCTCGAACCACAGGATCCTCCCGTTCTTATGGATAAACCGAAGAGGATTTGGATTGGCCGTCTGCTCTTTGTCGATCAGCATTTTGTCCATATCGAGCAAATGATGCCGATCATCGGCATGGATAAAATCTATGAATTGCCGGGAAGAAAACTCTTCTTTCGTGTATCCCGATATATCAAGAGCCCTTTGATTCACGAACTCACACTTGCCGTTCTGGTTGACGATTATCCCCTCATTGGCATTTTCCACCACGAGACGGTATTGCCTTTCTCTTTCCAGCAGCGCCTCCCGTGCTCTTATCCTGGCAGTCATGTCGCTGCCGATACATAGAATTTCAACAATAGATCCATTGTCATCGAACAGCGGTTTGTTCGTCCACGACACCCATACCCGTTCCCCGCTCTTGAGGATGTTTTCCCTGAGAATGTTGGAATACTGTTCAGGACAAGAGCCGATCCTTTCCAGCATGCCTTCAAAATATTCTACCGATGATGCCTCATCTGCCACGATCAGGCCGACCGCATGTTTATCAATGACTTCACCGGTTGTATATCCAAAGAATTTCTGGGCAAATTCATTACAAAAGGTGATCCTCCCCTGCATATTGATACGCATGATAATGCTGTTTGCATTCTCTACCAGTTCACGGTATTTTTCTTCGCTCGCATGGAGCTTCTCGAAGGAACGGGCATTGTTGATCCCGATTGCGATCTGCTGTGCAATACCCATGAGAAGATTCACATCTCCTTTCTTCAGGGATCTCCCGGAAATGGCATTGTCTGCAAGCACAGCACCCAATATCTTCCCTTCAAATACTATGGGAACCAAAATAAAGGATTTGACGCCCAGGAACTGTATCAGATCAACTGCCTGAGCTGAAACTTTTCCTTCGATTTCCTTGTCGTTGAGCAGTATAGATGTCTGTTCTTTGAAGGGCTGCTCCATGATGTATCCCTGCTCCCACGATTCTATATCAACCACTTTCCCCTTGAGGGCTTCTTCCTCCTCCCTGCTCAGGCCGAATCCTGTTGTGTATTCAAAACTCTTTTGTTCCTCGTTTGCTACAACGATAATCGCCCGGTCAATATCCAGGAAATCCTTCATCTTCGATGCAAAAGTCTCCAGAAGAGTATGGGCATCGAGTATCTTCGCCGTTGCCGTTCCAATCTCCTGAACAAGGAGGGCGTCATTATAGCGTTTGTTAGTTTCCCGCATGAATAATGCCGCGGTCTTTCCCTGATCTTCAATACGATCTTTTAAATCTCGTTTTTGCAGATGATCTCTCCACCAGCACAGGCCAAAAACAGTCGTCGACCATATCAGAGCATTGGTCAGCCAGAAGGCCTTCGGGAGTACAAAAAACAAGGGGAAACACATTAGAGATATGATCAGGATACTGTAGCTTCGTATCCTATTCCATATGTATGAGCTGTTTTGTTCCCAGGTAATAATATATCTGCAACAATCAGCTCCTTTATGGATACATTCCGGATGCTCAATCAATGCATATTTCCCGGTGAATGGTTTTGCTATGGCTTCCAGGTAACCCATCCGATTTGAACATTGGTAAGGCTTTTCCTGAACTCCGTCGGCAGGCTCGGCAATAATCTCTACTTTATTGAACTTCAGATTCTTTGTTGTAAGCGTTCCTCCCCTGGTTAATGTTGATGCTATCTTTC
>DSAD01000193.1 GCA_011372875.1 Deltaproteobacteria bacterium
ATGTAGACGCCTTTGAATGGGTCCCAGGTGCTGTGGGCTATCATATCGCCAGCGGAGAGTGTGTAAGCCTGAAAGATCCAAAGAGCAGGGCATGGTGTCCCATGATGCTTAAAGACGGTATCGCTGGAACGCTCGGTCCTGTGGGCGAACCGTACATACGGGCTTTTCCTCTTCCTGAGATCTTTTTCGGCCTGCTGACAAGCGGCAGATACACCCTTGTCGAGACCTACTTTATGAGCCTGCCTTATCTTTCCTGGAAGATGGTCCTCATCGGCGATCCGTTATACCGGCCCTTTTTACGGAGATCTGCAGGGCCGGTATCTGAATAAGATGGGATTTCCCCCTGCTATTTTACAGGCTTTGCTATCTGCAGGATCCCTATCGGGACCTGAATGCCCAGGGTCTGCAGCCTTTCTACATCGACTATGATATTGAGATCACTTCCCAAGGGTTTCTTTCAGTTCCCTCTTCAGGATCTTGCCGGAAGGATTCTTCGGGAGCTTGTCTGTTATCACGATCTTTTTCGGGCACTTGAATCCTGCCAGGTGCTGCTTGCTGTAGGATATCAGTTCCTTTTCGGTTATCGATTCATTTTTTTTCGGTACCACAACGGCAGCCACCACCTCGATCCATTTGGGATCGGGCAGGCCTATGACAGCCACTTCCTCGACCGCCGGATGCTGATACAGAACCTCCTCGACCTCCCTGGACGCGACATTTTCTCCGCCGGTCTTTATCATGTCTTTCTTGCGGTCTACAACGTAGAGGTACCCGTCCTCGTCAAATTTACCGAGATCTCCGCTGTGGAACCAGCCGAAGGCAAAGGCTTCGTCTGTCTTTTCCCTGTCATTGAGGTAGCCGGTCATGACATGGCCGGAGCGGTGTACGATCTCGCCCACCGTGCCCACAGGGACGAATTTGCCGGTATCATCCATGAGCCGCGTCTCGACATTGAGGACCGGCTTTCCTGCGGACCCGGGTTTCAGGAGCTGGTCGTGGGGTTTCAGAATGGTTGCGACCGGCCCCATCTCGGTCTGCCCGTAATAGTTCCAGAGTTCGAGACCGTGGAAGGTTACCGAGAGCTGCTTGATGATCTCTACGGGCATAATGCTGGCACCGTATGCCGCTTTCTTCAGGCTGGCGTGGTTGTGATTCTTGAATTCCGGGTGATTCAGTATCCCGATCCAGACCGTGGGAGGGGCGAACATGTGCGTGATCTGGAACTTCTCAATGGATGTTATCATCTCCAGCGGATCTGCCTTGTGCATGATGATATTGGTGGCCCCGATATACAGATAGGGCATGAGAAAGCAGTGAAGCTGCGCGCAGTGAAAGAGGGGCAGGGCATGCAGGCTTACGTCGGTTGTTTCATAATGGCCGTCGAAGATGCAGCTGTGGTACTGTGACATGAGGGCACGGTGAGAGAGCATTGCACCTTTGGGCTTGGATTCTGTTCCGCTTGTATACGGGATCTGGACGATGTCCTCGGCGCTGACCTCCACCTGTGGTTCATCATAGGGCATGGCTTCCATCTCGCTTATCAGGTTGAAGAAACCATCCGGGACCATCGATCCTGCCAGCGGTATGAAGCCCCATTTCTCAACCGTGGTGAACTGTGCCTGAGACTGTGCGATGATCGGATAGAGTGCATCCTCGACAATAAAGACCTTTGATCCTGAATGGTTGATGATATATGCGATCTCTTCAGCATTGAGCATATAGTTGATGGGGACCTGGACAGCTCCGATCTTGGCGAGTCCGAGCATGCTGATGGGATAGTAATGGGAGTTGTATGCATAGACAGCTACGCGATCGCCCTTCTTTATGCCGTATTTCATCATGAGAAGCGCGAAGCGGCGTGCCTCGCGTTCGAGATCATAAAATGACAGCTTTACATCGCGGAAGATGATGGCGGTCTTGTCGCCGTATTTTGTTGCCGCCCTCCTGGCCATATCGCCTATCGTGTCACGGTTGATGATATTTCCCATAATTCAGCTCCTTTTTCAGGTCTTAAAGAACCCCTGTCGATTCTTTGATGGCGAAGTATAGTGAATGTTGATCTTTGTGTCAAATTATACTGTTGGCCTTTTGATAACATATGCCGGTAAGCTCTATTAGGAGTTTATTCAAATGCAGAGTGTGAGATAAGAAAAGTCAATGAGAAGGATTGTAGATCATTTGCGCAGGCGCTTACGACCGGCTTCAGCAATAAGGTTTGCAGTAAAAACCCCGATGTAGATAAAGATGCTCGTGCCTCCTGCTGAAGAGATCAGTCCGGGATGCAAGACGTTTATCGCAAAGATGATGGCAATGGTTGCGAGCAGGGAAACCAGTGCCGATATAATGATAAATTGGTAATCAATTCTGAAGATCTTCATATGTATCCTTGATCAATTAGAGTGTTGAGGCCATTATATCTTTACACGCGCATATTCGCAAGAAGACACGTCTGTGACAATGCTGTTGATGATGACAAAAAAAACCGTAATGGTCATATTGTCTGGATAATGCAGACTTTTCTTGCCAGGGCAGGGTTGCCGCAACTGGTTCGATCATTTAGACCAGTTTGAATATAAATCGAGAGGCGCTCATTGACTCTGTGTCTTGCACAGGCATTATTTCCATATACATTATGGGTTTCCCGGGCAATTATACTGCAAAGACAGTGCAAGGCACAGTGTGTATATGGAGGATGGCTGCATGAAGAACAGGGATAATCTTCACAAAAAGCTGGATAGGATGTTTTTTCCTGGGTCGGTGGCTGTTGTCGGTGCCTCGGACCTGCCCGGTAAATGGGGAAATCTGATTTTGATATCCATTCTCGGATGGAAATACGCGGGCAAAGTATTTCCTGTGAATCCGAAAAAAGATACAGTCTTTGATTTGCAGTCATACCCGAGCCTGCTTGACATACCCGAAGAGGTGGATCTTGCCATCTTTGCCATTCCAGCAAGGTTTATCCCGGACGGCTTTCGTGATTGCGTGAAAAAGAGAATCCAGGCTGCGGTTGTGATCTCCGCAGGATTCAAGGAGGCCGGTGAAGAGGGCAGGGTCCTTGAAGATGAGATTGCCGACATCGCGAGAAAAGGGGATATGGTCTTCATGGGGCCCAATACTATGGGTATCGCGTCCGCCCACCACAATTTTGAGGCCATCCCAACGCCCACACCGGTAGAGGCTGGTGGGCTTGCCATCATCTCTCAGAGTGGAAATCTGGGCCTGCAGATTCTCAAGTGGGTTGCGCACAAGGACATCGGGCTGAACATCTATGCAGGTACAGGAAACGAGGCAATGCTCAATACCACGATATTGATGGAGTATCTTGGCGCGCGCGACGATGTCAAGGCCATAGCCATGTACATAGAGGGCATCCCTGACGGCAGGGAGTTTATGGAGGTTGCAGAGAAAGTCACCAGAATCAAGCCGGTGATAGCCCTCAAGACCGGCAGATCGAAGACCGGTGCCAGAGCGGCTCAGTCTCATACCGGCTCAATGGCGGGATCTCACTCCGCTTACGAAGCTATGTTTGCCCAGAAAGGCATTACCGGTGTCAGGACCCCGACCGAACTGCTCAATGTCTCAACCGCAATGACACATCTGCCCATACCAAAGTCAAAGCGCGTGGCGATTATGACAATGGGAGGGGGATGGGGTATTGTCGCCGCTGATGAATGCGAGGATGCAGGACTTGTTCTGCCCGAACTCTCCGCAGAGATGATCAGCAGGCTTGATGCGCTGCTACCTGATTACTGGAACCGGCGCAATCCCGTCGACCTGGTAGGTGAAGGCGATGCAGGCATGTATCTGAAGGTGATAGAAATCCTTGCCCGCTGGGACGAGATCGATGCGGTCATACCTCTGGGTATTGTCGGGAGATCCGGATATATGGAGGACTTTATTGCCTGCCAGGAGAGGATGGGTGGTGAGCTATATACACGCGAACTTAAGCTCTCCGTTCTCAAAAATCAGATGCAAAATGAAAGCCGTATCATTTCGGGAATAGCAAGGCTGCAGAAAGAAACCCGCAAGCCAATAGTATTGGTGGCCCTCTCAGAAGGAGGACTTAGCCTGGCCGATACAGATCATGGCAAGGTGATCAGTCTCTCAAGCCCGGAACAGGCAGTCTCGATAATTTCCCATATGGCACGATACGGTATGTATCTCAAGCAACGCACTTCCTGAAGTCTGGAAAAAGATTCAACCCTTCATGTTGCGTATACAGGGCTGAGCCGGAGCAGGCCGTCTATGCTTATTCTCAGGGGCTGGGTGTCAGCAAGGCCCTGAGAATCTACCATGCGCCTCGTCAGGTGCATATCCGGTTCTTTTACAAACCACAGCCTTGCCGGATTATCTCCCGAGTCATTGATATGGAATGTCTTGACGGGAATGCATGCAGCGCCGGTTCAGCCGGAAGATTGCCAGCAGGAAAGCTGTAAAGTGTTTTCATCAGGTGATATAAGCTGCCTGTAAGTGCTCGCAAATTATCCTCGCCCCTTGAGAGAAAAGGATAAATGTGAGGGGGGACAGCTTCTTTCAATACGGTGGAGAAAACACTGCGGCAAAAGGTCGGGCAGGTTTTCACAGTAGGCGATGCTGAGCGTCCCCGTAAGGCATACGAGGCAATCAGGGAGGGCTTCGATGTCGCAGGGAAGATCGCTTGAAAACTCTACGAGCCTGCTGGGCATGCACAACCATGTGTAAGAATTAAGCGATGTCCTGGCAGCCTCTGAAGAGTCCAAGTCTGCCCTGTGGCTATTTCTTCTTGTTAAGCATGTCTGCAAGGGCCGCAAAGGGCTTATGGGTAATGGAATCAGCAGGTTCCTCGATCATTGTGCCATCTTCGTCGGATGTCTCGTCGAGATATCTGCCGTGTTCGTTGTCGTGGCAGTATACGCAGAGGTTCTCCCAGTTGCTCCCGTCCGGAGGGTTGTTGTCGTGGTTGTGGTCTTTGTGATGTACGGTAAGCTGGTGGAGATTTTTTTGTGTAAACTCTCTGCCGCAGCGCGCGCATACCCAGGGGTGGATCCTCAGGGACTGTTCCCGGTATCCTTCCATACGCTCTTTTCTGGCCTTTCGAGCCTGGTTCGCGAGCCTTTCCATATCCTCCCTGGTCAATTTGGAAGCCGGTTTTTTAGGCAGCTTTGAACTTCTGGAGATCATGATCACCTCGTATAATTGATAGATCCGTTAACAAGAGAACATAGAAGACCGTGTCACGGTATCGTGTTCTTCTGGAAAGATAGTATACTGAAGAAAAAGGGAAATGTGAACATCACAAATAATACATGTTTAAGTGATATATGCCAAGCAGCATGCAGGAATAAAGGCCGGGATAATGAAAGGCTGTATAGCCGCAGCCGGCTTTTCAATATAAGCCGGCTGCGTGGTAATACAGGCTATTTCCATCTCTTGATAAGTTCTTCGTAGGTCATGGTTTGAGGTTTTCCGTCAGGCCGCTCGGGTTTTGGTGAACCGGGCTGGCTCAACCAGTACTCTTTAGACTTTTTCTCATTGAGAACAGGTGAATATTTGGGAAGTTTCATCTTGCCCATCAGGTCATCCATGGCATTTGCGATATTGTCCATTGCCTCCTGAGGAGTGACATCTCCGGTGACTGCAGGGGCGATGTTTTTCCACCACTGCTCTGCAAGAAGGGGATAATGGGGAACGTTAAGCCCGGAGTCTGTCCACAGGACTCTTGCCTTGGAACGGTAGAAGGTTATCAAACCGCCGAAATCACCCTCTCTGGAGGTGAGATAATCGCTGTTGATCGTGGATATTCTGATCGGGGTTTTGCCAACCATGAACCTCTTGAGGTCGGCGGTTTTGGAGACACAGAACTGTGCCCAGAGCCAAGCCATGGCTCTGTCTTCCCCGGTAACACTGTGCTGGGGAATGGTCCAGCTGCCTGCATCCTGGTATCCGACCTTCATGCCCTCATCCCAGTATTTGCCGTGAGGTGTCGGGGCCACCCTCCAAAGCGGTTTACCGTTCTCGTCGGTGACTGAACTGGTAGGAAGGGTGAATTCATCGTCAGAGAGCCACGTGATATACTGGAATATGCGCTGTGCAATAACGCCTCTCGAAGGGACAGGCCCTGCATCAGCCCATTCCATGGATGCGGCATACGGAGGTGCATACTTTTTCATCCATTCCACATATTTGGTCAACGCATATACGGCAGCCGGGCTGTTGACTGCTCCGCCTCTTTCAACAGAAGCCCCCACCGGAATCCTGTTTTCTACGCGGATACCCCATTCATCGACAGGTAATCCATTAGGGAGTCCAACATCACCGACACCGGCAATGGAGAGCCAGGCATCCGTAAACCGCCAGCCCAGGGAAGGAGATCTCTTGCCGTAATCCATGTGGCCGTAGACCTTTTTACCATCGATTTCCCTGCCGGTAAAGAACTCGGCAATATTTTCATAGGCTTCCCAGTTCAACGGGACACCCAGTTCATACCCGTATTTTGCCTTGAATTCTTTTTTCAGATCCTCTCTGCTGAACCAGTCGTGCCTGAACCAGTAAAGATTGGCAAACTGCTGGTCAGGAAGCTGGAGCTGATTGCCGTCAAAATCCTGTCCGAATTCCAGGTTCAGGAAATCGTCGAGGTCGAGGTATGGGTTTGTGACCGCCTTGCCTTCACCCTTCATGTATTCGGTAAGGTTGAGTGCGCTGTCCATTCTTACATGGGTTCCGATCAGGTCACCGTCATTGACGTAGATGTCGTATAATTTGCGTTTGGTCTGGATCTGTCGCTGGATTCTGTCAACGAGTTCACCTTCACCGATGATGTCATGAGACACCTTGATGCCGGTGATTTCGAAAAATGCCTTGGCCAGAACCTCTGATTCGTAACGGTGAGTCTTGATCCCTTCTGCAACCGATTTGATAGACTTTCCCTTGTAGGGTTCGGCAGCCTTGGCAAACCATTCCAGTTCTTTTATCTGGTCTTGCTTGCTGATTGAGCTCGGTTGGAACTCATCGACCCATTTGTCGAGCACTGCCTTGTCCACGGCTTGTGCCCAGCCGGAAAAAGCCAGGCTGAGACACACAATCATTGAAATACATAATCCGATTCTTTTCATGTTTCCTCCCCTGTATTATTTGCTAAGGCGGGTATGATTTTTTTGCAGGATTCCCCTTGCCTGTCCCAACGAAACAACTCACCTCCTTTCGTATATGATAATTACTGAGAGACCCCTTTCAAAGTAAGGAGTCTTATTTATCAGTAAAAAAAAGATCATCCCCATCGCGCTTCGATTAAAAACCATGCAGATGACAGGGCTATGGCGCCCCACAGGAAGTTGTCTCCAAAGAGGGCCAGCCACAGAAGTATAATACCGATGGTGGAAATGATGCCTATGAAGAGACGGTCACCACGGGAGGTTTCCATGGGGAAAAAGCCTTTTCTGTTTATGTTCGGGCTGAAGTGGTCCCATACACCCATACCCGCCACTACAAGAAAAAGACCGCCAAAGAAGATGCCGCTCGGTATAGTCCAGTACATCCATTCAAGATTGGTTGCAAGCCATTCAATCATGGGTTACACCCTTCCCAAGGCAAAGCCTTTGGCCATATAATTCCTTACGAAATATACCACAATAGCCCCTGGTATGATAGTCAGAACACCGGCAGCTGCCAACAGGCCCCATTTTACTCCTTCTGCTCCGATACCCACTGTAAGGGTTACAACCACTGGTTTTGCATCGGTGATAGTAAGGGCCTTTGCAATGATGAGCTCGACCCATGAAAAGGTAAAGCAGAAAAACGCTGTAACACCGATACCCGGAGCCACCAGGGGAAAGAAGATCTTCCGGAAGAATTTGGGGAAGCTGTAGCCGTCTACAAATGCCGTTTCATCGATTTCCTTGGGGATGCCCGACATGAAGCCCTCGAGAATCCATACCGCCAGAGGTATGTTGAAAAGGCAGTGGGCAAGAGCCACGGCAAGGTGGGTATCGAAGAGGTGCAGCGTATAGTAAAGTTCGGTAAAGGGGATAATAAAAATAGCGGCTGGTGCCATCCTGTTGGTAAGCAGCCAGAAGAACAGGTGATGGCTTCCCCTGAATCTCCAGCGGGAAAAGGCATATGCTCCGGGGATGGCTGCCAGGAGTGTAATGATGACATTCAAGAAAACATAGATGATCGAGTTCATGAAGCTGTTCCTCCAAACTTCCGAGGTAAAGATCTCCATGTAATTGTCAAAGGTGATAGTTTTCGGGTACAGGCTGAATTCTCTGAGGATCTCACCATCGGTTTTGAAAGAGGTGTTGACCATCCAATAAATAGGAATAAAGAGGATAATGAAATAGATTATAAGCGCGATGTGTCGTTTTTTCATCTGCTGTGCTCTCCCTTTCCGAGGTTCTTCATGATCTGGAAGAAGATGAAACTGAACGTGACGACTACGAAAAGATAGATGACGGAAACCGCTCCGGCATAACCTAATTCATACGATTCCGCTTTGCGCGCTACAAAGAGGCTCAAGTAGGTAGTGGAAGACCCTGGACCCCCCCCTGTCAGGAGCAGGGGTTCGGAATAGATCTTGAACGAATCCATGAACCTGAGCAGAACCGCCAGTATCAGAACGGGTCTCAGCTTGGGCAGGGTTACATACCGGAAGGTCTTCCATGTGGATGCCCCGTCGATCTGGGCGGCCTGGTAAAAGGCATCGGGAATAGATTGAAGACCGGCATAGCATAAAAGCACGACAAGGGGTGTCCAGTGCCAGACATCCAGGAGAAAGATAGTCAAGGGTGCATCAATGGGGTCGAGCGCCACATTATATGCATATCCGAAGAGGGCCAGCACCTTGGGAACAACACCGATGTCAGACTGGGTGAACAGCCTCCATACGATACCCACGACAATATAGGGGATCAGAAGAGGAATTCCGAGCAGGACCAGGGAAATGGTTGCGCCGGTGCCTTTTTTCGGGAGTGCCAGAGCAATCATAATGCCCAGGGGAATCTGTACCACCAGAACCATGGTGCTGAAGATCAATTGCCTTCCCAGGGCATTCTGGAAGGATGAATCTCTCATTACCTCAAGATAATTTGCCAGGCCTACATATTGGGGCATGGAACCGGAAAAGATGTAGTGAAGCGAATAGTTCACCACGGTCATGAGAGGAATAAAAGCACTCAATGACATGATTATTAACATGGGAAGCAAGAAAAGCCAGGCTCTGTTATTCATTCCTTCTCCCTTTTCTCATTCTGAATATAAGATTGTATCAGAAGACCCTTTTGTTGCCCTGGAAGAGCTTAATATGTTTATCGGGAAAATGAACCCAGAGGGGATTGTTTTCCACCACCGGCATTTCCTCTGGTATCCGGGCCTTGATCTTGTGTTTGCCGGCTTTGAGTGTTGTGATCTTATAGGCCCCTGTATCTTCGACGATTTCTATGGTAAAAGGCAGCCATCCATCGCGGGATTCCATGCTTGCCTGGACAAATTCCGGTCTGATGCCGAACTGGTAATTGTCCCCGGCGGACAATGTCTGTTCATTGAGGCCCACAGGAATGGGTATTGCAAAATCGTCAAAGTCAAAGCCGGTTGAGGTGATCGAGCATTCCATGATGTTCATGCCAGGACTGCCGATGAAATATCCGACAAAAGGCGTATAGGGATCGTTGTGGATCTCTTCAGGGGTACCTGTCTGTGCGATCTTCCCGTCATTGGACATGATGGTCACAATGTCTGCAAAGGTCAAGGCCTCGTGCTGGTCGTGAGTGACATATACCATGGTAATCCCGAGCTGCCTCTGGACCTGTTTGAGCTTTCTTCTTAATGTCCACTGCAGTTTTGGATCGATTACGGTCAGGGGTTCATCCAGGAGAACCGCTGCGGTGTCCGGCCTGATAATGCCCCGTCCAAGGGACACTTTCTGTTTGTCCGCCGGGATCAGGTTGCCTGCAGGAAGTTCAAGGAGATCTTCGATTTCCAGGATTCCTGCAATCTCCTTTACCCTCCTGTCAATCTCATTTCTGGGTACGCGGTCGTTTTTGAGCGGGAAGGCCAGATTTCCATAAACATCCATGGAATCATATACCACGGGGAATTGAAAGACCTGGGCGACGTGACGTTCCTTTGTTGAGAGAGCTGTAACATCCTGGCCGTTAAAAAGGATACTGCCCCCTTTGGGATGAATCAGTCCTGATATGGCATTGAGCAAGGTTGTCTTGCCACAGCCGGAAGGCCCGAGCAGTGCTATCGCCTTTCCATCTCCCCATTTGATATTGAGGTTCTCGATGCAGAAGCTGGATGTTTCACCTTTGCCCATGCGGGCATCATAGGTGTGATAAAAATCTTTAAGCTCTATGCTTGCCATCGCGATTTCCTCTTATGGTTCAGGACTGCCCTGTTTTTGCAACAAGCCTCTGTGTTGACTGGTCAAATATGTAAAATCTGTCGGGGTCGAGGAATACTTCCACTATTCCGCCTATTTCGATTGTAACCAACTGCTGCAATAGGATTATCAGTTTGATTCCCTGATAGTCCAGGTGAAGCTCTGTATCTGACCCCACCACTTCCGAGAGTTCAACGGTTGCGCGTATTGGGATCATTCTCTCATGGGTAGGGTGAAGGCTTATAGCATAGGCATGTACACCAAGGAGATACACTTTTCCGCTTTCTGCCAGGCGATCCCTCAGGCCGGTAACATCGATCTTCACCTCGTCGGAGACGATAAGCATTGAACGATTGCCGTCATCCCTGAGGACACTTTTTAGCATGTTCATGGTGGGATGGGAAAAATAGGCCCCGACATCCACAAGCTTAGGGTTGTGATAAACGTCAAGCACGGGTCCGTACTGAAGAAGATTGCCAGTCTGCATGACCCCGACGTGGGTTGCCATGGAAAGCGCATCCACCGGTTCAGGCGTGGCATATACGATCGCTCCTCCCTTGCCGCGGAAAATCTTTTTGAGTTCTCCCCTGAGTTCCTCCCTGAGCTTGTAGTCGAGGTTGGCCAGGGGTTCGTCAAGGAAGATGAATTGAGCGTCTTTGGTCAGGGCCCTTGCTATGGCGGTTCTCTGTCTCTGCCCCCCGCTTACCTCTTCAGGGTAATGGTTCAGGACCTGGGTTATACCCAGGAGTTCAGCATTTGCCCGCACACGCATGTCGATCTCGGCCTTTGAAAACCTTTTATTTCGTGATACCCTCAAGGGTGAGGCGATATTCTCATAAATCGTAAGTGATGGATAATTGATAAACTGCTGATATACCATTGCCACATCACGTTTCTGTACCGGAACATCTGTTACGTCTACCCCGTTGTAAAAAACCCTGCCCTTGTCAGGCCGTTCAATTCCGGCCATGATTCTCAACAGGGTGGTTTTTCCGGTGCCAGTGGGGCCGAGAAGAGTTACGAACTCACCGTCATTTATTTCAAGGGAAATACCGTTAATGCAGGTATTGCCGTCATATATCTTCGTGATCTTATCAAGTACGATACCCATATAAATATTCTATCCAAAATATTAGAATGATTTATAAATAAAAATCTGAAACAACACTTTTTCAACAAAATAAGCTCAGCATGG
>DSAD01000074.1 GCA_011372875.1 Deltaproteobacteria bacterium
GTCCTGATCTTCTCTGGACACAGTGTACTTTTCAGAGCAGAGCTCGTTTGAGATGCCCATGTGAAAGTCATTGACAATATCCCACAGACCGTCATGAACCATATGATCCTGTATGACACCCGGGCCCATCCTGTATCCGGTACGAGCCTTTTCGAGATAATACGGCGCAGCGCTCATATTCTCCATACCGCCCGCCACAATCACTTCCGCGTCCCCACACTGTATGGCCTGGGCAGCGAGCATTACTGCCTTGAGCGAGGAACCGCACACCTTGTTGACGGTCATGCATTCTACCTCCCAGGGAAGACCTGACTGTACTGCCGCCTGCTTTGCCGGGTTCTGGCCATAACCGCATGGGAGAACCATGCCCATAATGGTTTCATTGACGACATTTTTCTCTATGCCGGAGCGGCGTATTGCCTCTTCTATGACTATTGCGCCCATCTTGGTAGCGCTTACGCCCGAGAGGCTCCCATTGAAATCTCCTAGCGGAGTACGAACTGCACTGGTTATGACAACTTCTTTCATTTCTTCTCCTTAACCATTAGATTGAATCAGCATTCCTTGCAATAATAACATATTTCATTGTATCTATATGAGAAATCCCTGTCCGCAGAATATCAGTGGATAAAACAAGGAGACAAAAAAATCAAGAACATTGATTCAGATGATACGTAAGCTGCCTGAAGCACGAGATATCATCCTTTCCCATCAGGGAGAGGACAAAGGTGAGGGGGCAATAAGATAGATTCTTGATGCCTCGAAAGCTTGCGGCGAGGTGCGTGGTCCCGAGTTTTCGACCATATGGTTGAATCATCAGTTAATAAAACGACAAAGGAAATTATAAATGAAAAGAAATCCCGGTATTATTGATGTATCATCAGTCAGGCAGATCAGGCAATGGTTCGATACGTATCTGGATACATTCGACATGCATGACAAAGAACTCTCAGAGAATGTTACTCTGAAAAGAGAACATACCATACGGGTGTGCAACGAGATAGACTGGTTGGGAAAAGAGCTTGGTCTTAATGAAGCCGAGCTGGTCATGGCCTGGGTGCTGGCCCTTTTCCATGATATCGGGCGTTTCGAGCAATTCAGGACGTACAGGACATTTGTCGACATGATCTCGGTAAACCATGCCGAGTTCGGCGTTGAGATACTCAAAGAGAATTCTGTCTTGGCAATGCTCGACAATACCACAGAAGAATTTATATACAAGGTGATCTCCTATCATAACCGACCTTCTCTGCCCGATGAAGAAACCCCTGAATGTCTGTTCTTTTCAAGATTGCTGCGCGATGCAGACAAACTGGACATATGGTATGTGCTTACCTCGTATTATTCGCGCACCGACCGCGAGAAGAACCGGGCAATCGAGCTGAACCTTCCGGATACTCCCGGTGTATCCCCTGGAGTATATGAAGGGATTATGGCGCACAGGGTCATAAATCACTACGATGTAAGATCTCTGAACGATTTTAAGATCCTTCAGGCTGCATGGGTCTTTGATGTAAACTTTCACCCCACATTTAAACGTCTCAATGGAAAAGCATATCTTGAGATGATCCGGGCCTCTATGCCCGAATCGCTGCAGACAGACGGTATATTCGCTATGATCAAGTCCTATGTTACACAGAAGATCTCCAACGGGAATTCCCCGTGTTCAGCATAAAGGCCTGCCGATGTTGCCGTTTCATGAAAGCTGCATACTTGACAAACCAATAAAGACTTGTCTTTTCTGCCAGGAATATGCAGATATAGGTGTGTGTAGACAATAAGGAGGATTGAATGGCATCAACTGTTGATGATATCACCATAAATTACGAAGAAGATGATGTTCTTAAAGTGAAAGAGTTAGACAAGGATATCCTTTCCAGGGGCGCCTGGACCACCATTCTTTTCAGATACACCCAGTGGGATGCGAAGAAAGAGGAATATGGCCCGCAGCGGTATTCCATACGCAGATACCGCAAGATCAACAACGAGTACCGGCAGCAGTCCAAGTTTACGATCTCAAGCAAAGAACAGGCAGCAAAGATATTGAATACATTGAAGAAGTGGGTTGAAGAAGACACAGATGTCTGAGCACGGTCCTGCCTGTAAAACATGGAACTCTCAGGGTTGATTATGGAATACTGGCGGGATCATCAGGTCTTGAGTTCTACGTTCCGGATAGGTATGTACATCCGCATGGCCGGTCAGGGGGTTGTTGAGATATGATCCGGGCAGTATTCCTTCAGGGCATCACTGGCATAAACCTTTCCATTGTTGTCTATCACGATCCAGTCCATATCATGTTGTGAAAAGAAGTCCTTGAGCGTCTCGATCCCCTTGACGAACAGCGCTGTCGCCCAGGCATCTGCCTGTGTACAACTTTGTGCAACAACAGTTGCACTCATATACCTCCGGCTGGGTAGGCCGGTTTCAGGATCGAGGATATGGCAGTACCTTGTTCCGTCTTTGATGAAGAATCGTTCATAATCGCCGGATGTGGCGATTGCCCTGTTTCTGAGCGGGATTGTCGCAAAGATGCCCGGGGCTCTCGGATGCTTTATTCCTACCTGCCAGTCTCTGTCTCCGAAAGCCATTATGTCTCCGCCCGCATTGACGAGCCCGGCGGCAATATTGTCTTCCTTCATTATTCTCGCTGCATTGTCTGCTGCATAGCCCTTTGCAACTGCCCCCAGATCGATGAGTATGCCTTCATGCGTTTTCACAGTCAGGCCGTCATCAAAAAGAATGATGCCCGAATCACCCGGCAGTGACTTCCATCGCTCAAAATCCGAGTTCTCAGGCACCTGATAGGCATGGGTGCCTGAGAACCCCCATGAATCGAGGATGGGTCGTAGTGTAAGGGAAAATGCACCGTTTGAGTTTTTGTTTACCTCCAGGGAGAATTCTATGAGACTGTAGAGTTCCTGATTACGGATAATGTGCCGGGCATTCAGTTCTGTAAGAACGGATTGTTGATAGCCAAAGGTTGAATCGATACGCCTCAGTTCTTCAAGCGCGTGTTTCATTGCTGTCTCTGCGTGTTCTTTGTCTCCTTCAACCTTGAACTCCACAATGGTGTCCATGAGGAAAAACCGCTGATTATGAGTCCTGTGCCGGCTTGTGTTCAGGAGCCAGAGCCCTGAAACAACGAGAAGGATAAGTGCCGCTGATATGATCTTTTTCAATGTCTTTGAGGGAAGGGGGCGAACCCGCCCCCTTCGAAGAGTTCTTATCTGATGCTGTAAAGGACGTTTCTGCCTCTGAACAGGGCTTCTGCACCGAGTTCTTCCTCGATACGCATGAGCTGGTTGTATTTCGACAGTCTCTCTCCTCTCGATGTCGACCCGGTCTTGAGCTGTCCGCCTGAATAACCAACCGCCACGTCGGCGAGCCAGGAATCTTCGGTTTCGCCGGACCGGTGAGAGAATACGGTTGTAAAGCCTGCCCTGCGTGCCATCTCGACGGTCTGCATGGTTTCTGTCAGTGTTCCTATCTGGTTGACCTTTATAAGGACAGAATTTGCTGTGTTTTCCTTTATACCGCGCTCCAGGAATCTTGCATTGGTCACAAAGATGTCGTCACCCACGATCTGTACCTTGCCGCCCAGACGTTTCATCATGATCTTCCAGCCTTCCCAGTCGTTCTCGTCAAGGCCGTCTTCCAGGGAAACAATGGGATATTTCGCAATGAGTTCTTCGTAGAAATCGATCATGTCTTCGGCTGTTCTTTCAGGATCCTTCTCTGATGCGAGAATGTATTTTCCGTCCTTGTAGAAGGAACTGGCTGCCGCATCGATGGCGATGGCAACATCCTCACCGGGCCTGTAGCCGGCCTTTTCAATGGCCTGGACGATAAGCTCGAAGGGTTCAGAATTGGATTTCAGGTTCGGTGCGAATCCACCTTCGTCTCCGACACCGGTTGCATAATCATTCTTGATAAGTATATCCCTGAGAGCATGGAATGTCTCCGCGGAATAGCGCAGTGCTTCACGGAAATTCGGGGCGCCGATCGGGGTGACCATGAATTCCTGGAGGTCAACATTGTTGTCCGCATGTTTGCCGCCGTTGATGATGTTCATCTGTGGTACTGGCAGTTCCCTGGCAAAGGCCCCGCCGATATAGCGGTATAAGGGCAGCCCCATGAAAACCGAAGCAGCCCGGGCAGCAGCAACAGATACGCCTGTTGTTGCATTGGCCCCGAGTTTTGATTTGTTGGGGGTTTCATCGATCTCCAGGAGCATGGTGTCTATGCCGACCTGGTCGAGCACATCCATGCCGATGAGCCGCGGGGCAATCTTCTTGTTTACATTCTCCACAGCCTTGAGCGTACCCTTGCCCCGGTAACGTTTTTCTTCTCCATCGCGCAGCTCCATGGCCTCGTGTTCACCGGTTGAAGCGCCTGAAGGGACAGAGGCCCTTCCCATATCTCCGGTGGAAAGATAGATATCTACCTCAACGGTCGGATTTCCCCGCGAATCCAGGATTTCTCTTGCAACAACATCAACTATTTCACTCATTTGCATCCCCCTCTAAAGTATCTATTGTTTAAATCTCCTGCTGTTGTTTTTGACTTACAATGACACAGACAAGCCCTTTCGTGCGTATTGCTTCAGCCAGATTCTGAGCCTTCTTGAGAGATTGAAACTCACCGAGACGAACCCTGTGGAATTGTCTGCCTTGTATGTCTGTTTTTTCAATATCTGGCGAGTAGCCGATATCTGTGAGCTTGTCTGCCATTGCCACGGCATTGTCCCTTTCCGTAAAAGCACCGAACTGTAAGGTATATGTATACGTGTAAGCGCGTGGATTCTGTATCACCTGAACGTGTACCTTGGCAAGCCCTTCTTGAACCATATCGAGCTTTCTGGCTGCGCCGTAGGACATGTCGATTATACGTCTGCCCACAAACGGCCCCCTGTCGTTTATGGGGACATCGACACTCCGGCCATTGTCAAGGTTGGTCACGCGAACGCGGGTGCCCAGAGGAAGTGTCTTGTGAGCGGCGCTCAGACCGAACATATCATATATTTCTCCGGATGCTGTGGGTCTGCCGTGAAATTTCTTTCCATACCAGGAGGCTGTGCCGACCTCTTGCCAGGCTGTTGAGCTGGGGGTATGAGAACAACCGAGAAAGAGTGAAGATATCATGAAGAGAGCCAAGACAAGGTTTCTAGTTTTCAAGGTATGCCTCTATATCACGGATAATGCTCTCAAGACGTTTTTTGTCGGTCAGGGAGTTGTTCTTGTCAATGATGCCTTTTTTTCTGAAGGTATCCAGGGCTCCCTTGTACACGGGCAGGCACAGTGCCTCGTATCGTTTTATCTCGCCTTTTTTATACATCCTGGAGGCAAAACGGTTTATCTCCTTGAGGGGATCTTTTTTTCCGAGTTCCTTGACCTTTGCAAGGTACTTTGCCGTACACAGATAGGATTCCAGATAGTTTTCAATGAGCCCGTCAAACATCATTGCTATATCTCTGCTGCTACCTTGGATTGAATACATGCCCTTTGAATGTTGGATGATCTGTTTGTCCAGCAGATACTGCTGGGCAACCGTAAAGCTTTCCATGTCCAGGATGAACTCGTTGTCAAGCAATACAGCAAGAGCCTTCACCTGAGCCTTGCAGGTCTTTTCGTCAATGCCTGTGTCATTCTTGAGAAGAACATTGCATATGAGAGAAGCCGGCACAAAAAAGTTCAGTATGGTGTTTTTATAATACTCGAGGTGTATCCTGGCTTCACCCTCTGTAATGACGAGATTCAGGTCGTCATCGTTTTCTCCTGCATCAATGCTGACCAGTTTTTTCTCCTTGAGCAGGGCAAAGGCATCAGTATAGGCACCATCTGCATTGGACAGAGATGATGCGAGATTGCACGTAAGATATCTGAGATAGTCCACAAACAGCATGAATCCTTCCCGGATTGCCTGTTCCTCCATCGCAGAAGACCGGCTTGTCAATACGCAAGACAGTATGGAAAAAGGGGTTGCAACGGTCTGCTCATAGATTGATGAGATGATCTTTTTAGCAAAGACATCATAGAGGTTTTCTCTTTGATCAGTGTCCATATGAGAAAAGAGGGTCTTGTCCTTCATGAAGCTGTTCAGAGAAACGGGTTCTGCAAAACGGATGTATACCTTGCCGTAACGGTTTTTCAGTACCTTTCCGGCCTTGAGCAGCTGCCAGAGATTTTCCTTCTCTTTGGGGTCGCCTTTCATCTCTCGTATATAAGAGCTTTCCTCCACGACTGTGTCATATCCCATGTAGACAGGGACGAAGGAGACATCACGGCTGACTCCGGATTCCCAGCCCCGGATGATCATGGAAAGCAGACCTTTCTTCGGAAGCATGAGCTTGCCCGATCTGCTGCGGGAGCCTTCTATGAAGAATTCAAGCGGGATTCTTTCCTGTAGAATGGTGCGCACATAGGCAGCAAAGGTCTGAGCATACACAGGGTTGTCCTTGAAGGAGCGTTTCATGAAAAAGGCCCCGCCTCCTCTGAGAATCGACCCAATGGGAAAGAAGGCGAGGTTTATTCCTGCCGCAATGACCGGAACACTCATCCAGTTATTGAAGAGGTAATAGGACAGGATGAGGTAGTCTATATGGCTTTTATGGCACGGGACATAGACCAGAGATCCATTCCTTGCCACCTCCTTGACCTTCTGTATGCCATCGATATTGACATCGAGGCCGTCATAGATGTTGTTGAATATCCATGAAAGCGATTTGTTGAGGAAATTGATGATATTAGGGCTGAGGTCTGATGCGATCTGGTCGAGGTATTTGTGGACAGTGTTCTCTAAATCTTCTTTTCTCTTGTTGTTCTCATGCGAGAATGAACTCAGGAACGATTGCAGGATCGGGTCTTTCTCGGTTTTTTTGATGATGAATGATCTCTCCCTGATGGGTGCTCCTGAGATATTCCTGCCAAGGACAGCAAGCCGCTGCACGAGGTCGTTTTTGATATCTGCTGCAATCTCTTCGTAAAACTTGGATTCACCGACGGCCTTCCTTATTTCTTCTTTAAGATTTATGGGTTCTCCGTGTTCAATGAAACCATGCTCCTGCCTCCTGAAAAGGGTGAGCAATTTTCTGAGACCCTGAATCTGAGTTTTCTCTTCCTTTGTGGAATCCTTTATTTTCAGGGGTGCGCGTGTATAGATAAGCCTTTGCGGTACAAGATATATGGGTGTTTCAATATCACGCTGAATCTTGAGGAGTTCAAGTATGGGATCAGTCAGAGACCTTTGCGGTTTATCGTCAAGAAACAGGAGTGATGCGTTATGATCCTGCTGTATGAACCGCTGATAAAATCTGTTATCAAACGGAGAAGCCGTGCGGGACAGCAAAGAACGGAGCAGTGCAAAGATTCTGTGTGCAGGCTGAAAAAATAGAAACCTTTCATGGAATATTATTCGTGGAACAGGGAGAGATTCTTTTTTGAATCGATAATTTATCAGCAGGGCGTCGATTGTGCTTTTTGTGTTTTGTGCGTAGACAATATGCCCCTTGTCGCACAGTGATGATATGGACTCTTTATACAGTATGGGTATATTCATCTGCGAGAAAAGCCGTTTTATTATAGGATGCAGAAAAGGTCCGTACTCCCCTTCAAGCAGATAGAAATAGTCTTTTCTTTTCTTTGTCATGGACACGAGATTATAGACCAAGGAAGGTTTATAGGGAAGGTTATTTTTATAACAAGCCAGCAGGTAGATTCAGTGCCGGTCTAGGGTTAAACCTGCTCATCTGCCTGGTAATGACTGACGATATTTTCAATATCGCGTTTATTGATAGCTGGGCAACCCTTGAGGTCTTCCTGCGTGATCTTAGTTAAATCCTGGATATGTGACAAATGCATGAGGACTGCCCGTGCCTTCTTGGGACCGATGCCGGGGACATCATTGAGGCTGCAGGTTTCCGAGCGTGTTCGGAGATGCCGATGATATCTTATGGCAAAACGATGCGCCTCATCGCGTATCCGCTGTAAGACTTTCAATGCCCGGCTGTTCCTGGAAAGCACTAGAGGGTCTTTTCTGCCAGGCAGAAAAAATCTGTCCGTCTTGGTGCCGCGTGCCTTGGCAATGGCAACCGCGGGAATTCCTGACATTGCGAGATCTTCAAGAACGCTTACGCAGATATTCAGCTGACCTTTGCCCCCGTCGATCACTATGAGATCGGGTCTGGTCTCGTCAGTGATCAATCTCCTCTTTAAAACCTGTTCCATCATGGCAAAATCATCCTGGCCTGTGATGCCGGTGATCCTGTAGCGGCGATAAAGGGATTTTTCCGGTTCGGCAGCAATAAAGACTGCCCTGGATGCCGTTGCATAAGAGCCCTGTATGTTCGAGATGTCGTAGCATTCCATGCGGTAGGGTATCACGCTCAGGTGGAGAAGCCGGGCAATATCGTCCAGGACGGAAGATTCGCTCATACTCGAGTGCTGACAGGCATTATCACGTGCCATCGAGGTCCACTGCTTCGGCCTGCCCCGTAATGCCATTTTTATCGTTACCTTGCTGCCGCGCATATCGGTCAGGATCTGTTCAATCTCTGGTCTTTCTTCCGGGATGATATCGGTATATATCATTGTCGGGATGCTGGGAGCCCGAAGGTAGAACTGGAGCATGGTCTTGGACATGAAATCCTCGTCTTCGCCGGGGTCGACGGTAAGATTCGTGCTGTCGGAAATACCCCCCTTTGTAATATGCAACACAGTAATACGGATGCCTTTTACGTGTTTGCATGTGCCGAAGACATCTGTGTCCGCAGCTGCATTGCCGATGATGATCTGGGGGATAAGCGTTGTTCTGATCGCAGAGATCTGGTCGCGTATCCGGGCGGCAGCCTCATAGTTCATTCTTTCCGACTCGGCATTCATGCGGGCATGGAGGTCGCGCTCCAGGTTCTTGTTCCTGCCTTCCAGAAACGAGACCAGGTCCTTTACAAGCCCGGAGTATTCATGCCTGGATATCCTGCCGGCGCATGGTGCCGTGCAGATACCTATCTGATAATACATGCAGGGGCGGGTCCTGTTTTTGAATACCGTGTCCTTGCACCTGCGTATTGGGAATATTCTGCCTATTGCGCTGAGCGTTTTTCTGGTTGCCTGTGCAGAAGAATAGGGGCCGAAATAATGAGAGCCATCCTTTGTCATTCTCCTTGTAATATAGATGCCCGGCCAGTCTGCAGCCTTCGTGACCTTGATGCGTACATAGGTCTTGTCATCCTTGAGCTCGATGTTGAATCTTGGTTTATGGGCCTTTATAAGCTGGTTTTCGAGAAGCAGGGCCTCTTTTTCGTTTCTGGTCAGGATGAAGTCTACCGATTCTGTATTGCTTACGATATGTCCGGCATACGGCCTGGTATCGCGGCTCAGGTATGACGCAAGGCGACTTCTGATGTCTTTCGCCTTTCCGATATAAATGATCTTTCCATGAGAATTCTTGAGGATATACACTCCGGTGCCGCGGGGCAGCTTGTCAGTGATGTCGGCTCGAAGACCCATTTATCTTTCATAGCATGGAATAAAGACAGTTTCCAGGGTTCCCTGAAAAGGAGATCTTGAAAGATCCCAGATTGGGAACAGAGATGGACAACCATGTACTTTTTATGAGCGATCTTATGATTGAAACAGGCTTGTGTGTAGTAATAAAAGCCGTTGTTTTGCGGGATAAGCGGGAGCATTTCCAGCAATTTCATGGGAAAGATCTCTTGACACTCAAGGTAATTAAGGTATATAGAGCCAAATGATGAATGAGTATTCATTTTTTGGGTGTTTCGATGAAGGTGATTTATGGCTTGGGAAATCCAGGAAAGCAATACATGCTTACAAGACACAACATCGGTTTCATGGTTGTGGATCTCCTGTCGAGAACATGGCACATACCCATACACCCTGCCGGGACAGATATTGCCAGTGGCCGGGGACAAATCAATAAGGCTGCCGTAATGCTTGCAAAGCCCTTTACTTATATGAACAGCAGCGGGATTCCTTTAGGCTTCCTCAATATTCAACCACAAGATCTTATTGTAGTACACGATGATCTGGATATCGATTTCGGTAAAGTACGCGTAAAATCCGGCGGTGGAACAGGCGGTCACAAAGGGCTGGATTCCATCATCAGCACGATCGGGAGTGCAGATTTTATCCGTATCCGCTGCGGGATTGGAAGGCCGGCAAATGGTTGCGACCCAAGTGGTTATGTGCTAGGGCAGTTCACCAGTGAAGAGATGCCGGTTGTCAAAGAGCAGATCGACTGTGCTGCGCAAGCGGCACAGATGTGTCTGGAAGAGGGAGTGGTAGCGTCTATGAACGCCTTTAACAGGCGGGAAAAAGATAATTCAAGTACTTGAAGGGAGGATAACGGCATATGGAACAATGGGCAAATGGGGCAGCAATAATAGGTGTTATAGGGTTTCTCATCGCGTTTGCGATGTATGTTTCACTCAAGAAAAAGGATCCGGGCAGTGAACTGATGCAGGATCTGGCGCATCAGATTCATGAGGGGGCAATGGTATTCCTCAAGAGGGAATATTCCATCCTCTCAGTATTCATCATTGTGGTGTGTATTCTTCTCTTTCTGGCACCGGGCCTGGGTGTTTACACGGCAATTGCCTACCTCGGTGGTGCGCTCTGCTCGATCGCGGCAGGCTATACAGGCATGAATTCGGCTACCATGGCGAATGTCCGTACCAGCCAGGCGGCAAAGGAGTATGGTCTTGAGGCTGCGCTGCACGTTTCCTACTTCGGCGGCGGTGCGGTCATGGGCATTTCGGTTGCCTCTCTTGGTCTTATAGGCCTTGGAGTATTCTACTGGTGGTTCAACGGTGCCGGGATGCTGCAGTATCTGAGCGGTTTCGGCATGGGCGCTTCCTCGGTTGCACTGTTCGCCCGTGTAGGCGGCGGTATCTATACAAAGAC
>DSAD01000105.1 GCA_011372875.1 Deltaproteobacteria bacterium
AAGGGCGTTCCATGTTCCATATGCTTCATCTTCGCCATATCTGTCTCATTGAGGGCGTCATAGGTGATCCTGATATCGTGGGTTCCCTTGGTTTTTCCCCCGGCGCAGCCGTATGCCATGACTGTCACGGTCAGCAGCAGTGTTCCCATAAAGGTTTTGCCTCTTATATGATATCCCCATCATTGCCTTTCGTCAGAGTTTCTTCAAGCGCATCATTTCGAGCCCTTATTTATCAGAGATCTGTTCCCCTCCCTGGTGAGCACTATCTGGAGATTATTCAGTACGCGCAGTCCAAACTGGGCTTCGCAGACAGAGAAATAGTAGATCCATTTACGCTGTAAGGTTCTGTCGAAGCCCATCTTCGTCAAACAATCCTTCGCGGATGTAAAACGTTGACGCCAGCACTTGAGCGTTTCGGCATAGTGAATTCCGATGTTCTCTATATGTTCCACCTGGAGGAGGGAGCGACTTGTCATGGCATTGCAAAGGGCGGTGAGTGAAGGTAAGTGCCCGCCTGGGAAGATATGTTTGTTGATCCAGTTCGCCTCTTTGCGATACTTGCCATATCGGGCATCCGGGATGGTGATGGTCTGGATAACTGTCAGGCCGTCGGTTTTGAGCAGGTTGTCGCAGGCAGCAAAGAAGCTTCCCAGGTGATCATGTCCCACCGCCTCTAGCATCTCGATGGAGATGATCTTGTCATATGAACCCCGTACAGTGCGATAGTCGTTAAAAAGGATCTCGATCCTTTCTTCAAGGCCTTCTCTTTTTACCCTTTCCTTTGCATAATCATATTGCGCTTTTGAGATGGTTATGCCGGTGAGCCTGCATCCAGACGCCTTGACGGCTTCTATGGCAAACCCTCCCCAGCCGCACCCGATCTCCAGGACATGATCTTCTTTTGTGATCCCGGCCTTTTTAATGATGCTGTGAATCTTATTGTGCTGAGCCTCCTCCAGGCTTTCGTCTTCAGACCTGAAGATCCCGCAGGAATATGTCATGGTCTCATCCAGGAAGGTTCTGTAGAAGTCGGCATTCAGATCGTAATGAGCTGCAATGTTACCCTTGCTGCCGTCAAGGGTGTTGGTCCGTGAGAGATGCAACCGATAATCTCTGCTGCGAGAGATGGCTGACAATGCAAGGTTTCCCTCGGATATGGCCTTCCTGTTTTCGATGAGAAGCTTGAGTGCACCCGTCAAGTCGTCGCTGTCCCATAGGCCATCCACGTATGCCTCGCCGAGGCCTGTTTCTCCGTGAAACGCTATTCGTGTGAAAAATCCATAGTCGTTGACAAGGATGCGCTCGGATTTGATCGAGCTGGATTCTTTTCCGAAGCTGCGCGTGCTCCCATCCGATAACAGGAGTTCGAGCCTGCCCAGTTCGATCCTTTTCAGGAGTCTATAAATGGCCTTCATGATAAAACGCTGCATTGCAGTCGGCGGGTTGCGTCTTATAGTCATGATGCTCATGGGTAAAGGTTTGGGGTGATAAGATAGCTTCCTGAGAAAGAAAAGCCTGGCTGCTTCCCAGTAGATCCGGGCCATCGTGATCCGGGGTATCAAGGGGTGCCTCAAGATCATGGAGAGCTGTTCCTTGGTGGTCATAGGCCGTGCCTTTCCAGAAAGCTGGGCACCGAAAACCTTCTCTCCATTGCGGATGAGATCTGCATGGATTTCAACCTCAGGCCCTATCTCCGAGAAGCTCATTTCATAGCTGCCGCTTACGTCGTTAAAGGGCGAGACATGAAACACCTTGTCCGTCGTGAATACAGCAGGATAAGGATCCGCCTGATTCTGCGAATCCTTCAGTACGTATACATGACGCTCGCCAAAGGTGTTGTTCACCTCTGCCACCACACCTTTGAGCGTTCCTTCCCCCCCGAAGCAATAGTAGAAGCTCACCGGGTTGAATATGCCCATAAAGTATCTGGGCTGCGTAACAAGGCAGAGACGTTGAACCTCGCCGTCAAGGCCGCTTTGCCCGAGAAGGTGCATGACCTTGTCCTTGATTGGTCCTGCCCCGCTATCAAGGTAATCGGCGTCATGGATGGATACAGGCCGTAACCGGTTGTAGCCGAACAAGGGAAGTCTTTTATCCATCTCCGGAAGTTCTTCGAGGTCTATACAGTAAAAGTACAAGGGATATCTCAGCCGGTGATAAGCAGGCTTTACCCGGATGTGCTCGACAAAGCCTTCGTAGATCCTTGACTTCATAACTCAACACCCATAGACCTCGCTACGGCCACTGCGGATTTCACGGCATCTTCATGAAAACCGTATCCCATGGAACTCCCACAGTAATGAGTGTTTCTCTGTCCGCTGATCTTGTGGATCTCCAATTGCGAGGATAAGGATTCGGGTGAGTAGATCGGGTGGCTGTAGACCATATCTCTGACAACATGGCCTTGCCCCACCGATCTCTTTGGGTTGAGGGTTGCACAGTATTGATTCTTGGTTGAGAGGTTCTGCAACCGGTTCATATGATAGGTGAGCATGACAGGCGAACCTGATTGCACCTGGGATGAGCGTACATAGTTCCAAGATGACCAGACCTTTCGAAGGGAAGGGAGGAAAGATGTATCTGTGTGGAGGACAGTCCTGTTGAGGGAATACGTCCAGGGGATCAGGAGACGTGACTCTTGCGGCGATGGATCGGCGAGTATGGAGAGCGACTCGTCTGCATGGCAGGCAAGCACGACCGCTATTTTCATTGCTTCTTCCCCCGCTTGGGATATAATTTCTAATGAATAAGACAACATAAAAGATAGTAAGGAAGACGTAAGGAAAATCAACCTCGAGGAGATTGGTGGTCATATTTTTTGAAGAGGTGCAAAAGATTGAATTAAATTCACCGTATACGTCACATCGAACATGTGGCGTATGTCATATTTTTATTTGAAGAGGTGCAAAAGATTGAAGGCATCAGAATATATACCTTCTTCAAGTTATACATCCTTGGCAGAACCCAGTATGCCTTTTATAGAGGCTCTCAGGTTTAATTCCCGCCCAGAAGGGCTCTCTTCAGGGTTTGATCAAGGGGATCAGGGCCGAGCCAGATGGACAGCATGGCGTTTGAGAAATCAAGTCCTTCGATGGCACCTAAAACCTTTCCATTGAGTGCTATCTGAGCGCCTGTACCTGGTATGTAGGTAAAAGAACATCTATCCCCTGGTTTGACATCACGGTACATGGAGTAGAGGGTCTTGGCCCGTTCATTGATTGCCTCCAGTTGATCCCTGGGGAGATTTTTCATGAAACCCTGTGTATGAAACGAAGGCCTTGAGACTGGATGCGTACATCAAAATACTTCCGCTGCCTGAGCCTCCCAGTTACGTGTATACCGTGTTCTCGAAACGGTCTCCCCGCGGCGGGCAACTGCTTGAACACTACAACACCATTTTCAAGGCGACGGATCTGCAATATGAAGATTATGTCGAACTCGAATTGTCAACGGTGAAATAGGGGATCGGCAAGTCTAGGGCAGGGGGAACAAGGAGCAATAGGGCAGGAGATAGAGGAAGTAGGTGTCCAGTTAAATCTTGCTTCAGGATCAAAGAAGAGGCCCCTTCCTAATGCGGCCGGAGCCTCGTCCATTTCAGTTTTCCCCTACATTGCCCCAAGCCCGCCGTCGACAGGCACGATCGCCCCTGTAACAAAGTCTGAAGCAGGCGATGCGAGGAACAGCGCGAGGCCCTTTATATGTTCTTCCACTCCATACGTGTTCAGCGGAATCTGCCCGATCATGATATCGAGGATACCCTTCATCTCGGGTTTGAAGATGTATTCCATCATATCTGTGCGGAAGAAACCCGGTGCTATTGCATTGACATGTATCTTGTGCCTGGCAAGCTTCACTGCAAGGTTCTTTGTCAGGACTTCGATTGCCGCCTTGGATGAGTTGTAGGCCACGGCAGGATGCCCCTCTTCAATGGACCCGCGCGAGCCGAATATGGAGGAGATGTTGATGATCTTTCCGCCACCTTTGTCCTTCATGATGTTCGCGATCTTCTGCGAGAGTATCCATACGCCGCGGACATTGACCGCAAAGATCTTGTCCCATTTGTCCAGGGGGAATTCCAGGGTGGGTGCCCCCCAGGTGATACCCGCATTATTCACCAGGATATCTATTGTCCCGAACTCTTTCATCGTTGCATCGACAAGGTTCGCAAGATCCTCTTCCGATCCCATGTCACATTTTACGGCCAAAGTCTTTACCCCGAGGCCTGCAAGTTCTTCGGCCGCTTTTTCACAGTTTGCAAGTTTTCTTGACGCGATCACAACATTTGCCCCTGCCTCGGCAAGACCGACAGCGATAAACTTGCCGATACCCCTTGCTCCTCCTGTTACGATAGCCACTTTGCCCTTTAGATCAAACATCTCTTTGACATTCATTACCCTTCCTCCTTGTTGTGCTGTATTGCCCCCTGGATATCGTGTTAAATGGGGCTGTCCAATAATTGCTTAAATCTTGCAAGCGAATTATTTTCAATCTCTGTATGCAGGGAACGGCCCTGTGAATCCATTGTTACCAGTGCCGGAAGGTCTTTGACCCATATTATCCACATGGCTTCCACCTGGCCGAATTCAGCAAGGTGTACATCTTCCACGGCGGTGATGCGCGAGGCGTAGAACTGCGCTGCTCCGCCTGTGAGATGGAGATAGACACATCCGCATGATGCCATGGCTTCACGGGTTTTATTTCCCATGCCGCCTTTACCCATGATTGCCCCCGGCCTGAATGTCTGGATGATATCGGCCTGATAAGGCTCTTCCCTCATCGATGTGGTAGGGCCTGCAGCTGTTATCCGCCAGGTGTCGTCCTGAGGGGTTGCAACAGGGCCGCAGTGGTAGATAACAGCCCCGGCAAGTTCAACCGGGCTTTTCCCGCCTGAAGCAAGATACTTGTGAACCTTGTCCCGTCCTGTTATGATCCTTCCGGAGAGGCTGACCTTATCGCCTATCGCAAGTTTCTTGATGACATCGGATTTGAGGGGTGTGGTAAGGGGGATTACAACCATTTACTTATTGCCCCCCTGTCATCGAGTTCAATAAAGTACCGCCTGGTTGCCCAGCACGAATAGCTTATCGTGACAAAATAACAGGCAGGGTGCCTGCCTGCAGTCCCGATCTTGATTCCCAGCAGCGTTGTAGCTCCGCCTAGGCCCATGGGGCCGATTCCCATTGAGTTGGCCTGTTCGAGGATCTTTGTTTCCAGCATTGCGATTGTCTCGTTGTTGTGGATGTCATCGAGTTTTCGGAAGAGCTGTTCTTTGGCGATCGCATAACCGGAAGCCCTGTCTCCGCCTATGCACACACCGAGGATGCCCGGTGAGCAGCCTTTGCCCTGGGCCTGAAATACGGCATCGAGAATGCATTTCCTTACACCGTCGAAATCTCTTCCTGCCTGCAGGGCTTTATCGGGAAGACTGTACTGGGCGCTTACATTCTCTGAGCCTCCTCCCTTGAGCATGATGCCCACTTGAGCAGGACCGTCTGCAGGGACGAAATGAAACCTGGGTACATGCTCCCCTGTATTATCCCCGGTAGTGGTCTCTGTGACCGGATCCACGCAGTTCTGACGCAGGATGCCCTCGCTGGTAAGGGCCTGAACCGCATGTATGATACTTGTCCTGATCTCATCGTATTCATCACTGTCATGTGCCTTCACAAGGGCAAAGACCGTGCCGGAATCCTGACAGACCGGAAGGGAATCTGCTTTCGAGAGATTGACACTTGTAAGGATTGTGTCGAATATCTCACTGGCGATGGAATCCTTGTTTTCCTTGAGACATGCGTTTTTCAGAGCCATTTTTGCATCATCCGGCAGCTCAGTGCTTGTCTTTCTGACAATATCATACATGCTCTGATAAAGCAGGGATTTATCCATGGGCACCCTATATCACACAGTGAGGTGGTTTTCCACTGCCTGTAGGAGATTTTAACCAACATTTTGCAGTTAAATAAGTCTTTTATGCTTAATCTCGGATATGGCTTTGTTCTGTGGGAGCGGCTTTAAGCCGCGATTTTGCAACAGCCGTTAGAAATATTATCGCGGCTTAAAGCCGCTTCCACGGTGTTCTCCTTTCTTTAATGCAAAATGCGGGTTTAGCATGTCTTGCTTTAAAAGATGGTCGGATCATACATGTTTTAGGCCGCTTACAGATAAGGGTGCTTATTGCCGGACCATGTGTTTGATGTCATGCAGCGTGTTGATGTTTGCAAACATCTTTTCGGGCAGGCCGAATTCCCTGATAACCTCTTCAGTTATTGTGGATGTATCGACACGGTTTAAGAGGTTGAAGATCTTGAACAGGTCTTCATCGAGCAGGGCCTTAACAACAGGGAGTATTCTTTTATGGTAAATGGCGTGTAAAGGTTCTCTTCCCTGGGACCAGACCGGGATGACAATATCGTGATCGTCTGAAATGGAGATCATATGGGAGATGAATTGTTCATTGAGATTCGGCATATCTGCGGCAAAAACAAAAATCTGCCGAGTCTTGACCGTGCTCAAGGCAGTGTAGATTCCTCCAAGGGGTCCGCAGCCTGGCCTTAGGTCTTCTATAATATTAAAACCGCGCAGGTCGTCGCGTTTGTGTCCGATCAATAGTATATCCTCAAACAGCGGCTCGATGACCTCTATGACGTGTTCTATGAGAAGTTTATCTCCAACCGGGGCAACAACCTTGTCCCTGCCGAATCTTGTTGATCTGCCTCCAATGAGTACGATGCCCGTCATGTGCAGTTTCTAGTTATGTGCAGGATCATGTTGTGTCAAGGGGAATAGTTGTTTGTGAATAGTTGTTTGGGGATAGTTGTTTGAATGCAAGGTGTCAAGATTCAATCGGATACAAGCCCCGCAGTATGCTGAAAAGGGGTATTCCCTTTGCCGTTTATATAATTCTGACCGATTTGAATATACAAAACTGAATGGTGAACCAACATTCAGTTTTCACTTGATGCAAAGGTCAATGCATGCTATGGAATTCAGCTCAGAGATATCAAGATAAAAGATACTCAAAAGACTTATAGGGGGGGAAAAGTGGCAGGAATTGATACGTCTCAAATCAATAAAGAGTTGGAGGAGTTCACCTCGGAACAACTCGCCCAAGTCGATGAGATTATTTCAAGTTACAAAGGCAAGCCTGGTGCGTTGATTCCGGTATTGGAGCAGGTCCAGGATGTATGCGGGTATCTTCCCAGCGCCCTTCAGGTGCGCGTTGCCAAGGGGTTGAATCTTCCCGTGGCAAATGTCTACGGGGTAGTTACCTTCTATTCATTCTTTACCATGGTGCCCAGGGGCAAGCATGTAATCAGGGTCTGCCTCGGGACTGCGTGTTATGTGCGTGGAGGACAGCGGCTTCTTGAAAAACTCACTCATCTTTTACGTATTGACCCGGGCGAATGTACACAAGACAGGCTCTTTTCACTGGAAACAGTGCGGTGTCTGGGGGCCTGCGGTCTTGCACCGGTCGTTGTGATTGATGAAGACACACATGGGCAGATGAAGCCCGCTAAACTCGAAGCATTGCTGACGCAGTACGATTAGGAGGGTGAGATGGCGAAACTAACTATAGATGATCTGAAAAAGATAAAAAACAGAGTTGAAAAGGAAGACCAGTTCAGGGCCGGTAAAAAAAGGGTCAAACTGACCGTTCATATGGGAACATGCGGTATAGCCTCCGGCGCTAAAGAGATTCTCGATACCTTCATGGATGAGATCAGTGAAAACAATGTCGATGATGTCCTGATAACCACATCAGGCTGTATAGGCATCTGCAGTCGTGAGCCTCTTGCTACAATCGAAGAACAGGGTAAAGAGCCCATTGTTTATGAACATCTTACCCAGAACAAGGCCCGGCAGATCTTCAAGAGACACGTCATGAAAGGCGAGATCCAGAACGACTTCGTTCTGGCGCGGGGCCGGGAACAGGAAGAAAAGGGGGAGAGTAAATGAAGGTTTTTCGTGCGCATATACTCGTATGTGGCGGTACAGGTTGCAGGGCCACAGGAAGTGAAGGCATCCTCCAGAATATAGTCCATGAGCTTTCCGCAAAAGGACTGTCTGACGAGGTTACGGTTGTTGAGACCGGATGTAACGGCTTCTGTGCCGCCGGTCCTATCATGGTTATCTATCCCGAAGGGACATTCTATCAGTATGTAAAGAAAGAGGATGTGCCCGAAATCATTGAAGAGCATATCGTCAAAGGACGACCGGTCCAGCGGCTGATGTACAAGGAGCCTGTAACGGACGCGGCTATTCCTCATATGCTGGACATCCCCTTCTTCGGCAAGCAGCAGCTCATCGCCCTGAAGAACAGGGGGCTTATCGATGCGGAAAAGATCGATGAATATATCGCCCGTGAAGGTTACATGGCGGCAGCCAAGGCACTGACGGAGATGACCCCTGATGAAGTTATCGAAGAGATGAAGAAGTCCGGTCTTCGCGGAAGAGGCGGCGGCGGTTTCCCCACCGGTATGAAATGGTCCTTTGCCAGCAAGGCGGTCAGTGATGTCAAGTATATTCTGTGCAATGCAGACGAGGGCGACCCCGGCGCATTTATGGACCGCTCGATCCTCGAGGCTGATCCTCATGCAGTGCTGGAAGGAATGATTATCGGCGGATATTCAATCGGTGCCAACAAGGGTTATATCTACTGCCGTGCCGAGTATCCCCTTGCAATCAAGAGGCTTACCCTTGCAATTGCCCAGGCCAAGGAATACGGTCTGCTCGGTGACAATATCCTCGGGTCTGACTACAGCCTGGATATCGAGGTCTACCAGGGGGCTGGCGCTTTTGTATGCGGTGAAGAAACAGCGCTCATGAATTCCATCGAAGGAAAGCGCGGAATGCCGAGACCAAGGCCACCATTCCCTGCGAGCAAGGGACTGTGGCAGAAGCCGTCGGTTCTGAATAATGTTGAGACCTATGCCAATGTACCTCAGATCATCCTCAAAGGCGGTGACTGGTATTCATCCATAGGGACCGAGCGCTCCAAGGGAACAAAGGTGTTTGCGCTTACCGGTGCAGTCAACAACGTGGGTCTGGTTGAGGTCCCAATGGGTACCCCGATCGGCGATATCATTTTTGATATCGGCGGAGGCATCCCGGGGGGCAAAGGGTACAAGGCAGCACAGCTCGGAGGCCCGTCAGGCGGATGTATCCCAGCATCCGGGCTCAATACCCCGACAGATTATGAAGAGATCATCAAGCTCGGCGCCATCATGGGTTCGGGTGGTCTCATCGTTATGGACGAAGACACCTGCATGGTTGACACTGCCCGTTTTTTCATGGAATTCTGCCAGGAAGAATCCTGCGGCAAGTGTACCCCATGCCGCGAGGGTACCAAGCGTATGCTTGAGATCCTGCAGCGGATATGCGCAGGCGAAGGCAAAGACGGAGACATAGAGCTTCTCCAGGATCTGGCCTCAAACATCAAAGACTCTGCCCTGTGCGGGCTCGGCCAGACAGCACCAAACCCGGTTCTCTCAACGATCCGCTACTTCAGAGAGGAATACGAGGCACATATCTATGACAAGAGGTGTCCGGCCGCAGTATGTTCGGCCCTGTTCAAGTCTCCCTGCCAGCATGCGTGCCCCATCGAGATGGATGTGCCTGCATATATAGCATTGATAAGGGCAGGCAGGCTCGATGATGCATACAAGGTCATGAGAAGGACCAACCCGTTCTCAGGGTCATGCGGAAGGGTTTGCCCGCAGTTCTGCGCAAGCAGGTGCCGCAGAGGTCAGCTCGATGATCCCATGGCCATCAACTGGCTCAAGCGCTATATTGCAGACAACGGGAAAAAGCCGAAGATTGAGAAGATCCCTGTTACACGCAAGGAAAAGATCGCGGTTGTCGGCGCAGGCCCCGGCGGTCTTACAGCTGCCCAGGATCTTGCTAAACGCGGCTATGCAGTCACGGTATTTGAAGAGCTTCCCTATGCAGGCGGCATGATGCGCTATGCAATCCCTGAATACAGGCTTCCCAGAGACGTCATCGCAGAGGAAGTGGCGGATATCGAAGCCCTCGGCGTTGAGATCAGGACCAATACCAGGGTTGGAAAGGATATCGCATTCGATAAGGTAAGAGCAGACTATGATATCATCATTATAGCCTGCGGCGCTCACAAGAGCTGGACTCTTGGTATCGATGGTGAAGATCTGGGCGGTGTCTGGGGTGCAGTCGAGTTCCTCAGAGAGGTCAACCTGGGCAAGGGCGTGAATGTAGGGAACAAGGTAGCCATTGTCGGCGGCGGAAACTCTGCAATCGATGCGGCCAGGACTGCCGTGCGTCTCGGCGCAAAGGACGTCACCATCCTTTATCGAAGAGAGAGAAAAGACATGCCGGCCTGGGAAGTGGAAATCGTTGCAGCTGAACACGAAGGTGTCAAGATTGAATACCTGGTTGCACCGACCAAGCTTGTAGGCAAAGATGGCAAGGTCAACGGTGTTGTCTGCCAGCGTATGAAACTCGGTGAGTTCGACCGTTCCGGAAGACGAAAACCTGTCCCGATCGAGGGCAGCGAGTATACGTTGAGCATCGATACAATTGTTCCTGCAATATCCCAGTCTGCAGACACCTCGTTTATCCCCGAAGGTTCGGATGTGAAGATAGACAAGTGGGGCGGGATAGAGGTTGTAGCCAAGACAAAGACCAGGACCACAGCAGATGGAACGTATGTTATCGGTGATGCCGCAACAGGCCCTGCAACAGTGGTCGAGGCAATAGCCATGGGTCACAAGGTCGCAGTCGATGTGGATAACGCAATCCGCGAGAAAAATGATGAGCCTGCGTATGTTGCGCCTAAGGATGAGAAGATCGACATC
>DSAD01000150.1 GCA_011372875.1 Deltaproteobacteria bacterium
GTATTACCCTTGGCATGTTATACCTGGCCAAGGATGTAAAAATCGATAATGATTATGAAAAATGGCTGCCGGTAAAAGACGAGGTAGGGGATCTTCTGCGCAAGAGCAACAAGGAATTCTCCAGCGCCGGCCTGGTGTTCGTTGTCCTTGATTTCTCTGAGAACGGCGTATTCCATCCAGACTCACTGAGCCTGGTGAAGCGCCTTACGCGCGAATTTGAAGGATTTGATGAACTCTATCATGTAACAAGCCTTGCAAATGTCATGGATATCAGAAAGATCGAAGGCGGAATAGAGGTGTCCGAGCTGATGTCCGAGATCCCTTCCACGCAGGAAAAAATGAATGCATTCAGGGAATATGTTCTTTCCAAAGAGATGTATGTGGGATCTCTTGTAACTGCCGATACGAGATACTCCCTTATAGCCACGAATATCGAAAACGGGAACGATGATTTCAAGGCATGCGGAAAGATCATAGATACAGTCAAGGATGTTGTGGGGGATACCCCGTATTATGTGGGCGGTGATGTTGTAATTGCGTATTACCTGGATCATTACATGACCCAGGACCTGATGGTACTGACCCCGATCATAATAATAGGGATGATATTTGTCCTGGCATTCGGGCTGCGCCAGAGTGCAGGGGTGGTGCTTTCACTCATTGTCGTTTTTCTCGCCATCATATGGACAGTCGGGCTGAAAACAGTTATGGGTTATCCATTCAACATGCTCTCCCCTGCGGTTGTCGTTCTCTTAATAGCAGTGGGGTCGGATTATGCAGTGCACATGTACAATCACTACCTGAAGAAAGGCGATGTGCGTGTTTCGTCTTCCGAGATCATAATGCCGGTCATGATGAGCGCTATGACAACCGTTGCCGGTCTCCTGACGTTTTCAGTCACCAAGATAGAGGTGCTCAGGAACTTCGGCATCGAGCTGGCATTCGGGCTCGCAGCAGCATGCATTCTTTCTATCATGCTTATGACCGGTGGTATATTTATGATTAAGACCAAACCCAGGCTCAGGTCCCTGGGCGCACAGGCTAAGCAGCACGCCCTGACAAGGGCAATGTCCTCGCTTGGCGGCTGGGTTCATGACCACCCAGGGGTCATATTAGGAAGCGCCTTGATACTGCTCTTTGCCATGGGCCTCGGGATCAGCAGGATCAGCACAAAAGTCGATTTTGTGGAACTGCTGCCCGAAGACAGCCCTCCACGGTACAGCTCGGTCATTCTGGAAGATAATTTTAACGGCATGTACAGGGTAAGTATGTATTTTAACGGAGATATCCAGGATCACAAGACCATGAGTAAGATGCAGTATATCGAGAACTTCATGCGATCCGATGAACTCATAGACGGCTTCACCTCCATAAACGGCCTTATTGCGGAAGAGAACTGGCAGCTCAACAACATCTATGCCATACCCGAGACAAGGCAGGGGGTCGCCAACCTGTGGTTCATGCTCGAAGGCCAGGATCTGCTGAAGACGTTCGTCACGCAGGACCGCTCTCAGGCCATGGTCAATGCCATATTGAAGAAACACGATACAGGATTCATGAAACAGGTATCCTCACGGATGAACACCTTTCTCTCTCAGCATACATCAGGCAGGGTGGTTTCTCTCGATCCTTCTGCTCTATCCTCAGACAGCCAGAGGGCTGTTCACGAGATCGTACTGAGTAATGCCTGTAGCCAACTGTCATGGCTGGCCCATTTTTACGACAGATCAAACCTCTACGATCCGTTGATGTTTGAAGAGTCACTGCGTCAGGGTATTGAAAATGTGGAGGGTGGCGTGGGCTTTGAATCGGTTCAGGACGAACTGTTATCGTATCTCAAAGATGAGACCGTAGAGATTCTTGCCCCTGAGCTGATCTCGTCTATTGTGGATTATACACGAAACCAGTGGCTGCAAAGGCATGGAAATGGGTTCAGTGATTATCTGACAGGTCTTATAACAGCAGGCGGGATAATGGATGAAGAAGATGCAGGTCTCACCATAGCCGGGATGATAAAGAGGCTCGACAGCACTGTCCGTCTGAAAAAGGTATATGCACTCAGGGCATCTTTTCATGGCAATATCAGCGAAATGCTCAGAAAGAACAAAGATTTTCTGAAGCGGTCCGACGGCGTTGTGTGGTCAGTGCTGTCTGAAAGGCCGTTCCTGTTCTATCATGAGGTGAAAGACATAGCCGGTATTGACAGCGCAATAGCCGAGGATACTCAGCTCACCATGGAACAGACAGGGGCGCATCAGATGTTCAGCAGGTTTGACAAACTCCTGTACGAAAGTCAGGTTCAAAGCCTCATACTCGCTTCAATTATCGTCCTTATCATGATCTCGCTCACGCAGAGGTCTTTCAAAAGAGGACTGATCTCGCTCATAGCGGTTCTCGTGCCTTTGGAATTCATACTCGGGTTCATGGGGTGGGCTGGTATCCCACTTGATTTCGGGACAGTGCTGTGCAGTGCGCTCATCATAGGTCTCGGGGTCGACGGCTCCATACACTTTCTCCATTACTATCACAGGCTTCACAAACAGGGGCTGAAAGGCAGGGTTTCTCTCCAGGAGACAATCGGGCACGTGGGCAGGGCGGTAATAACTGCGAATGCAACATCCTGCCTTGGTTTTATCGTATTGATGTTCTCCAAGACATCGGAGCTGAGGAATTTTGCCCTGATAAACGGGCTTGCAATAACCATGGTTACCCTATCCATCCTGACTCTGCTGCCGTCTCTGGCATCATTGATACGCCTTGATGAGGAACCATGGCGCATACAACTTGGTATGAACGATCAACTCATATATGAGGAAATAGGGAGGAAGTATTGATGAATTCAGGTATTCACTGGCGGTATTGCGTACTTTTCATGGCAGCTCTGATCTTCATGACTGCGGATCAGGCAGTTGCACTCGACGGCAACGAGATATTATCCAAGGTCGATGCAGTGCTTTCAGCATCGAAGAATTCTGTCGGCTCTGCGACAATGGTGCTGATCGATAAGGATGGAAATGAAAAAGAGAGGGAGTTAAAGATATGGACCAGGCACTATGCAGACAAGGATGACCTGTCTGTACTGAAGTTCGTCATCCCTGCAGAGATCCGCAACCTCGGGTTCCTGTCGCTGGCAGACGATCAGATGTATCTCTATATGCCCGCCTTTGACCGGGTTAGACGCATTGCATCCCATGCGCGAAAAGAGAGTTTTGCCGGCAGCGACCTGTCGAATGATGACCTGAGCACCGGAAAGTATACCGCCCACTACACAGCCGAGATCAGCAGTGAAACAGATACTGAATATGTTCTGGAGCTGAAGCGGAAACCCGGTTCGGACCGGATCTATCCCAGGGTTGTGGCATGGGTGGACAAGAATGAGTTCACCTCTTCGAAGATGGAGCTCTACGATGACCAGGACAGACTCTGGAAGGTGAACGAGGTTGTAAACGAGAAGATTCAGAACTACTGGACTCCAAAACAGATCAGGATGAAAGACGTACAGAAGGATCACACCACGATCATGAAGATAACAAAAATTGAATATGATACCGATCTTGACGATAGTGTATTTACAAAACGTTTCCTGAAAAGGAGTGTAAAGGATGATTAAATCCGGCAGGATGCTTGGCATCCTGCTGCTGATTCTGTTTTTTTTGACCCACACCGCTGCGGTCCATGCTGCAGGAGATGTGAACATCAAGGGCACGGTCAAGGTGTTCAGCTCGGTCTATACAAAAGACAGCGAGGATGATGCATATCAGCCGCATAAAGCGGGTGATTACTCGCTGAACCGCGGTGAGCTTCATGTAGGCCTGAACGGGTATGTCTCGGACAATGTCAGTTTCCGTTCCATGGTATATTTTATCTATGATGCCAGGCCGGACTTTGATGACCTGCAACAGCTCGAGACGGATTCAGGATATTCCTCGCTGGTGCACGAACAGGATACCTTTATCAAGGAGGCATCCTTTACCCTTATGGATCTCTTTGCCGAAGGGCTCGATCTCAGGGTGGGGCGGCAACGGGTAAGATGGGGGACCTCGGACGAATATAATGTCGTGGACAACCTCAATCCGGTCGATTACCGCAACCTGTTCTCGTATGATCCGGATTATCTGGTCGAACACCTGAACATGGACGGGTTCAATCTTGAATACCAGCTTCCCTTTGATTTCGATCTGAAACTTCAGGCAGCCTACTTTG
The DNA here is from genome assembly GCA_011372875.1 of Deltaproteobacteria bacterium. Taxonomy (GTDB): domain Bacteria; phylum Desulfobacterota; class Desulfomonilia; order UBA1062; family UBA1062; genus DSAD01. Next base: position 4,204 of record DSAD01000150.1, read on the forward strand.
TCTCGTTCAAACCATCGACACTGCCTCAGGGTTTCAATGAGCAGAGTCTTTCCATGCAGCAATCAGAACTCGATGAACTCACTTCTTCGTACGGATTTTCAAGCGGGGATGTCGCAATGGTGCTTCGTGATGTGCCGGATTATCGGGTAGGGAAAGGCCCTGCAGGCATACGTCTAAGCAGCGTGATTTTCAATTTCGACTGCGGGCTCAGTTATTACCGTGGATACCAGAGCCTGCCCATGCTGTACAAGGTCCACACGGATATTACCCTTGATTCCACATCCATGACCACCTTTTATGATTACCCCAGGCTCGATGTGGTGGGGTTCGACCTGGCAGGAGAGATCTATTCCGTAGGTGTCTGGGCCGAGTTTGCCGCATATTACCCGGAGAAAAAGGATGTGGTTCAGGTCACCTCTTTTCTGTCCAGTTCATCGACCGAGTCATTTCAGTTTCTTGAAGATGTCTATTATAAATATACCATCGGGTTTGATTACACCTTCGGCATCGGAGACGGCATCTACTGGAATGCACAGTTCAATCATGGCTACTATGATGAATTCGACTATACCACCGAGGCAAGGGATGCCCTGGGTGTAGGCGATGCCGGTTTTATGGGCAGGATCGAGGATTATTATGTTACATTCGTTGAGTATTCATTCTTGAACGGTGATCTCACGACCACCTTGAATTTCATGCTCGAGGTCAATAATTACGAAGATCTATCCCGCAACACCGCCTGGGTGTTAAAGCCCCAGATCGAATACAAGCCCTTTGACAACACCTCTTTGGAGATCGGTTATATAGTAATCTCAGGAGGAGAACTTACCAAATATGGCGCATACAAGGACAATGATGTCGCCTATCTTCTCATGAAAACCCATTTCTGATGGAGTCTTTCCCGAGTGACAGGGGCCATGAAATCCGTTAGATCTTTAACATGAAGAAGACACATATCGATCCGTTCTGGAAAAACCTTGCGTTTGATGAGATGACGCCTGCACAGTGGGAATCTCTGTGTGACGGCTGCGGAAAGTGCTGCCTGCGCAAGATCGAATATGAGGATACCGGGGAGATCTGTTATACCGATGTCGCGTGCCGGTATCTCGACATTGAAGACTGCAGGTGCAGTTTATATGAGGACAGGGCGCAAGAGATGCCGGACTGCCTCATTCTGACCCCGGACAACCTTGAATCCAGTCTCCATCTGCTGCCGGAGACCTGTGCATACCGTCTCGTTGCCCTGGGCATGGACTTGCCGTGGTGGCACCATCTGGTCTGCGGTCAAAAAGAAACGGTTCACAGCGCACAAATATCTGTAAGGGACTGCGCGGTGAGCGAGGAAAAGGTGCATATCGGGGAGATCCAGGAGCATATGATCGATACAATCTGATCGGCATCAAATCCGTATCAGGCGGCATATAAACCCGCACTTTGCAGTTGGAGAAAATTTTACCTTGTTCTGTGGGAGCGGCTTTCAGCCGCGACTGTTTTTTTGCGATTGCAGCAGTATCACGACTGAAGCCGCTCCCACAGTGTTGTTCAACAGTGTTATTCCAATTGCAGAATGCGGGATAATGCAGATCATTTTACATGCTGTCTTTGTGATGTTTTATCACCTTTCCCCTGACCATGTAGATCACATCTTCACAGATATTTGTGGCCAGGTCAGCAATCCTTTCCAGGTTGCTGGATATCTTCATGAGCTGCAGCGCACGTTCTATGGTAGTCGGGTCCGAGGTCATGAATGTGATGAGTTCCCTCAGGATCTGGTTGCGCAGTCCGTCCACAAGACTGTCTCTCTCGCAGACATTCTGTGCAAGCTGCGCATCTTCGTTGATAAACGAGTTGATGGAGTCTGTTGCCATGGAACCTACGATTTCCACCATTCTCGGTATGTCAATCAGGGGTTTCACCGGGGGTCTTTCAATAAGGAAGATCCCGGCCTCCGCTATGGTGACTGAATGATCCCCGATCCGCTCCAGCGTGCTGTTGATACGAAGGGCCATGATGATGGTCCGCAGTGCCTTGCCTGCGGGCTGATGCTGGGCGATAAGGGCAATGCACATCTCATCGAGTCTGATCTCGAAATCGTTCGCTTTTGTTTCGTCTTTATCAATGACCTCGTTGAGGATGTCCAGGTCCTTATCTACCAGGCCCTTTATGCTTTTACTGATCATCCCCTCGACAAGGGTCGCAAACTCAACGAGTTCTTTTTTCACGTGAAGAAGCTTTGTTTCTTCTAACATATATTCTCCTTGATTCTATTCATTATCCGAATTTTCCGGAAAGGTACTCTTCAGTCATCTTTTCTTTCGGCACGGTAAAGATCTTCTCGGTCTCATCGTATTCGATGAGTTCTCCAAGATACATGAATGCCGTGTGATCAGATACCCGGGCAGCCTGCTGCATGTTGTGGGTGACGATCACGATGGTATAGTCGTGCTTGAGTTCCAGGATCAGCTCTTCAATCTTTCTTGTGGATATGGGGTCAAGGCTCGCGCACGGCTCGTCGAACAGGATGACCTCAGGTTCCACAACGAGGCACCTCGCTATGCACAGCCGCTGCTGCTGGCCTCCGGAAAGCATCAGAGCGCTGTCGTGGAGCCGGTCCTTCACATCATCGAACAATGCCGCCTTCTTCAGAGAGTTGATGACCCGCTGCTCGATAAATGACTTGTCCTTTATCCCGTTTATGATGAGCCCGTACGCCATATTTTCATATATTGTTTTCGGGAACGGGTTCGGTTTCTGAAAGACCATGCCCACTCTTCGGCGAAGGTCGACGACGTCCATCTTGGCGTGATTGATGTCTTTGCCGTCCATGAGTATCCGTCCCTCTACACGGGCTCCCGGAATAAGATCGTTCATGCGGTTCAAGAGCCTGATAAAGGTCGATTTGCCGCATCCGGACGGGCCGATGAAGGCTGTCACCTTGTTAGAGTATATATCGATCGCGATATTCTTCAGTGCCTGGGTTTTGCCGTAGTAGAAGTTTATCTTGTCGGCACGTATCTTTACCTCATGATCCATAGGTTCTCCTTTGCTTCTGTCTCAGGATGATTGCAAGTGCTGAGATGGTAAGGACAAGACATAGAAGTATCAGGGCGCATCCGTACGCAATACCGGCCTGAACCTCCGGGCGTGTGCCCTCTGTCATGAGTGCATAGATGTGGTAGGGAAGTGCCATGACCTCGGAAAAGATCGAGTCGGGAAATCCCCTTGTATAGAATGTGGCGGCGGTAAAGAGAATGGGTGCTGTTTCGCCTGCTACTCTTCCGAGATTCAATATCACTCCTGTGAGGATTCCGGGTAGCGCAGTGGGAAGGACCACCTTCTTGATTGTCTGCCAGTGCGTGGCCCCGAGCGCCAGTGATGCCTCCTTGTATGACTGGGGAACTGCAAGCAGGGCTTCCTGCGAGGCGGATATGATTCCGGGCAGCGCCATGATACCCAGGGTAAGGCTGCCGGACAGGATTGAAACGCCGAACCCGAAAACCTTGACGAAAACGGCAAGTCCGAACAGACCGAATACTATGGAGGGGACCCCTGCAAGGTTATTGATGCTGAGCCGGATGATGTTTACCATAATGCTTTTCGGACTGTATTCGCACAGATAGATCGCGCAGGCCAGTCCCAGGGGGAGGGCGAACCCTATGGCGCCTATGGTAAGGTAGAATGTGCCCACGATCGCCGGGGCGACTCCGCCTTTGGTCATGGCCTTCCTGGGTACCTCGGTGAGGAATTCCCAGGAAATGACTGATATCCCCTGCACGGCTATGAAGTAGATGATCGATCCCAGGAAAAACAGGGTAAAGAGTATGGAGACAAAGAGAAGAGTGAATCCAATGGTCTGTGTTATATCGTTTGACCTCAGGCCTTTTTTGAAACCCATGGTTTTTCCCATGAATGAAAGATTCCGGTTAGCGTTTTCCGCGTGCATTATCTTCCCAGCCCCAGTTTCAGTCTGAACCGCCTGCTGATGACCTCGGCGATGATATTTATGATGAGCGTTATGAGGAACAGGATCAGCCCTATTGCAAACAGTGCGCTGAAATGAGTGCTTCCCATGACTGCCTCTCCCATCTCGGCGGCAATGGTCGATGTCATGGGCCGAACGGGATCGAATATCGATTTCGGTATAACCGCTGCACCCCCTGCAACCATGAGTACGGTCATGGTCTCTCCCACGGCCCTGCTCATGCCGAGGATGATCGCAGTGGAGATCCCTGAGCCTGCAGCAGGTACGATGACTTTTGTCAGTGTCTGCCAGCGGTTTGCACCCAGGGCAAGAGATGCCTCCCTGAAGCTCCTGGGAACAAAGCTCAGGGCATCTTCTGCAAGGCTTGCCACGGTAGGTGTTGCCATGATTCCCAGGACAAGGCTGGCGGTGAAGGCGCACAGCCCGATAGGGATATCGAGCACGTTCTGGAGCAACGGTGCGACGATCACCATGCCGAAGAATCCGTAGATAATGGAAGGTATCCCTGCAAGGATCTCGATGATGGGTTTGAGGAATGCGCGCTGCTTTTCCGACGCGATCTCATGGATATAAAGGGCGCTTCCCACCCCTATGGGAACGCAGAAGAGCATGGACCCCAAGGTGACGACGACTGATGCGAAGATAAGGGTAAACATTCCGAACTCCGGCGGCTCAAAGGTGGGGTACCACTGTGTGCCGAACAGGAGATGAAAGAATGAATAGTGCGAGAAGATGGGGATGGATTCCTTGAACAGGGTAATGATTATGCCTACGAGAAATACGAGCGATGCCAGTGCAAGCACTGCAAATATCCACTTGTATAATTCTTCTTTGAATCTGATCATGCAGGATGCCTTCAGTAATGTTTTATAGTTTTCACGGGTTTTTCGGTCAGCAAAGACGGCGATCGGTTATTTATCATCACGATCGGGATTTTTGTAGACTTGTATCCTGATACCGACGAACCCTTCAGTTTCCACCAGTTCCTGACCCTGCCCGCTCAGGATATAATCGATGAAGCGTCTGACAGTGCCCTCTGGAATACCGTCTGTATACATGTATAGTGGCCGTGACAGGGGATACTTGCCGGAACGTATGGTATCCTTAGTGCATTCAATGTTGTTGATGCGCACGGCCTTGACTTTTTTTGATACATATCCCAGGCCAAGATAACCGATCGCCCCGGGTGTCTGTGCAACAGTGGTGTTTACTGTCTGATTGGATGCCGTAATGAGCGCATCGGGCCGCACCTTCTGCCCAGAAAGTGCCAGGTTTGCAAAGGCCTCGTACGTGCCGCTCGATGTGTCGCGGGATATGACCACAATCTTTCTGTTTTCTCCTCCTATCTCTAACCAGTTCGATACCTTTCCGGTATAAACGGCCCGTAACTGGTGTGTGTTGAAGTGGTTCTTGATATTCGAAGGATGTACCACGACAGCTATTCCGTCCATTGCTATGATGTTCTCATAAGGGGTTACGCCCGAGCCTTTTGCCTGTTCAAGCTCCTTGGGGCTGATCTTTCTCGAAGAGTCGGCGATATCCGCGGTTTTGTCTATCAGTGAGGCGATTCCCACTCCGGACCCTCCACCCTGGACCGATATGGAGATGTCTTTATTCTTGTCCATGAACTCCTCTGCCATGATCTGTGCGATGGGCAGTATTGTCGTTGAGCCCTTGATGGTTATGGTTTTGCTGTCGGCCGGTGCTTCCTTGGAGATTGCAGCATTGGCAGGCGTTAAAAAGAACAGGCAGATCATGTATGAAAGTATGTGTGGATAGATCGATTGCCTTTTCACGATCATTCCTCCTTATGGGTATTTTAAACAATAGTAATGTTGTGTTAAGAGAAAATTAAGATCCTGTTAATTTTTGGTTAAGATATGGCCGTATGTTCATGTCTGAATGAAAGGTTTCTCGGCAGAGTCACGCTAAAGGTTGTTCCGACATTGAGCCTGCTTTGAGCGGCTATGGTTCCCCCGTGAAGGTTTGCGACGTGCTTGGCTATGGATAGGCCCAGGCCTGTTCCACCGAGCACCCTGGACCTGGATTTGTCGACAACATAGAAACGTTCGAAGATTCTCTGGAGATGTTCCCCTGGTATCCCTGCGCCGGTATCACTTATCCTGACGATGATATCATCGGCTGAGTCTTCCAGATCCAAGGTTATACAGCCATGGTCCGTATACTTGACGGCATTGTCGATAAGATTGCTGAACAGCTGTTCCAGCCTGAAGGGGTCGGCGTCGATAATGACCGGCTCATCAGGCCACTGTGTCCTGATCTCCAGTCCTTTGTCCTGTGTCCGCTGTGAAAACAATACAAGTACCTTCTCGATCAGGTCTTGCATGGTTACCTTCTCGATGTTGAGCCTCATCCCACGTTCTTCAAGTTCCGAAAGAGCGAGGATGTCGTTGACGATATTAATGAGCCTGTCGGTGTGTCTCTGTATGATCTCGACATAGTCCCTGCA
>DSAD01000274.1 GCA_011372875.1 Deltaproteobacteria bacterium
ATTTTCTGCCATTGGTAGTTATTCCGGTTTCAGCGGTCAGTGCATATGGATAACAGGGGGGTTGTCTTGATTTTATATTTGCAAGATGTTTTCCGATAACATTGTTGTCCTTGACTTGAGTACCTGGTTTCTTTAGATCTACACGCAGAGGGATGGGCGTCTCGGCAGGGGCTGACCGGAATGGATTAAATATAAGGAGAGATTGCATGAAAAGAATATCAGTACTGTTTTATGTGCTCTTGGTATTTCTATGTGCATGTGGAGGCAGCAGCAGTGACGATTATCTTCCTATTATCAATGCTGGCAAGTACTACTATCAGCCTGTTGATGGTGATGTATTCACCTATGATGATTCTCTGGTTCAGGCTGTGGATGAAGGGGCTCCTGTGCAGACCGATTATGAAAGGGTGAGCACGTTTACGCAGGTTGATGAAAATCTATACACGTTATACTTATACGGGGACGATATTTCAGGCACGTACCTGCTCGAGACATCTACTCAAGACGGTGTTGATGCAGGATATACATATTATTCCCTGTCTGACGGCACCGAGATCATTCACGATGATCTTTCATTGTTTTCCACTATTGAATTCAGTATACGTTCCGGCAATGATGAACCCGATCCTGTTCTTCCAGGTTGGAATTACTCAAAGACTCAGGATGATTTCCTGTTTTCTACTGCAGCTCCCGATGAGCTGAAAGGCTTGTACGAGTTTGAGTCCACAATCATCCCTGAAGCAACTGAGACAATCACAATAACCGCCGGTACGTACGAGTGTCTGCGCTTCGAGATCTCGGGGGAATCGGTTAAGACAATTGAGGATACTGATCCTTATACCATCACAACATCTGTTTTTACAGGCTATCAATGGTATGCAGAAGGTTTGGGTCTGGTAAAGATCGAACTTGATTATGAAACAGAGATAACAGGCCCTGGTGATCCTGTTTTGATCACGAGCACCTATACCAGCGAACTTAAGTCAGTGGACTGAGCGGGTTGATTGTGTAGCTGTCTTGGCTGAGTGCCGGTCATCCATCCTGGGTTGGCTATATTGCTAACAGCGGATGATCTGTTATGATAGATAGTATTCCGAATCTGTATTTATGAGGGGAATCTTATGAAAGAGATAGCGATCGGGTTTTTGTGGCATATGCACCAGCCATATTACAAAGACCCGGTTTCTGAAACATATCTGATGCCGTGGGTAAGGCTTCATGCGGTCCGCGGATACTACGACATGATCGCCCTGCTCGAAGAATATCCGAAGATACGCTCCACGTTCAACCTTGTACCGTCTCTTCTGGCGCAGATTATTGATTATACTGATAATGGTCATCGGGACACGGAGTTCTATCTTTCCCAGAAAGCCCCGGATGATCTCAGCGGCGATGAAAAGAAGCACATCGTGTCCAGATTCTTTATGTGCAACTACCAGACCATGATAGCGCCGTTTCCCCGGTATGCTTCTCTCTTCGAGAAGAGAGGCGAGATAAAAAATGCCAAAGATCTCGATGGTATTGTAAAAAAATTCTCTCATCAGGATATCCTCGATCTTCAGGTTCTGAACAACCTCACCTGGACAGGGTTTACTGCAAGAAAGAACAAGGGGATCAGGGATCTTATCAAAAAGGGCCGGTCTTTTACAGAGTCGGACAAGCGCTATCTTCTTGATTTTCACATTGAGATCATGAAAAAAATCATCCCGCTGTATCGCAAGGCCTATGAAGAGGGGCGCATAGAAATCACCATATCACCCTTTTATCATCCCATAGGGCCCTTGGTGATGAACGTCGGATATGCCCTGAGATCTCTGGAAACGCCGCTGCCTGATGAGGCCTTTTCGCATCCCGAGGATCTCAACGCCCAGATAGTCAAGGCGGTATCGTTTCACAAGGAGCTTTTTGGCGATGCCCCCAAAGGTATGTGGCCTTCAGAAGGTTCTGTCTGTCCGGAAATGATCGATCTTATGGGGGAGCACGGCATCGCGTGGTCTGCATCGGACGAAGCGATACTTTTTGCGAGTCTCAAACAGTCACGTACCGGGGCCAAACTGTATAAACCCTATGTGATGGCCTCTGGTAAATCGCCGATCTCCTTGTTCTTCAGAGACAGGCCGCTCTCAGATCATATCGGGTTCATGTATGCAAAGAATCAGCCTGACCAGGCTGCAGACGATTTCATGCACCATCTGGACAATATACGCAAAGGCTCCAGGGCCTATGATTTTAACCCTTTTATCTCGATTATCTTAGATGGTGAGAATCCCTGGGAATATTATGCCGACAGCGGCGAGGGTTTTCTCAGACGATTGTACGGGCAGCTGGAATCGACCCCCGGCATACGTACATCGACCTTCAACGGCTTTCTCAAGGACAATCCGCCCGGCCAGGGCATAGAAAATCTGTATACAGGAAGCTGGATCAACCATAATTTTGCCATCTGGATAGGTCATGAAGAAGACAGGAAGGCATGGGAGTATCTCGCACGTACGAGACGCTATGTGGAGTCAAAGGGTCCGGATGCTAAGCCGCTTGCATGGGAAGAGATCTATATTGCAGAGGGCAGTGACTGGTTCTGGTGGTATGGTGATGACTTCGTAACAGTAAATGACGAACAGTTTGACAGGCTCTTCAGGCTGCACCTGGCAAACTGTTACAAGCTCCATGACGACATTCCTCCGGAAGAACTCTCGCAGAGCATTATCACCCCGCATGATGTAGCGCCGGAAAAGATGCCTGTCGGGTTCATTCACCCGGTGATCGATGGCAGGGTTTCGCACTTCTATGAGTGGGTCAAGGCAGGGTACTATGTCGCTTCAAGCGCTTCGGCGAGTATGTACAGTCATCAGCAGTATCTGTCGTATATCTATTTCGGGTTTGATATGCAGTATCTCTATATCAGGATGGATTTTCTGAATGCCCTGGAAGACATGACCGTGCAGATGAATGTACTCTCTCCCGAACCTGTCCGAATTACCATACATCTTGCCGAAAAAACACAGATGATTCTGGCCAGGCCATGTGATAATCCGGTTGAGGCAGCAGATCATCTTGACAGTGTTGCCTATGACAGGGTCCTGGAATTCAAGATACCGTTCATAAAGCTTGGAGCGGTTCCCAAGCAGCGTATACGTTTCTCGTTGTGTCTCATGGAAAAAGGGCTTGAGGTTGAAAGGCATCCTTCAAACGGATTACTGTCTGTGGTAATTCCTGATAACGATTTTGAAAAGGTGATGTGGCATGTCTGAAAAGATAAGATTGGCTTTCTGTGTTCATTCTCATCAGCCTGTTGGAAATTTCCCCGCTGTATTTCGCAAGGGATCTCAAGACTGCTATCTCCCCCTGCTGAGGATACTCAAGGACTACCCGCAGATCAGAATGACACTGCATTATACCGGCCCGCTTCTCGAGTGGTTTGAGGCAAACGAACCGGAATTCTTTGAACTGGTTTCCGAGCTGGTTGAACGTTCCCAGATAGAGATTATGGGTGGAGGGTTCTACGAGCCGATACTCCCGGTCATACCTCAGGTCGACGCCATTTCTCAGATTGCATATTCGAGGCGCTATTGTGAAGATAAATTCGGCGTCAGCCCCACAGGCATGTGGTGTGCCGAGCGTATATGGGACCCTGGTGTACCTGAGAAGATTGCCGGGTCAGGAGTGGAATACACACTTTTAGACGACAGTCATTTTCTTTCTGCAGGCCTGTCTGCGAGCGATGTCCACGGGTATTACATTACAGAACGGGAAGGGTATTCGTTAAAGGTATTTCCTGTGGATATGAATCTTCGTTACCTTATCCCCTTCAGGCAGCCCCACGAGGTAGTTGAATATCTCATGGAAATGAAGCGGTCAGGGGTTCAAGTCGTTACCTATGGAGATGACGGCGAGAAATTCGGGATGTGGCCGGGAACCCATAAGTGGGTTATCCAGGAGGGATGGTTGAGAAGGTTCTTTGACGAGATTATCAGGGCGTCTGAAGATATCGAGATCGTACCTCTTTGCCGGGTCATCGATACATGTCCTCCGCGGGGACGGATCTATCTTCCCACCGCTTCATATCAGGAGATGATGGAATGGAGCCTTTTCGCAGAACAGGGAAGGGTTTATGAGGATCTGGTGAAACAGGCAAAGGAAAAGGATGAATGGAAAGAACTCCGCGGGTTCTTGAGAGGCGGCATGTGGGACAATTTCTTTGCCAAGTATCCCGAATCAAACCTGATGCACAAGAAAATGCTGAAGATAAGCGCCCTTGTCAGACAGTATAATGAGCCGGAAGATGCCCTTGATCACCTGCTTATGTCTCAGTGCAACTGTGCGTACTGGCACGGTCTTTTCGGGGGGATATATATCTCCTCATTGCGGCATGCGATCTACGAGCATCTGCTCAAGGCAGAGGCGATTGTTGACCGGCAGCGGTTTTCAGGCACACCATGGATTGTCGAGGTGACAGATCATGATCTGGATGGAAAGGAAGAGGTGCTCGTTTCCGGTAAAGATATAAACTGCTACATCTCTCCTTATTGGGGCGCATCGGTATTTGGCCTGGAGTTCAAGCCTGCAGCGTACAATTTTTCGAATATCCTGATGCGGCACCCGGAGATATATCATAAGGATATCATCGATGCCGGGGCCGAACATGATATACCCGAAACCGGCGAACCTTTGTCGATTCATGATATTCCCCGTGTGGTTGCAGACGGATATAAGGATCTGCTCGTCTATGATCTTTATCCGAAATATTCGTTCCTTACCCATTATCTTGAAGATACCCCTTCAGTAGAGACTATATTAAAGATGAACAAGATAGGCTCTGCGGATGAAACCCCGATACCTTTTGAGCTTGCTTCGACCGTTCAGGATCAGGGGCGGCTCGAGCTTGTTTTCAGGGGAAGGCTCAAGGACATTGCCATTGACAAGACATATCTGTTTTACGCTGAGAACACAGTTGCGGTATCTCATGCGATACACCAGGCAAAGGAAGATTCCTGGGTTGTCGTGGAATGTAATGTCATGTCTGTCTCTGAACAGATGCCCTCTGTCGACGATGTGGTGCTCGTTGAGAATAGAGGCAGTTTCAGTGCAAGGAAGGTGACAGTTGCTGATACGGAAAAGGGGGTCTGTCTGTCTGTTGAATCGGATTCCCCCTGGGATATCTGTATCGTCCCCATTGAATGTATATCCCAGAGCGAGGAAGGGTTTGAAAAGACATTTCAGGGGTGGAGCATATATTTCTCGAGAAGAGGCTCGCAACCCATACCGGAGATACGCTCAAGGATGGAAGCGATATGTCAGAGTTGAGAAGAGATCCGATTGTCAACAGGTGGGTGATCATCAGTGATGATCCCATTCGTACTCCCGATGTTTCACCGGGGACTGAAAGGGTATCCCAGTATGATTTCTGTCCGTTCTGCCCCGGCAACGAGCATCTCTGTCCCCCGGAGATCCTTGCAAACAGGCCGTCAGATTCCTATCCCAATGATGCCAGATGGGCATTGAGGGTTATCCCGAACCGTTCACCGCTCCTTGTGGTGGAGGAGGATTTCAGGCGCATGGGTGAAGGGGTTTATGACAAGATAACGGGTGTGGGTGCAAACGAGGTAATCATTGAGACAAAAAGGCATGGTGTCAGGCAGGCGGATATGACTGCCGAGGAATTGGAGAATATGTTCTGGGCCTACCGGGACAGGATCATTGACCTGAGGAGAGACAGCAGGATCAAATATGTCCAGATCTATAAAAATTGCGGGGCAGCCTCAGGTGCGACTCTGTCTCACGGGTATTCTCTCCTGATGGCCCTGCCCATAGTCCCACGGGCAATATCGGATGAAATCGACGGATCCAGAAAACATTTCGAGAATAAGCAGCGGTGTATTTACTGCGATGTGATCAGGCAGGAGGCTCAGATCGAAACACGCATAGTAAGTGAGACCAGAATGTTTGTCGCGATTGAACCTTTTGCGCCGCGAGTGCCTTTCGAGACATGGATACTTCCAAAGAGACATTGTGCGCACTTTGATGAGATTGAACCCAGGGAACTGAGCGACATGGCCTCGATCTTCAAGGATGTATTCTCAAGGCTGGACATTGCCCTGAGTAATCCAACATATAACTATATTATTCATACCAGCCCGTTAGGGAACTATAACGATGAATATTATCACTGGCACATGGAGATTTTCCCTCAGATCAAAATAAGATCAGGGTTTGAGTGGGGAACAGACCTTTATATCAATCCCACGCCGCCTGAGGCCTGCGCTGCATTCTTAAGAGGACTCGTTGTGTGAAAGCCCCGGATACTTTGTCATGCCTCGATTCTTTGCTGAAATAATTGACTCGGATTGTGCAGTCATTGCAGGCAGGGATGCCGGTCATATCAAAGGACCTCTGCGAAAGAGGGTAGGGGATACACTCTCTATTCGTGACAGTCATCTCGGATATGAAGCCAGGATTACCTCCATGCAGCAGCAGAAGATCTTTCTGGAGATTCACTCGTCAGCGGTTCTTTCTGAAAGGGGGGTGCCAAGGGTTCACCTGGGTATGAGCGTGATCGACTTCAAGGATATGGATCTGCTCATCAGGGCAGTAACAGAACTCGGGGTTGCAGGCATATATCCTGTTATAGCGGAAAGATCGAATATCCGTATGATATCCGATCACAGGATTCATCGTTGGATCAACATCGTACAAGAGGCTGTGAAACAGTGTGAAAGAAGGGATACCCCTGTTATTCATGAACCACAACTATTGACCCAGTGCATCAGTACTGGTTGTCTGAGCTGGCCGGTCAGGCTCATTGCATCTCAGGGCGCTGATCGTTTTCTGTACGATTTAAGAGGATCGGACACCGGCATTTTCATAGGGCCTGAAGGAGGGTTCAGCCCTTATGAGATGGAGGAAATGCTGAGGATCGGATGTACCCCGGTCAGTATGGGCAGGACAGTTATGCGCTCTGTCACTGCGGCCATTACAGCTGTGGGTATTCTCGCAATGTGATATATTGCACTGTCCTGCAGCAAATTCACCTTTAGCGCAAAGTGTGTTATTCCTTGATCTCAGCCTGGAGTTTTGCCAGAAGGTCCTGTGCCTGTTTCTTCTCCTCAAAGACTGTTTGTGTGTCGAGGGCCTTTTCCAGGAAATGGATCGCCTCTTTCCCCCGGTTCAGCTCTGCCAGTGCAAGGGCATTGTGATAATTGACGGAAGGTTCATCAGGGAGTCTTTCGAGGGCGAGCTGAAACTGGGCAAGGGCATTGTCTAGGAGTCCTCTCTTGAGGTATACATACCCGAGAGTATCGGCAATCCGGGGATCCTCGGGAAATTTGTCTTTGGCGACCTGCGCAAGCCTCATAGCTTCATTCAGATCATTCCTGCTTCCTTCTTCAGCCAGGATCCATGCCAGGTTGTTGGCAGCAAGGGCGTTTTCCGGTTCTTTGTCCAGGATATATGCATACACCTTTTTAGCGTCTGCAGTTCTGCCCCGGTTCTGGTTTATCAGGGCGAGCATCATGGCTGCTCTCAGGTCGTCGGGGTTTTTATTGAGGATGTCCGTATATTCATCAAGGGCCTTTTTGGTCATGTCGTTTCTGGCATAGAACTGTGCAAGTGCGTGATAGAGGGTCTGATTGTTTTTCTCTAGCTTTATAGCCTCTTTGATCCGTTTCAATGCCTCATCCTTATTGCCGGAGCTTTCATGAAGACCGGCAAGGATCATGTGGCAGGCAGAGGTGTTGACTTTTTCACATACACTGGTTAGCTTCCTGACGATTTCCTCTTTTTGAATCATCGCAGAGGCAGTGGCAACATAGAGGGTCAATGCCTCTGGCTTTTCAGGGTAACGCTCCATAGCCGCTAGAGATAGTTTGTATGCCTGTTTGCTGTCTCTCTCAAAAAGTGCCAGCAGGGTCTCGGCATGAAGAGTGGGCCAGGCCTCAGGAGCGCCCTTCTTGAGAATTTCAACGAGAGGACGGGCCTGGTTTTCCTTGTTTGACTTGAATGCAGACAGGGCACCGATATAGATGATATCAGACAGGACAATGGAATTGCTCACAAGAAGATCAACCTCTGCCAGTGCTTCTTTGTATTGCTGCTGAGCAAAGTATATCCTTGCCATCATCGCGTGGAGCGTAGGGTTTATCCTGTTCTCCTGCAAAGCTTTCTCAACGAGCTCCCGTGCCCGAAGTACCTCCCCTTTCATAAGGTAGGCCTTTGCCGCTGTTGTTGCAACGTCCGGTCTTGTCGGTATATTCTGGATCAGTACATCCAGAGTCTCCAGGGCGCTTGCCGGATCTTTCTGCTCGACATATATCTGTGCAAGAAGGATCCTGGTTGGGATGGCCTTATGATCCTCTTCGACGGCTTTCATGAGGAGCTGTTTTGCTTCTTCGATATTCCCCTTTTCCAGAAGGATCTGGGAGATCAAGGTCCTGGCCAGGGTTGAATCATCCAGATCCCTGGCCTTCTGGGCTATAGAAAGAGCCTTGTCCAGATCGCCTTTCTGGCGGATAATCCCTGCCTCCAGCATATAGGTATTGGGATTATCGGGGAATCTGGTCTTCAACTCTGAGATCAGGGTATTGAAGAGATCGTCCATGTTATGGGCAACGTAGAAACGGGCAAGGGCGAGCCCTGCATTTATATCGTCACCACCTGCATGATATGCGTCTTGAGCCCATTTTCTTGCAAGTTCGATATTGTCTTTGAATACATAGATGTCACTGGCCAGAAACCGTATTCTCGTTGAATCGGGATAAATCGATGTGCCTTTTGAAACAAGATCGAGTGCGTCATCTATGCGGCCGATAACCAGAAACATCTGGATTGCATTAATAAGCGTGGCCTCACTCGGATCACTTGCCTGCAGGACTTCCTCCATGATCCCAACTGCCTCTTCCTGGCTGCCGCTGTGAAACATGGCCTGGGCAAGCATCTCTTTTGCCGTAGAGTTTGCAGGATCAATCTGAAGTATTTCGGATGCCTGTTTTGATGCGAGATCATATTTCTTTGCAAGAAGCTGCATGGAGGCAAGATATTCCCGTGATTTGATATTTTTCGGATCGGACTGAGAGGCTCGCATGAATGCCTTATATGCCTCATTTGCCCGCATCAGTTTAAGCTGAACCTCTCCGAGTGTTATGAGCGTATCGACATCATCAGGCGCGATCTGAAGAGCGTTCTGGTACTGTATTGCCGCCTCGGCATATTTTTCCGAAAGCCGGTATTCTTCGGCGCTTTCAAGATAAGCAGACCTTTTTTCCTCAGGGCTTTTACTGCAACCGGTAAAAGCGATTGAACAAAGTGTTATTATCAATAAGATGCAGAAATAATTCTTCATAATACCTCCGGTTATTCTGGGTAAGAAGAAGATAGCACAGTTGTCGATGAAGGAAAAGAGATAAGGCCGCAGAACAATATATGAGATGAGGGATTTTCTGTTCCAACAAAGACAGGAATATTGTAATGTAATTTTTTGTATAGCCCCGATTTAGAAATGGGGAGGGTCCCATTTGCTTTTGCAAATATCTTACCTGTATATTTACCGGGAAGTACATGGGCGATCTTGAGGGGTATATGTATGATAATCGCTAAATTTTAAATGACATTGTGTCGATTGTGTAGATCATGACAAGGAATGTATATTCAATAGCCCTGCTTTTGCTTATCGATATCTTTATAACCGCAGGATCGGTATTCCTTGCAAAGTATCTGCAACGGCTGCTGCCCGAAGTGTGCCTTCCTGATGAATTATTATTGGTCAAGGCGCTTATTTATTCCGGTGTAGCTGTCATTTGTTTTTATTTCCAGGACCTGTATAACTGGCGATACTGGAGAAGATCATCGGAGCTTACCTCATCCATTCTTCTTGGAGGAGGGATTACCCTGATAGCTCTGGCAGTACTCTATTACATCTTTCCTGTAATCGGGCTTGAGAGGGATGTACTGCTCATAGCGCTTGGTATCGGTCTTGGCGCCTCGTTCTTGCTGAGGCTTGGGTATATGAAACTCAAGTTTGCAAATAATACCGGGACACGTGTAGTAATCCTTGGTGACGGGGAGAATGCAAAATTCCTGTTTCAGCAGATGCGTTCGGGCGGATACCCCGTAATCTTTGAAGGATATATCGGAAGAAACAATTGGGATCTGCCTTCCAAATGCCTGGGTGATGTAAAGGATTTGTACACGGTTACAAAGAATATCGATCCGGACATACTGGTTGTTGCCCCTGACGGATGGAGAGGGACCCTGCCCATTGATGATCTTCTTAATATAAAACTCGCATTCTGCGATGTAATAGATGCACCTACCTTTTATGAGAATATAACAGGAAGGATTCTGGTAGAGGAAATTCGCCCCAGCTCAATCATCTTTACCCGGGGTTTCCTGAGTTCGCAGTTTCAGGATGTGATCAAGCGGGGTTTCGACATCTTTTTTGCCCTAATAGGTCTGGTCTTGTCTTCACCGATCATGCTCCTTACTGCTGTTTCCATTCGTCTGGAATCACCCGGGCCCATATTCTATCTTCAGCACAGGGTGGGAAAAGACGGGAAAGACTTCAAGGTGATCAAATTCAGGTCTATGAGGCAGGATGCCGAGAAGGCAGGCCCCCAATGGGCCAGCGAAAACGATCCCCGAGTTACC
>DSAD01000253.1 GCA_011372875.1 Deltaproteobacteria bacterium
AAGAAAACCATTGCACAGGTCCGCGACAGCGTAAATGAGGGGATGTCTTTTGCCGATGCACTTGCCCAGCACAAGAGGATATTCCCTGAACTGTACATAAACATGGTCCGCTCGGGAGAGGCCAGTGGGGCACTGGATGTGGTTTTGATAAGGCTTGCAGAGTTCATGGAGGGACAGCACCGTCTGCGCTCTAAGGTTGGAGCTGCACTTGTCTATCCCATCGTGCTCTTTTTCGTATCCATGGTTGTACTCCTTTTTCTGCTGACCTCTGTGGTCCCGAAGGTGATAAGCATGTTCGACAACATGAATCAGGTGCTTCCCCTGCCGACAAGAATCCTTATAGGGGTGAGCGATTTTCTTGGTGCCGCGTGGTGGCTGCTTATCATTATCGCAGGAGTATGCATATATCTGGTGACAAAGTGGAAGAAGACGGAAAAGGGTGCCATGAGATATGACCGTATCATGATGAGAATGCCGGTCTATGGATCACTCTACAAAAAGATATCTGTTGCCAGGTTCGCCCGTACTCTAGGGACGCTGATCAGTTCGGGTGTGCCGATTATCGATTCCATGAGGATTGTAAAGACCGTTGTCTTGAACAGGGTCATGGAGGCATGCATAGAGGATTCCATCGGCGAGGTGATGGAGGGTTCCAGCATAGCCTCACCCTTAAGGAAATCCGGGGTTTTCCCGCCTATTATCATACATATGATAGCAACCGGGGAAAAGAGCGGTACTCTTGAAGAGATGCTTATAAAGGCGGCAGACGCTTATGAAGAGGATGTGGAAACATCCGTGGCAGGCCTCACCTCGGTTCTGGAGCCGCTCATGATTGTTATCATGGGTTTGCTGGTAGGATCTATTGTTCTAGCAATTCTCCTGCCCATGCTGGAGATGAGTACTGTCGTACGATAAACAGAAAGGGGTAATTACTATGAGAAACAAAGGGTTTACGCTTCTGGAGCTGCTCGTTGTCATTGCCATACTGGGTATTCTGGCCACATATGTCGGTACCAGGATAATGGGGAAGCCTGAAGAGGCCAGGCAGACCCAGGCAAGGATACAGATCCAGGCACTGGAGAATGCCCTGAACATGTACCGGCTGGACAATGGAGAATATCCGTCCACGGAGCAGGGGCTTAGGGCATTGGTGGAGAAGCCCTCTACCGGCAATATTCCCAAGACCTGGCGGGAAGGTGGATATCTGGATAAATCCACTGTTCCGAAAGACCCCTGGAAAAACGATTATGCTTACCTTAACCCAGGGGTAAGAAATACAAACAGCTTTGATCTGTTTTCTTATGGCGCGGACGGACAGCCCTCAGGGGAAGGCAAAGACCAGGATATCGGGAACTGGGAAGTTGAGACCGGGAATTAAAGGGTTCACTCTTCTTGAGCTGGTCATCATTCTGGCCATTGCGGGCATAACCCTGGGATACATAGGGCCGAGGCTTTATACCGGAATATCGACATCACCCATGGACAAGGCTGCCCGGGACATATTGACCATGCTTCAGTTTGCCCGGTCCACGGCAGTGACCCAGCACAGGGCCTATTATGTGCGTTTTGACATCGATAATGCGTCGATTGGTTTCTATCCCAGGCCCGAGAGTTCCGGGTTGATCCCCGAGCTGGTGAAACAAAAGGCCCTTCCCAGGGGTGTCGTGTTCAAGAATATCAAGAGCCCGTATCAGAGTTCCAGATATCAGGGACATATGGATATACTGATAACCCCTGAAGGGGTTGTTGAACAGGGGGTCATCTACCTGGAAGGCGGCTTCAGGAAGACGTATACCATGGTAATAAAGCCCTTTTCCGGGAATCTGAAGATATACGACCATTATGTAGAGGTTTCCTATGGGTAGGGGTTTTACCCTTATTGAAGTGCTCATAGCCATGCTTATCTTGAGCATCACCTTTCTCTGGCTGCTGAAAGCCGAAACCCAGGGGATCGACATGTCTGTCCGTTCGAAATTCATCACCACCTCTACCCTGCTGGCACAGGAAAGAATCGCCCGGATTACTTCGGCTGACCACTCGATAATCACGGGCAACGATTCCGGCGATTTCGGCGAAGATTATACAGGATATGCATATACCGAGGAGATCGAACCTACAGCGCTAGGCGGTTATTATAAATACATCCTGAATATCAGTTGGGGCAAGGAGGGCAAATATGAGACCAGATTCATCTCATTTCTTTCCGCCGACTAGGGGCTTCACCCTTATTGAACTTCTCCTGGCAATTGCCATTGCGGCCATAGCCCTGACCATTGTCAATATGACCTTTTTCGAATCGCACAGGAGGATCGAATCCGTCGGTCACTATAAGGAGACGTATCAGATGGTCCGGATCGTCATGGACCGCATCATCAAGGATCTTTCCTGCGCTTATGTTCCTTCGGCCGACCGGGAGATGACCGATGACGATATATCACTGTATAGGTTTGTGGGCATCAATGCCACTGAAGACGGAAAGGACAAGGACAGCATATATCTTACCACGACAACAGATCTTGGCCTTCCCTCGCTTCACGGAGGGATCTGTGAGGTGGGATACTTTCTCAAGGAGATGGAGGAATCGCAGGATAGGTATTATCTTATAAGGAAGGATGACTGTACCTTTCATTATGATATGACCACTTCAGGCAGGGAAATGGAACTGGCGGAAAACGTGATCGCCATGAATATTGTGTATATCGACAAAGATTTCAATGAGCAGGAGGAATGGACCCTTGATTCTGCACTGTATCTTCCGTATCAGGTCAGAGTGACCATTACCTTTGCAATCGGAGAGGAACACTCTGAATTTACAGGAGTTGCCTCGTTGGTTCTGTCATCCGTACAACTGAAAAAGGCTCAAGGGTGACACCCTGTGAAATGGCTGTTTGGAGATTCAAGGGGTGTTGTACTTCTGCTGGTCTTGTCCATTGTTGCACTTCTTACCGTTATGGTGGTTAATTTCAGTGCGGACCAGAGTATCGAGATGGAGCTTGCCTATAATTTCCGGGATTCTCTTCAGGCCCAGTATATCGCCCGGGCAGGTATCGAGGCTGCGATCGTGATTCTGGCAAACGACGATGCTTCATATGATTCTGAAGATGAAGACTGGGGTGGTTTCTCAGACTATGCCATGGCTGCATCGGCATTTCTTGAAGGACCGGTGTTTACCGGTACCCTGGTCGATGAGACGGGCAAGATTGATATCAACAGCCTGATCCTGAGCGGGGAACAGGAATTCAGGACACTTCAGTTCAAGAGGCTTTTTGATCTGCTCGAGATAGACATTGCCGACGATGAACTCGATGATCTGGTCAATGCCCTGATCGACTGGCTTGACCCTGACGATGAGACCACCTTCGGGGCCGAGAGTGATTATTACGAATCGCTCGATGTCCCGTATGTCTGTAAAAACGGCCCTATGGATACACCCGAGGAGATATTGCTTATCAAGGGGATGAAATCCGAGTATTATTATGGTACGGAAGACTATGAGGGTATAGCGGATTATATTACTGTAGGCTCAGGGGGTAAGATTAACCTCAATACTGCCTCGGATATGGTGCTTATGACAATGTCGGAACTTATCAGCCAGGACGTGGTTGACAGTATCAAGGGATGCAGGCCTTTTCTCCAGGAGAACTACGGATGTATCGACGGGCTTGATTTCAGCGATACTACCGAAGATATGACATGGATCAAGAAGGTCATAGATATCAAGAGTTCGCGATTCTCAGCGGAGGTGAACGGCGCTATGCCATCAGGTGCACAGATAAATATCAGGGCTTATCTGCAACGCATTAACAACAAGCCCCAAATAGTGTATTATAAGATTTACTGAAGCCGAGGCGGGATAGGGATAATGGCAAGATATACATTGGGCGTCTGCTGGGATGATGTTACCGTGCAGTCATGTCTGCTAAAGACAGGCATGACGGAGTTCGTGCTGGAGAAACTCTCTCATGCGCGACGCAAAGGCGGACAGGCGGACATCCGGGAACAGGGTATATCACGGGAAATAAAAGATCTTACAGGGGGCTTGGATGTTGTTCCAGACACCTGTGTCTCATTCCTGAGCGAAAACGAGATCATGTATCGTTCTCTTCTCAGGCCGTTTTCAGACCGTAAAAAGGTTGCCGATACCATCGGCTCTGAAGTTGAGACCCTGTTGCCAGTTCTCGACAGCAGTATCATCGTCGATTTTGTGCTTCTGGGTCGTGACGATGCAGGGCTGTTCCGTGTCGAGGCGCTGTCTGCAAGACGCTCGTCGGTACAAGACCGCATAGATCAGATCAAGGCTGCCGGACTCGATCCCGAGATAATCGACTCGCCAAGTGCCGCTCTGGTTGCGGGCGCCCGCAACATCTTCGATCTTCAGGGAAATAAAAGTTATCTTTTCCTCCATATGGGATGGCGCGAAACCTCTCTTGCCATACTGGAAGGCAAGGACCTAAGGTATGTCGGGGCATTCCCCTATGGCTTTGAAAGACTCTGTAGCCCTGTTGACCCCGAGAAAAAGGATTCCCCTGTGGATGTGAGTGATCTTGTCCCCGAGGGGGTCTGTTCCTCCGAAGACCTCGATAGTTATATTAGAGAGGTTCTCATTTCGCTGCACCATATAGGATCCCGGCACAAAGAGACGGTCCTGGTGCCTCTCGGCTATGCCCGATACATAAAAGACCTTTCCTCGCGTTTCGAGGAGGCAGGGGAGATCTCAACCGAGATCCCTGAGCTCAAAGAGATACTTTTCGAAGGCCCTGTCGAGGATATTCTGGTTCATTTTCTTCCTGTATCGCTGGCATGCAGGGCAATCGACAGGACAGATACCATAAATTTCCGCCAGGGAGACCTTTCATATACCAGAAGGATGGAGTGGCTTAAGGGATATGCGGGTGTCTGGGCAAAGGTTGGTGCCGCGCTTGTCTTGCTGTGGTTTATTTCCATAGGTCTGGATACATATTTAAAGGCTCAGGTAAACCAGGATCTGACAGAAAAGATCAGGCAGGAATTTACCGCGGTCATGCCTAAGGGGACTCCCATGGTGGATCCTGTCAAACAGATGGAGCAGCATCTTGGCAGGCTGACGGGCAAATCCGGGGTGGGTGACCCAGGAAAGAACGACTCTTCTTTGGAGATCCTTAAAGATATCAGCGGCAGTATTTCAAAGGATATCGATGTGGCGCTCGACAATTTCACCCTGGATGAGACCAGCATAACCATCTCGGGGAGTACCAAGTCATATGACAATGTCGAGAAGATCAAGACAGCACTTTCTTCACTGCCGTTTGTGACTGAGGTCAAGATCATAACAGCGAACGTGGACAAGACAAATCAAAGGGTGAATGTAAAACTTGTATGCAAAAGATAGATCGCTTTATCAGTCTTTCTAAGCGGGAAAGGATGATTGTCCTTGGAGGTGGAATCTTTGTCGCTGCTTTTATTCTCATTGCAGGTATCCTTATGCCCTTTCTGGATTTCAGGGCCGATACCAATACCGCCATCAGGAACAAGGATGGGCAGTTGCGATCGATCTTTGAACTCTCAGCCGCGATTAAATCGGTTGAACTCGCTGCAAGGCCGGGCTCAAGGACCGACAACAAGGCGTTCACCCTGTTCGGGTTTCTCGAGGAGCTTGCATCCAAAAGCGGGGTCAATGACCGTATTGAATATATGAAACCAATCATCGATGCAGCTGAATCATCGCGGGAGTCGGTCGAGGTGAAGATTCGCGGTATATACCAGGAGGATCTCATCTCTCTGCTGTACGGTATAGAGAACTGTCCTGATCCTCTTCGAATAAAGCGGTTGCATATTAGGCGTGTGGAAAGGGACAACAATCTTGATGTGACATTCCAGGTAGTACATTATGGGTAGGGTCAAGACAGATTATTCTTTCCGGACCAAGGCTGGATTTATTGTATATGCCTTGTTCTGCCTCATAATCTTCGTGTATTTCCGGTTTCCCTATGACCTGCTCAAGGACAGGTTCGAGCATCTGTTGAGTGCTGCACTGGGCTCAGAGGTGACGCTCGGTCACATGCATGCACACCTTCCCTTGGCGCTGGCTGCCGATGGTCTGAAAATCAATACATTCCTTCTGGCCAAAAGAATTGTTTTCCATCCGCGAATCGTGCCGTTGCTTGCCGGCGAACTGGGCGTCGATATTTCCGCAGGACTTGTCTCCGGAGGTATTGAAGGCTTTATAAAGACCCCTCTTAAGAGCATGGGCGATCCTTTTGAGCTGGTATTAGATGTCGAAAGTGCAGATGCCGCGATCTTTTCACAGCTTTTCCCTGCCAATGCCCGTTCGACCGGGATCATTACCGGGCATGGAGAGTTCCAGGGACCTTCGGGTTCGATAGAAAAGGCACACGGGGCGGTGTCGCTTCAGGTAAGGGATGGAACAATACCCCTGAACATCCCTAACCTGCCTCTTGACATGATCAGCTTTAAGGCCCTGGATGTCGACGCGCGTATGGATAAGGGCATGCTCACGATAGAGAAGGCGGAGCTGAACGGGGATATCTCAGGAACTCTTCAGGGGGCTGTCAGGGTGAGAGACCGGCTGGGTATGTCGCGGCTCAATCTGACTGGAGAACTCATAGTGCCAGATGCTATGAGAAATATGCTCGGAGCAGGCAACCTCGGCGCTTCTTCCGGGATTAAATTCAGCCTGAGGGGAACCGCGGACAAACCACTGTTTCGAATGCTTAATAGATAGCGGAAATGAGATGTTCTATAAATTAAAGAGATAAAGAGGTTTTTCCGAAAAATACTATTTATCAAGGCGGTGATATGGGTGATGATAATATCTTGAAGAACACGTTTCCCCAGGCAATCAGGATTTCCTGGGAAGAAGTTGAATCCCTGCTCTGGGAGGTGTTTCTCGAATTGAAGTCTTCCAGGTATGACCCTGATGTGGTTGTCGGGATTGCGCGCGGCGGTCTCGCCCCGGCGAGAATACTCGTGGATTATCTTCAGAAGAAATATATCTGTACCTTTCAGATGGGACATTGGCTGGGAGATGCAAGACTCTCTGAAAAACCGAATATAATATTCCCTCTTCCCGAGGTCGACCTCTCGGATAGGAATGTCCTTGTGGTTGACGATGTCAGCGACGAAGGCGGCACTATGGAGGAGGTGATCAGCTATCTTACACCCAGGGTCGGTGATATTCGGACCGCGGTCCTTATCAGTAAAGCCGATTCCCGGTACAAGGCCGATTATTGTCCGAAGGTAATGCAGCAATGGCGTTGGGTTCTGTTCCCATGGTCCAGGCATGAGGATCTTCTCTCTTTTACGGAAAAGGTTCTGCAGATCACAGGAGGGGCGACACTTGAAGAGATAATACGTATCCTGGAAGATGCCATGTCTGTAGAGATGATCAGCTCTGAGATCGAAAAGGTTCTTTTTGATATGCATCAGGCCAGCGAGATAGCAGAGGGCTCAAACGGTATATGGACTTTAATTTAGAAAGACTCCAAGATATTGTTTCTCCATATATATTGCTTTTAAAACAGTCGAAGGTGATATATGTGAGCAATGCCCTTGCCGCACGGATGGGTATTGACGTGGAAGATGATATCGATGATTTTCTGAACAAGGACATGTCTGTTTTTGAAAAATTCGACAATATACAGTCAACTGTGCATCTGCCTGCAAGAGCGAGTGAGCCGTTTTGTTGCAGCTATACGAACACCATGCTCAATGGTGCCGAACTTCTGGCCTTTACCGACCAGGAGCTTTCAGCAAACACAATTTCGGAAAAGGCTGCACCCGAGCTCTTTTTTGATATGGCCTCCCATTCGATAGGATCATTACTGATTGTCGAGAAAGGGCATATCCTTTATGCAAATGACAACTTTTACTCCCTTACCGGGTATGAAGCATCCAATGTGCTGGGTCGGCAGATAATAGGATTCATATCAAGGGATAACAGAGAATCTTTCATCAATATCTGCAGGGAGAGTCTTGAACAGCCGGAACAGATAATACCCATGCATGAAGTAATCCTGGCTTCCTCGTCGGGCAGACGGGTTCACGTTCACATGAATGGAGGCCGGGTATGCCGGGAAGGCAGGGAATATCTCTGGCTGATGATGATAAACATCGATGACAGGGTACGTATGGAAAGGCTCTTGAAAGAGCAGAAGGATAAATTCTCCGAATTATTCGACGATTCCCCCATAGGACTTCTCTATATAAGCCCGCGGGGTATTATCATCGACTGCAATGAATTCGTCTGCAATATCATGCGTTATACCAAAAAGGAGATACAGGGTTCGCCCTTTACCAAATTTGTCGTTCCCCATGAAGAGCAACAGCTCAGGCAGGAGTTTGAAAAACTCTTTCTCAACGGTATAGTGATACCGAGAAAAGAATGCATGCTCAGGACCGAGGATGGGGAAGATATCACCATCGAGTACAATGTTCAGGCGATCTCCAGGAAAGGCCGTAATATAAAGGCCTTGATGGTCTTTTCAGATATTACGGAAAAAAAAGAGCTGGAAATGGAACTCCTCGAGAAGAATGCCGAGATGGAAAAGACCCTGTGGGAGATGGCAGAAGTAAAGGATGCATTAGAGGCGCGTGCCGGAGAACTGAACCGGGCAACAGAAGAACTTAAGGTTCTTAATGAAAAGCTGAACCAGCTTTCCATTACCGACGGTCTGACCGAGATCTATAACCACCGTCATTTTCAGGACCGTCTCACCGATGAAGTGACCCGTGCCGGTCGGATAAAAGAAGGTGTAATCTCAATGCTGCTACTTGATATCGACGACTTCAAGCAGTTCAACGATACCTATGGTCACCAGTGCGGGGATATGGTTCTGAAGCAGCTTGCCGGTATTCTTAAGAGCAATGTCCGCAATATCGATGTCCTGGCACGTTACGGGGGAGAGGAATTTGCCGTGATCCTTCCCGATACTCCTACTGACGAGGCGGCCCGCGTGGCCGAGCGTATCTGTGAATCAGTACGTTCGACCCCGTTTTCTTTTGGAGGGGATACCTCTGTGAAGGTGACCGTCAGTATCGGGGTTGGCTCGCTGATAAAAGGACATGGGGAAAAGGCCGAACTGATAAGGAAGGCGGATAATGCCCTGTATGCGGCCAAGGCCAAGTGGAAAGACAGAGTCGAGGTATGGGAAGAGGATTGAACCTGTCCTTCCTCGTACTCCTTATAGCCAACTTCTTCTTTTTTCTGAATTTTTCGCAGCTCATGCTGCTTCCCAAATTCATAGTACATCTGGGTCTTGGTCCTGCGGATATTGGTCTTATCATGGGTATGTTCAGCATATCCGTTCTCATTGCCCTGCCGTTTGTGGGGACAGTCTCTGAAAAGACAGACAAAAAGAAGGTGTTCATTTTTGGAACGCTGCTGATGTTCGGTGCTACCCCGATGTATGTATATGTTCAGACCTTAGGCGCTTACATCCTTGTTCTTCGTGTCATCCAAGGCGTGGGGTTTTCCTGTGCCCTGGGCGTCACAGCGGCAATGGTCTTCGAGATTGTTCCTGATTCCTCACGCAGGTACCTTTTAGGTGTCCTGACTGTGTTCAATATCTCCACCCATGCCATAGGGCCTGCCTTCGGAGAGTATATCATACGCACGGCCGGGTTTGATATGTTTTTTCTGACAGCCGGGTGTTTCGGTTTTGTTGCATTCTTTTGCGGGTTTTTCCTTCCCCGCGTATCGATATGTGAAGAGAAAAAGGCGTTTGCCCTGAGCAGGGCTTTCCCTCATATAACGGCCACAGCAGTGCTCGGTATCGTGTTCGGCTCCGCAGTGATCTTTCTTCCTCCCTATCTCATGACTACAGGCATACCCGACTCGTCCTTATTCTTTGTGGCCTTTGTCTGCGGAAGCCTTGTCGTATGGATCTTTCTGTATAAGGTGTTTCACGGGATCGGGGAAAGGGCTGCCTGGATTGTGAGTGTCATTCTTCTGCTGATGCTTCCCTCTGGGGTTTCCGGATTGAACAGTCTGGCCATGCTCGTGCTCCTCTCCGGTCTCTTTGGCGTGGGTTACGGGTATCTCTATCCGACCCTCAACACCCTGTTCATAGATGATATCTATCCGGGGATGAGGGGTCTGTCCAGTTCTCTTTTTGTATGGTCCTTCAACCTTGGCATGCTGCTGGCCTCTTTCGGGTTCGGCCATATGTCCGGTACGTTTGGTTACCAGCTGTCCTTCGCTATAACCGCACTGGCCGGAATTGTCCTTCTCCTTTTTACAACAAGGCTGATCAGGAACTGAGTCCGTACCGTCCGGGTCAACACATTGTAATAACAGGTCCATCAAAGAGTTCTCCATATCTTATCGATGATATAGCCGGGTGTGAACAGGAGTATGGGAATGATGGGATAAACCCGCATCCCGAGGCTTATCCTTTGCCTTGCCGTCTATGCGCGCATGATCATGGTTTACGGCAAGTTTTTCTCCATGCAG
>DSAD01000071.1 GCA_011372875.1 Deltaproteobacteria bacterium
CTCTTCGCACTATATCAAATATCCAGTTATGTCCACACTAGTTGACTCTGGTAATGCTTTTAGCTATAAGAACCCACGGAGCAGATTAGATGAAGAATTGGTATGTTATCCAGACGAACCCAAAGGAAGAAGACCTCGCCTGTATGGTGCTCAAGCAGTCTGCGATCAAGGTCTATCGGCCTTTTATGCATAAGTATGTTTATCACGCGAGAAAAAAAACATTGAAGAAATATCCGCTTTTCCCCAATTATCTCTTTGTCTGTGTCGAGCCCGTCGAGGAAGAGTTTCACAAGATACGCTGGTGCAGGGGGGTACGAAGGATCCTGCTGGACAATTATCAGCCGATCCCCATAGACGAGGAATTCATTACCGGGCTGCACTTACTTGAAGAGGAAGGCTCAGGCATTATAAAAAAACCCGTGGACTTCATGCCCGGAGATGTTGTGAGGATCAAATCCGGGCCCATGAAAGATCTTTCCGGCGTATTCGAGGCATGGGGCTCGGACGAGGGTCGTGTAAAGATCCTAATCGAGATGGTAAACAACCGCGCAAAGGTTGTCATGCATGCTTCCCTTATTGAAAAGGCCTGATATTCAAGGAGGGACCCATTCAAAAGGTCTACGGAAACACCAAGCCGCTCAAGGCCTCTGAAGTCAGATCCATCGAACGGCTCTACAAGAGGCGGGTTTCTCCGGATTCGGTACTATCCACAGAGCTCTGTACAGAGCTCTCAAGACTTTCCCGCAGCACCGGCATCCAGATCGGTCTGCTTATCTCCCGGCTGGGTATAATCGAATATGTCATGGCAGGAACCTCTACCGGAATATCGATCCCTAAGCTGAACCGAAGACGCATGCACCCGGGCCGTCTTCAGGGGCTCAGGCTTGTCCATACCCATCTTGCAGGTGAAGGGCTTTCCTCTGAAGACCTGACGGATCTGGCAAAACTGAGGCTCGACATGATCCATGCGATCGCTGTGCGCGAAAACGGTGATCCGGATATTGCTTATGGGGCGCATCTCGTAGCCTCTCACAACTCACGGGAATTATGGAAAACCCTGAAACCGGTTTCTGCATACCATATCGATATCCCTTTCCATTCTTTTATCCAGGACCTAGAAGAGAGTTTCTCAAAGATGCATGCATCTTTGGATGCATCACCCGGACTGGACAAGGCCATTCTTGTGGCGGTCGTCCCTTCGTTATCGGAAAACGCCATGATTGAGATCGAAGAATTCAAAAGCCTCGCGGCTTCAGCCGGTATATCTGTTATGGATACTGTTGTACAGAAGCGACCGAAACCCGACCCGAAGTATGTGGCAGGAAAGGGAAAGATAAGGGAGATATTCATAAAAGCCCTTTCCCTTGATGCAAACCTGCTCGTCTTTGACCATGAGCTTTCTCCTTCACAGGCCCGCTCCATTGCCGATCTCGCAGACATCAGGGTCATAGACCGGACCCAGCTCATCCTGGACATCTTTGCTCGCCGGGCCCGTACCAGGGAAGGCAAGATCCAGGTGGAACTCGCGCAGCTGCGCTACAACATGCCCAGGCTGGTAGGGAAGAACCCGTCGCTCAGCAGACTTGCCGGCGGAATCGGTACGAGAGGGCCGGGAGAGACAAAACTCGAGGTGGACCGCCGCCGGGCAAAAGACCGGGTTGCAAGGCTCGAGAGGGAGGCTGACGCCATCAGCAGAAAACGCAAGCTCACCAGGCTTCGCAGGAGAAGAAACAACGTACCTGTCATCTCTATCATAGGATATACCAATACCGGCAAATCCACCCTGCTCAACACCCTGACCAGAAGCGATGTGCTCGTGGCAGACATGCCTTTTGCAACACTGGATCCTTCCAGCAAGCGCCTGAGGTTTCCCAGAGACATCGAGGTAATCATCACCGATACAGTGGGATTCATACGTGATCTGCCCAATGATCTGAGGGCGGCCTTTGTGGCCACACTCGAGGAACTCGAAGATGCACATCTCCTTCTGGAGGTCATAGACCTCAGCGATCCTTTTCTTGAGTACCGTATCCAGGCAGTCGATGATATTATCAAAAATCTGCATCTGCAGGATACCCCCAGGCTCAAGGTGTTCAACAAGGCGGATCAGTGTGATGAGGAGTTCGCCATCTCCATAACTTCCCGGTACGGCGGAGTAGCTGTCTCGGCGCTTAGACGTGCATCGCTGGGCCCGCTCATAGAGAAGATGGAAGGATTCTTTCTGGATAAGGCATCCCGGTATTAATCCTGTTTCCCCGGCAGTATCTTCTGTGATCTTCTGATGATGTCGGAAGGGATTGAGAGAAGCCGGAACAGGGACTCTTTCACCGGGTTGGAAATGGTATCTACAGGGGCAATCTGAACAACGGGATCATCAAGTTCACCGCGCACCTTCATGCTTACGACAATGAGCTTCTTGTCCTCTCCGGTCAGCACCCATCCCAGTAGCGGTATCATGCCTATGGTCCTGTCAACGCTTTCAAACGGCTGAATGCCTATGTGGGCATCTATTTCCTTTGTTTTCAACGAGTACTGTCCCACTGCCGAGAGCTGCAGCGAGTTGCTGTCGAGATAGAAGTCATTAAAGGACATGACGCTGTCGCGAATGGTGAATGTCGATGAGATGACATTGTATGGAAAATTTTTGCTCGTGAGCTCCAGGTCCTGATACTGGATGATCTTGTATATATTGAGCAGCGCAAATATTCTTGAAAACATGGCATATTTTCTGATATTCCCTTTTTGAGCCCTGAAAGCCAGTGTTCCGTTTATAGACTCGGTGCTCCCCCAGATATGGCCGTCAAGGTCCATGTCCCCATATACCCAGGTATCTTCTTTTGCCACGGCATAAAAAAACTGCCTGATTCCGGCATTTCTCAGGGATACAACAAGGTCGAATGTCATACTGCCAGCCGGA
This sequence comes from Deltaproteobacteria bacterium, assembly GCA_011372875.1. GTDB lineage: Bacteria > Desulfobacterota > Desulfomonilia > UBA1062 > UBA1062 > DSAD01. Next base: position 2,918 of record DSAD01000071.1, read on the forward strand.
TCGGTTGATGCAGATCCTTGAGCGGTTCCGTATATCCCTTTGATAATCATATCGGAAAACGTGAGTCTCCCGTTTTTCAGCCTGGTATTGGCCTTGAAGCCATTGAGTGTGATATCGTTGATATTCGGCCTGATCAGTTCGATAAATGCGTCTGCATCCAATGAATCCGGGATACTGCTCTTATCAATATCCCCGGTATTGAAACTCATCCCTTCAATGACGAGACCTCCGTTAAAATACGGGCGCTTTGCGATGTCGAGCGTGCCCGAGGTTATCGTTATCTTTGTATCGCCTGATACCACCTTCATTTCCGAGGCTGCTAAAGTGTTCCTCTGCATGGAAAAGGTCCCATCGAACACCAGCGGAGAGCCTTCGGAAAAGACAAGGGCGTGTCTACACGTAACGGTCCCCGACAGTGAAGATGTAACCCCCTGTGAAAAACTCATGTCCGCGGATATCGAGCCTGACATACTATGGTGGGTCTTATCGATCTGTACGCTGAATTGATCCAGCTCGAGTATCCCCTTTATCCCAGCTGTAAAGGCATCATCACTAATATCTGCTGAGATGGAAAGACTCCCTGATGAGAGTTCAGGCACCAGGTTTTCAAGACGTATATTAAGCCCTGGCCACAGTGTCCCGGAGAGTGATCCTTCTGCGGCAAGCTCCCCATCAACAGGCCTGTAGGTGGTGTTGAATATGGTGAGTTCTTTTGTCACAAGCACGGTTCTTGCCTTGATGTACGCTCCAGTTCCGGTACCCTCGATAAGGATCATCGATCCTTTTCCCAGTTTTACCGCAGCCACATCCAATTGATTGTCTGCCTGTAAAATATAGCGTGATCTCAGCTCCCCGAAAGGTTCTTCCAGTTCCGCACCGAACCTTTGCACTGCCCTGCCGTTTACCTTTCCGCTAAACGCTATCCGGACAGGCGAATTGAAATCCTGCGCCGTGACAGTGCCGCTATGGCCCTCAACCATGTTTTGTCCCCATGAATACGTACAGTCTTCAAGAGAAATGTCACCGCGTGCTCGCACAAGAGAATCCGGTGCATCGTCCCAGATTATATCGACCTTACCCCTGATCCTTCCGCTGCTGATGTTCGAGACAGGCGAAAGCAGTTCATCGACGTCTTTTGGCACCACGGCAGAGTGCCATGCATCCACAAAATCGTCCACCGGCATATCAGCCGTTACTTCCACTGTTGTCGTACTTACCGGCATGGCAATGTCATTGAACAGGAGGTTTACGTTTTCTATTCTGCTGTCGTTGACGAATCCCCAAAGGTCTTTGCATACTATACCTCCCTTACCGTATATGACCTTGCCCGAAATATCGGTTATTCTCTGCGGCCCATGGCCTGCACCGAAACTCTGCCCGATGAGATCCTGAACAATATAGGCATTATCAAAAAACGATTGTGCGTCTGCAAGGCCCTTTACAGGTCCGTTGTAGCTTATAGTGGAAAACCTTGACTTACCGTCGCGTATCTGTTCGGCAAGCAGCGTATCTAGCCAGGGAAGATCACTGAATGAAGGAAGCAGGCTTGCCACCTGTTCATATTCGAACTGCGTGGATTCCATATTCAGCGCAAGGACCGCTTCTGATTCCAGGTTCAGCCGGCTCAGCACAGCCTGACCGGACAGGCCTGCCACCGGGGTTATAATGGAAATCTCCTTGAGGTCGAGTCTGTCATGGTCGCCCTGTATTTTTATCCTGGCCGAAGCCTTTTCGATCCTGTCGGTGGTCCAGGGAAAAACCAGATCATCCATACTGATATCCAGGGACATGTCGATCTTCGAGGCTGTCGTATCAAAGGCTGATTCAACACTACAGACCCCTGTGAAACGGCTGTTGATTCCTGAAAGATCCATATTGTGTGAGGATATCGTTCCCTTCCATCCACCAAGATTCAGTGCCTGTACCTGCACTGCTCCCCCTGATATAGAGGCGCTGAAATCGATCCGGTATGGACTCAGACGCCCGTTTATGTCCTTGACAATGAGGTCGCTTTCTGCATGAGAAAGCCTCAGATATCCGTCTTCGATCATTACCCTGGTCAATGCAGCGCCCTTTGATGGGCCTTCAAGACCTGAAAGCACCTCCGAGTCGATAAAAAAAGAAGGATGCTTCAGGGTGATTCCGCTCAATTCTATCCTCCCGATAATAATCTGCCTCAGCGAGAAATAGGCATCGATACGCTTTATATCCATGTAGCCCCCCTCATCGGGGTTGCCGGCACGTATGTTGATCAGACTCAATCTCGGGCGCCAGAAGATTCCGAAATCTGCGTCTTCAACAATGATCTTCTGCCCGGTTATCTCCTCTATCTGTCTTTCGACGATCTGGCGCAACATGGAAGGGCTTATCCTGACAGTTGCATAGAAGGCGATCACGATAAGACCGATAATGCATGCTGCAAGAACCAGGGCCAGGAATATCCTTTTTGAAATAATTTTCATTGTTTGTCTCTGTGTCGTCTCTATCAGTATAAAACATTACATAAGCATCCATGGTGAAACCAGGCCTGAGAGTCAATACAGGTTAGCTTTCATGAAGCTTTCATATCATTACTCAGACAGTATTGAAAATGATATTTTAGCATGAAAATGCTGATAATATTTATCCTGTACTATACAAAAAAACCTGGTCTCTCTTGAAAGGGAAACCTGGCATCATGTTCATTATATTAAGGTGTTGATATTATGTTTCTAGACAAGCCCCTGAGCGAGCATGGCATCTGCAACCTTCACAAAGCCCGCTATATTCGCACCTGAAACATAGTTTCCCGGAATGCCGTATTCCGCAGCGGTTTCAAAGCAGTTTCTGTGGATACTCTGCATGATCTCCTGCAGACGTCTGTCCACCTCTTCACGAGGCCAGGAAAGGCGCATGGAATTCTGGCTCATCTCAAGGCCGGATACGGCAACTCCGCCTGCATTTGCAGCCTTGCCCGGACCATAGAGGATCTTTTTCTCGACAAATCGGTCTATACCGGCAGGCTCTGTAGGCATATTAGCCCCCTCGGATACCACATAACATCCGTTCCCCAGCAAGATCTCTGCATCCTTGCCGGAAATCTCATTTTGCGTTGCAGACGGGAATGCACAATCACAGGGGATTCCCCAGGGTCTTTTGCCATCATAATATTCCACCCCGAACTTCTCTGCATATTCCTTGATACGGCCGCGATGAACATTTTTGAGCTCGATGACCCATGCAAGCTTTTCTTCATTGATGCCGTCTTTATCGTAGATTGTCCCGCCAGAGTCCGAAAGGCTCACCACTTTCGCCCCGAGCTGGTTGAGCTTTTCCGCAGTGTACTGTGCAACATTGCCCGAACCAGATACGGTGCAGACCTTTCCTTCGAGTGTTTCATCACGGGTCTTGAGCATTTCCTGGGCAAAATAGACAGCCCCGTAACCGGTAGCCTCGGGACGTATAAGAGAACCGCCGTAGCACAGAGCCTTACCTGTAAGCACTGCGGTAAATTCATTCTTGAGTCTTTTGTATTGCCCGAAAAGGTAGCCGATCTCCCTGCCGCCCACTCCGATATCACCGGCAGGCACATCGGTATTGTGGCCGATGTGGCGGAAAAGCTCTGTCATAAACGACTGGCAGAACCTCATAACCTCGTTGTCTGATTTTCCCTTGGGATCGAAATCCGAACCGCCCTTGCCGCCGCCCATGGGAAGCGTGGTCAGGGAATTTTTAAAGACCTGCTCAAACCCTAGAAACTTGAGGATATCGAGGTTGACGCTCGGATGAAAACGAAGCCCGCCCTTATAAGGTCCTATCGCACTGCTGAACTCGATACGGAAACCCCTGTTCACGTGAACATTCCCCTTGTCATCCTGCCAGGGCACCCTGAAAATGATCGCCCTTTCGGGCTCGGTTATCCTGTCAAGCAGATTGGCATCCCGGTATATCTTGCTACGGTCAAGTACCGGCCTGAGCGATTCAAGAACCTCAGTCACAGACTGGAGGAATGCGGGCTGACCCGGGTTTTTTTCTTTCACAGTGTCTAAAGCTTTGTTTACTATTGGCATAAAGGCTCCTTTCTAAAATATCCTGTGTTCATCTCCTCATTTCTTTATAGAGATGAGAAAACGGCTTCAAATCCTGATACTCCATGACAGTGGACATGGCGAAATTCTCTGTTTCAAAACCCTGTTCACGGGCTGATGCCACCGGGTTGAGTCCTCCCGTTAGAATTATGCCTACCTTGTTTACATCCACTGGCACCTGACAGACGATCTCTCCTGTCTTGCCGATTGCAAGGACACCGCTTAATCCCACCTTGGCGAGCATCTCGATAATATCTTCGACATTCTCCCTGCACACCCCGGCAATTTCACGGAAATTAGCAAGTATTTTTCCTTCTTCCTTGAGCACCACATCCCTCACGGATGTCATCTTAGCACTGATGAATGCCTCTGACGGATCAAGCGATGTCCCTGAATAATGAATAAGCTCTATAAAACGGACAGGCTTTTCGTCCAGGATCTGAAGGATGCCTCCGAACCGTGAATCCATCGGGATGCCATGTTTCAGCAGCACCCCGTTAAACACGATGCTGCAAACCGTTGCAAAACCGATAAATCCTTCCGGCACATATATATCTCCCAGAAATTGACCGCTCTTAGCAACACACACAAGATCGCTTATGCACAGACCCTTGTCAAAGGCGTCCTTCATTGCATCCAACGCCTCGGTAAAGATCTTCTCAGGAAAAACAGAAACATTTACTGGGAGTTTACCGGCTTGACGAACAACATCAAAGGTTGTCTTATACGATAGGATCTCGATGCGGGAGATTGCATAACCGACCTTGTCGTGGACCCTCGCATTCCTGAGTTCCTCTGTCCCCTTATCCGTGATAACCCTGCCGTCGCGTCTGCCGACAAGCAATGTTAGGCCTTTCTGATCCATAAACTGCAGGTGATAGCGAACAGCCCTTTCGCTCAGAGAGACCCCGTAATCCTCCATACGTCTGGCGATCAGCCTGGCACCCATGGGGATACCAGCCTGGTTGAGTATTCTCAGTATTATAATACTCTTCCTCTCGATCTCTTCGTATGCAAACATGGCCTTCTCTTACTATAAGGTTATCGGCAACTGCTTTCCGTTTGAACTGGTGCATACATTGACTGTTATATTCTGTCAATTAAAAATATTTATTATGGGCCCAAATAATTTGTTTCTCGCTTCTTTCGCAGCAATATGTAACAATACGCTTCATACATCTACAAATGCTTCGATAAACGTTTTTTTTTAAATCATCAGGAAAAAAGGAGATCCAAATGAAGTATTCAAAGTGTTTCTGCATTATCCTCATTACACTCCTGCTACCTGCCATGTCTTATGCCATTGGTTTCGAGATTGCCGCAAACGCATGGTATCCTTCGTCACCAGGCGAGGTCTCGAACGACCCCATTTTTCCCAGAGACATCCTTGATATCAAAGATGACCTCGGATACGGAAAAGACTGGCGTGTTTCCGGAAGAGCGAAACTGGATATCCCTTTGCTCCCGAACATTTATCTGATGGCGACCCCCCTTGAATACGACGGTACGGGCATAAAAAACAGCATATTCAAATTCGGCGACATGTACTATGGCGCAGACAACTACTTCGACTCCAAACTCACACTGAACATGTATGATGTAGGATTATACTACGGCATACCGTTTCTGGAACTCGCCAGTGCCGGCATCTTCAATGTGGAACTGGGGCTGGACGCCCGAATCCTCGATGCCAGCATCGAGGTCAAACAGGGGATTGTTGTCGAATCCAAGAAGTTCAAGACTGCATATCCCCTTGTGTATGTCGGGGCAAGGGTATGCCCTATCAGCAAGCTGGCTGTTGAGGCAGAGGCACGTGGAGTTTCCTATTCCAATATCAACATTCTGAGCCTGATAGGCAGGATTAAAATCAGTCCCTTTGGTCCGCTATTCATTGCAGGCGGGTACCGTTATGAGAGTTTCGACATCAAGGTGAAAGATATCACCCTCGATGCTGCTTTCAAAGGACCTTTCGCAGAGGCAGGCATTCAGTTCTGATCGAATCTGAATTAAAGCCGGAGAATCACACACCCTGTGGGAGCGGCTCAAGCCGCTCCCACAATCTTGCATGAAAATTAAATGAACCCCCTCACAGCAAGGCGCCAAGGGCTCCATTTTATTGATCCCCCCCCTTACTTTTATCATCTCCCCAAGGGGAGATGAGTGAGATGTGACCCGCTGCAAGCAGCTTACGTGCCATCTGAATCACCTGAGCATTCAATTACTTTTTCTTCAGGATTCTCAGCAAAGGACTCTGCCATATCCCTGATCATGCCCATATGCCTGGCATAAACCGCATCATGAATATTGTTTTTGATAAATTCCGGTATCGGTATGGTACTCGTTATGTTCATGGCATAATAATAAACAGTCTTCTTGCCGTCTTCAAAAGGTTCCAGATATTCAAATCCGGCCATATCTTTTATAAGCCCGCCGGAAGGCAGGACACCTATACCCTTTTTGTTGAAAGAGGCTGTTTCTTCGGCAGACATGACATGCCATTTTCTCCATTTGCCGGTCCTGTCAAACTCCATGGCCAGTGTAAACTGGGCAGGAAAATCAGGGATGACGAATCTCCCCTCTAAAAGAATATCCCCTTTTTCCTGATCCGTACTTCCATGCCTGATCCTGTAATATTCGATATGTGTCAGAACCGAGCCAAGATTCTCGATATCCTCCAGTATGCCCCAGACCGTTTCAGGAGAAGCATCTATAAGCACTGCACCTGTGCGGTATGAAATCCCGTGCTCATCTTTGTAGTCAAGATATTGAATCCGGCCGGAGCTCAGAAGCATTATATCGATTGAATCACAAAGATTGCCGAATTCTCCCTTGAAGGGAAACAGGCTCATGGTCATAGCAATGCAAAGTGATGCGAAAATCATCTTCATCGAAACACTCTATACACGTTTTCCACACCGGATTGAACAGTCTAAATCGGGAAAGAAATAGAATTCCTGACAAATCCATATTGTATATTGAAAAACACCCGCTCTTTTACGTATAACAAACCCATGAACACTATCCGGGAGAATGTACTCAAGATACTTTCCACAATCCCGCAGGGTGTCCGGGTCGTCGCAGCGGCCAAGACCCGCAATGCCCAGGAGATACTTCAGACTATCGAAAGCGGCATAACCCTTATCGGGGAAAACTACCTTCAGGAGTCCCGGGAGGTTATCGAAGAGATAGGCGAGAGGGCTACATGGCATTTTCTCGGCCACATCCAGAAGAACAAAGTGAAGTATATCGTACCGATTTTTGACATGATAGAGACTGTCGATTCTGTTGAACTCGCTGAAATGATAGATAAGCATGCGGAAAAACACGGCAAGATCATGCCGATACTCATCGAGGTGAACTCTGCGGAAGAACCCCAGAAGGCAGGGGTTGTGCCCAGCAAGGCAAGGGCTCTCATTGAAAC
>DSAD01000272.1 GCA_011372875.1 Deltaproteobacteria bacterium
AGAGGCAAGGATACCGACTATAACTACTACAATCATTACCTCCATAAGACTGAATCCTTGTTTTCCCATAAGCGACTCTCCCTTGCAAACAGAACTAGCTTACCTTATCGGCAAATTATTGAATATGGCAACCGGAAATTATCATTGTACGGAAACTATCACAAAACACATGGTATTGACATGAAACACGCTCTGGTTATATGCATAAACGCCATGAAGGGATTTGTAAAGATATTCACCTACGGCTGCCAGATGAACGACCTGGACAGCATCAAGATGTACTCTATGCTTGCCAGGGAGGGCTGGGTTGCCGCCCGGTCCTTAAAAGAGGCCGATATCATCATACTGAACACCTGCTCGGTCAGGCAGAAGGCCTACGAAAAGGTGCTCAGCAACCTCGGAAGGTTAAAGCCATATAAAAGGATAAAACCCCATCTTATCATTGCTGTAACCGGATGCGTGGCTCAGCAGGAAGGAGCGGGGCTCATCGAACGCATGCCCCATGTGGATATCGTTCTAGGCACTCACGAGCTTCACCGTCTCACAGCAATGATTCAGGATGTGCCTGTGAGAAAAGAACCTGCCATCGAAACCTCTTTCAGCGATAAGATCCCATCGCTTGACCTTGTTCCTGACAGAGAATTCATCTCGCCTTCGCACAGGGCGTACATGAATATCATGCAGGGCTGCAACAACTACTGTTCCTACTGCATTGTCCCGTATGTCAGAGGCAGAGAGATCAGCAGGGATTATCCAGGTATCATTGAAGAGGTGAAAGGTTATGCGTCTTCAGGGGTGAAAGAGATCTTCCTCCTCGGCCAGAATGTGAATTCATACAGTGGCGGAAAGACGTTTCCCGACCTGTTACGCATGATTCATGATATTGACGGTATCGAGCGTATACGCTTTACCACATCGCATCCAAAGGATATGAGCGATGATCTCATCTCCTGTTTCGGCTCGCTGGACAAACTGTGCAACCATATTCACCTGCCCTTTCAGTCAGGGTCCAATTCAATTCTCAAAGACATGAACCGCGATTATACCAGGGAAACATACCTGAGCCTGATAGACAGACTTCGATCAACAAGGCCTGATCTTGCGTTCAGTGCCGATGTGATGGTGGGGTTTCCCGGAGAGACCGACAAGGATTATCACGAAACCCTGGATCTCATTGAACGTGTGCGGTTTGACCTGCTCTTTTCTTTCAGATATTCCAGACGGCCCGGCACCGAATCAGCCACGTTCAGAGATGATATTTCCGAAGAAGACAAACTGGCCCGTCTGAGAAAGCTCCAGGACATCCAGAAAAAGATCACCATCGATATCAGCCAGGCACGGATCGGATGTATATTCGACGTATTGGTGGATGCAAAGAGCACCCGTCACGAGGACCAGGTCTTCGGCAGGACAACGCAGAACGCAATCGTCAACTTTGCCGGTGATCCATCCCTGATCGGCACGACCGTGAAGGTGAAGATATCAAGGGCAAACCCGAACTCCCTGACAGGAGAAATGGTATGACCTTCATGGGAAAGGGTTCTTGATCAGAAAACCGGCAAGCAGGTACATGAACATTTCGAAATCCGATTTTTTTTGAAAACAAAAAGCTCTCGCTTACAAGCAGCTTACGTATCATCTGAATCAAAAATGATTGCCTATATTCTACTTCCGATGCTCCATCTTCTGATTCCTTGTGCGGGTTTTACATGAATTTTACTGGTACATTATCCTGCCGGGTGGTAAAGATACCCCATGAAGAACCCGAGGCGATGGCCCACCGTCGTTATCTTTATTGCAGTGCAGGCAGCATGGCTGGCCATAGTCATTATGTGGGTCGTCTGGTACATACGATACCGGCACATAAGTATAGCGCCCATAGGTGCCTGGGACATCGTCATCATCGTCGAGGTATCGGTTCTTCTGCTGCTGATCCTGATCGGCATCTATGCCTTATTTATCCTTTATCAGAAACAGCTTACTCTCATGAGATCACAGATGCATATTATCTCATCGATCACCCATGCGTTCAAGACACCGCTGGCCACCATGCAGCTTTACCTGGAAACAATCGAGAAAAGGGAGCTTCCCGAGGAAACCAAGAACCAGCTTCTGCACGGAATGCTCGAAGAGAACCAGCGTCTTAAAAACCTGGTGAATAATTTTCTCGAGAGTGCCCGGATCAGCTACAACAGAAGGCCCTATATCTTCTCAACCATTATGATATCGGATCTGCTTGATACGTTCATAAGCGATTATGAGAATCTCCTGCGCGGGGTCAGGGTATGCAAGAACATTCAAGATGACGGACCTGTCCGTGTCGATAAAGACGCCTTCAGTATCGTACTGTCAAACCTTATGGAGAATGCCATTCACTACTCGACTGATACGCCGAAAATTGATATAAAGACATGGACCGACAGGCGCTGGGTTTATATTGAATTCTCTGATTTCGGGATCGGTATCCCCAGGGACAAGTATCGGGACATATTCAAACGATTCCAGCGTCTTCCTGATGCCATTACGCTCTGGGGTTCAGGAACAGGGATGGGGCTGTATGTGGTAAAGGCCATTATCAAGGCTCATGGCGGAACAATCAAGGTAAGCGGAGGAAACATCGGGTCAGGCACTACATTTCTCATTCGCCTTCCCGTGGCAAGATCATGACAATCAAATGGAGAATACTTGTTGTTGAAGACGACCAGGCTCTGGCACTGGGACTGCGTATAAACCTCGAGGCCGAGGGATACGAGGTCATCCATGTCATCACGGCTGAAGAAGGGATCTCAATACTGGAAAGCTCCAGTATTGACCTTGTGGTTCTCGATATAATGCTGCCTGGCATAACAGGCATCGAGGCCCTCGAACAGATACGCGGGAACGATCCCAGGCTGCCCGTTCTTATTCTCACTGCCAAATCCTCGCCTGATGACAAGGTAGAGGGACTGAGGGCAGGCGCGGATGACTACCTTACAAAACCCTTTCATCTCGAGGAATTTCTGCTGCGTGTAAAGAGGATTCTGAATCGCTACGAGTGGTACAAATCAGAAGATATCCTAAAGATCGGAGAAACAAGGCTTGACTTCAACACCCTGGAAATAACAACCCCATCAGGGGAGATATGCCGTGTCACGCCCCATGAAGCAAATCTCATCCAATACCTCGCCGTTCACCAGGATCGAATCGTCAGCAGGGGGGAACTGCTCAAAAATGTCTGGGGGCTCGATCCTGACATGAAACCCGGACAGTGGACACCTTTATCTCACGCATCAGGCGCTATATAGAAAGAGATCCCACAAGGCCTGAATACATCATCAGCATCCGGGGCAAGGGATATCGGTTCATGCCGTAAGATTTCAGATAATTTAAGGTTCCTTGAAAAAGGATATCTCATACATTCCCATATCATTACAATTTTCATATCATTCAAGCGTCTTTTTGAACCGTTTAGTTGCCACCATGAGAAATAAGGCCGCGAGTATTGCCTGAGCGATTATTGCCTTTGTCAACGCCACTATCCCGACACCCTTCATCACCACCCCGCGGATGATCTCCATGTACCATCGCATGGGGTTCAGATACGTTGCATACTGAACGGGCACCGGCATGTTGTCGATGGGAAAGATGAAACCGCTTAACAGGACTGCAGGCATAAGGATAAAGAATGCGGTAAGCAGGGCCTGCTGCTGGGTGTGGGCGCTGACACTTATCAGCAGTGCAAGTCCAAGGTTACCTGCCAGGTAGATTCCGGTTAAGAAATAGAGCAGAACGATGCTGCCCTGAATACGGACACCAAAGATAATCATTGCGATAATGAACATCATGGTCATAACGATATACCCGGTTATGAGGTAGGGGACGGTCTTACCGAGGATGAACTCAACTTTCCTGATAGGGGTCACCATTACCTGCTCTATGGTACCGCCCTCTTTCTCCCGGACAATGGCGATACTGGCAACCATCATACTCACCAGGATCAGCATTATGGCAATGAGCCCCGGCACATAGTAGTATCTGCTTTCCAGGTTCTTATTAAACCAGGCACGCGTCTCGATCTCGATCTGAGGAGGCGATGCAGCACCCCCGGCAATGGATTTGATCCTCTCTTTGAGTATCTCTGCCCTGTAAAGGGTCATGATCTGTGAGGCATATCCCATTACAATGGATGTCGTGTTGCTGTCAGTACCGTCGGCAATCAACTGAACCCTGGCAGTACCACCCCCCCTGAGGTCTTTTTCAAAACCTGAAGGGATGCGGATCAGGGCCTGTACCGAACCGGTATCGAGCAACCCTGTTACATCAGAAAGACTGTCTGCATATTCAACAACTTCAAAATATCCGCCTGCAGTGAATCTCCGGGTCACCTCCCGCGAGGCAACCGTATTGTCCTGGTCAATCACTGCTGTCTTTATATCCGTGACATCCATGGTCATTGCAAAGGCCATTATAACGAGCTGTATGAGCGGTACACCAAAGATCACGATCCTCATACGTGGATCTCTGAACATCTGCAGGAATTCTTTTATAAACATGCGCCTTATCCGTTCGAACATGCCTACTCCAATTTGAGTTTCAAACGTTTGTGAGCAAGAAAAATCATGAACGCTGCGTATACTCCAAGCAGCACTGCATTGATCCAGAGAATCTCCAGCCCTATTCCTTTAAGATAAATCCCCCGAAGCAGTGCGATAAAGTACCTGGCAGGAACGATATAGGTTATGCACTGTATAGGCAGCGGCATGTTATCGATGGCAAAGACAAAACCGCTGAGGATCATTGTGGGTAAAAACCCCGCAATAAGCGCGATCTGGTTTGCCAGGACCTGCTTCTTCATTGTAATGCTGATCATGATGCCAAAAAATAGCGCACCAATGAGGAACAGTGCCGCCATGGCAAAGACAAGCCCGACCGAGCCCCTCAGAGGAACGTGGAAAAGCCACTGCCCCAGGCCAACGGCTATTGCAACGTCGAACATGCCGATCACAAAATAGGGAACCACCTTTCCCAGGATAATCTCGGGTGCCCGTACCGGCGTACTGATCAGCTGCTCCATGGTCCCCATCTCCCATTCCTTTGCCACAGTGACACTCGTCATCATGGCGGCAATCACCATCATCACCATGGCAAGGATACCGGGGATGATGATATTTGCACTGCGAAGATCAGGGTTGTACCATGCCCTCGGTACCAGTTCCACGGGCACTACAAGGTCACGGCCGGTCAAGAGGCGGATTCGCTGCGCACTTACGTTGCCAGAATATATAAGCCCGATACCTGTTGCATATCCAAGGGCAAGCCGTGCGGTATTGGCATCGCTGCCGTCGGCTATGACCTGGACCTTTACAGGCTCGCTGCCTTGCAAGCTTTTGGCAAAATCATGGGGAATGACCAGGGCAATCATTGCACGGCCGCTTTCCAGGTCTGCTTGGATATCACGATAATTGTCATAATATGTATTGATGGAAAAATATGGAGAACCATCGAACAGGTTGAGCAGGTCCCTGCTCTGAGACGTCCTTGACTGATCCCAGACAACAGTGGGGACGTTTCGCAGATCCATGTTCAGGGCATATCCGAACAAAAGAATCAGCACCATGGGAATGGCAATCGTTAAAAAGAGACTTCGCCAGTCCCTAAGGACATGAATCCATTCCTTTCGTGCAATTGCAAACAAACGCTGAATTTTCATAGAAATATCACCCCTGGCCGGCGCTGTGATCCACTTCTTCGATAAGGGAGACGAACACGTCTTCCATGCCGGGCAGTACCTGCTCTATCTTTTTTATTTCCACTGATCGACCTTGCAGTTCACTCCTTATTGCCTTTATTGCTTCAGGGACATCTTCAACCACAGCATGGAGCCCTGCCCCGAACAAGGCAGTCTCTTTCACCTGCGGCAATGCCGCAATATATTCGAGGGCGTCCTGGGGATTGGGGCAGGCGATATCGAGGATTGCATCTTTCATTGTTCGTGTCTTGAGCTCCGTCGGGGTACCCATTGCAACAATATTGCCGCGATAGATCAGTGCGAGCCTGTCACAATATTCGGCCTCTTCCATGTAGTGCGTGGTGACAAATATGGTTACTCCCATCTCAGCCATGGAGTAGATCAGATCCCAGAAACGGCGACGTGAGACAGGGTCTACCCCGCTTGTGGGTTCGTCGAGAAAGATAATGGGCGGCTCATGAAGGATCGAACATGCCATTGCCAGCCTTTGTTTCCAGCCCGCGCTGAGCAGAGATGTCAGGCTATGCCTGTGCTCTTTCAGCCCTGCCATGTCAACGGCCCAGGACTTTCGCTCATCAAGACGCGAACCGCCAAGACCATAGATGCCGCCATAGAAATCAATATTTTCTTCCACGGTGAGATCATCATAAAGCGAAAACTTCTGGCTCATATAGCCGATATGGGCCTTGATCAGCTCCGGTTGTTTCCCGACATCAAATCCCAGGACATTGCCCGTGCCTTCGCTTGGTTCCAACACCCCGCAAAGCATCCTTATAACCGTGCTCTTACCAGCCCCGTTCGGACCCAGAAAACCGAAAATCTCACCCCTGGGCACTGTGAAACTCACCTTGTTTACGGCAACAAACGAGCCGAATCTCCGGGTAAGCTCATTGACCTGCACTGCGTCGCCTTCATACGCATCAAAGCCTGAATTCTCTATAGCAGGCAATGCAGCCAACAGCTCAGGCTGACATTGATTCTCAACAGACGCATGTTCTTCAAGCACACTGACAAAAACATCCTCAAGAGACGGGTCGAATGCACGGATCTCATCATAGACAATATTTTGTGCTGCAAGAATAGTTTCAGCCTGCTCCTTTGTTGTTTCAATACTGTTTGTGACAATATGTACGGTATCTCCAAATACGTTTACATCTTCACAATCAAGTTTATCACTCAAGAGTGTTTTTATCTTTCTGGCATGTAAACTGCGAATGCCCAGGATAGACCCCTTCATGAGCTCTTTCACCTCTGCTGGAGTCCCGACAGCAAGGAGCCTGCCCTGGTTGAGCAGCCCCACCCTGCTGCACCGTTCCGCCTCATCCAGGTATGCCGTGCTCACGAGTATGGCAACATCTTGTTGAAGGAGCTTATAGAGTATACGCCAGAAGTCCCTGCGGCTGACCGGGTCGACGCCATTGGTGGGTTCGTCCAGGAGAAGGACCTTCGGCGTGTGAACCAGGGCACAGACCAGCTGAAGCTTTTGTTTCATGCCGCCCGAGAGATCACCGGCCCTGCGTTTCTTGAACGGGAGCATATAACTGAATCCCAGCAGTTCATCGATATGATCTTTCCTTCCTTTTCCGGGAACTCCATAAAGGTCTGCATAAAAGCTGATGTTTTCCCACACAGTAAGGTCGGCATAGAGTCCGAAACGCTGGCTCATATAGGCCAGATGCTCTTTTACACTTGATGCATCCTTTATGGTATCAAACCCTGCTATTGTTGCCGTACCGCTTGTGGGTTCCATAATGCTGCTGAGCATGCGCAGAAACGTGGTTTTTCCTGCACCGTCAGGACCGACCAGACCGAAGATTTCACCCGGATAAACATTCAGATCAAGGCCGTCTACGGCAGTAAGGTTTTCAAAACGCTTGGTGAGGTTGTGGGCTGTAATTACTGGTTCCATACAAACCTCGTCTATTCATTGAGTTTAATCAGGGCATCTGCAGGCATTCCCGGTTTGAGTTCGTTTTCAGGATTCTCAAGCGTTATTTTAATGCGGTACATTAATTTCACCCTTTCCTCACGAGTCTGTACGGACTTTGGGGTAAATTCCGCCTCGGAGCTTATAAAGCTTATCCTGCCGGGGTAAACTTTGTCAGGGTATGTATCCGTTGTCACATCGACGCTCTGGTTATGCTTTATCCTGCTCAGATCGGTCTCATTTATGTATGCACGCAGCCAAGGCCTTCCCAGATCACCTATGGTTATAACCGGTGCCCCAGGGGTTACATATTCTCCGGCCTCGGCAGACTTGCTCAACACTACAGCACTGATCGGGGAATAAAGCTCGGTATAATCCAGATGAAGTTTAGCCTGGTTCAGGCTTTGCCGTGCAATCTTGAGCTGTGAACGGGCCTGCTCGATCTTTTCAGCACGCGCCCCTTCTTCAACAAGGTTCAAATGCTGCCTGGCACTTTCAAGGCTTGCCATGGCCCCTTTATATGCATTCTGTGCTATTTCATATTGCGTATTATGAACTTCATATTCCCGCAGGCTGATGCCCCCCTGATTGTATAATTCTTCAAACCGATCGTTATCGGCTTTGGCCAACCTGAGCTGAGCCCTCGCACTCTCAAGGCCTGCCAGTGCCCTTGAAAGCTCTGCCTTTGAGCCGGCGACCTCCTGCACCCTGCTTCCTGACTCTATTTCCGCAAGAACTGCCTGGGCATACTCAAGGCTGGCCCGAGCCTGTTTGAGGGCAAGCTTCTGGTCAAAATCCTCGATCCTGGCTATTATCTGACCTTTTTCAACGAGGTCGCCCTCATTAATAAGCATTTCTTGGAGCCTGCCGGGAATCTTGAAGCTGAGCCTGACATCCGTCACCTCAATATTTCCGGAAAGGCTCAGGGTATTGTCGTTATTATCGTTCTGAAGGGAGTAATAGGAGATACCCACTACCGCAATTATCAGAATAATAATGATGACCGGTATCCATTTTTTCATATTCCCTCCTTGCAGCAGATGATCCCCATTGTTCTTTTCTGGTTCCTTCCCGGCACTATTTCTTTGCCTCATCATCCCTGGGGACAAGACCATACATAATCAGATCTTTTACAGCCTTTTTCCTTTTAGCAAACATCTCGGGAGACAACGGGTCTTCACCAAGGATATGCATGAACAAAGGCGATGCAACGATGTAGAAGACATTCATCCCGACCACGGAAAAAACCGTATGCTCGGGTGACACCTCGCGTATCATATTCCGGCTGACTGCTTCGACAATCTTTTCGCGTATTAGGGAGAAGATCGGGATGATATAGTCTTCGGCTATTGCCTGTATATGCCTGCCTGAGAGCATCTCCCAGGCCATAAGCCTGACAAAGGATCCATTCTTAGCAAGGTATCCGATGTAAAAATCAAGAAATGCATCAATGCTCTCCACGGTATCGGAATTGTCTGAGAAATATTGAGGTATTGCATCGCCTATGCCCTGTACTATCCTGCCGATCACGGAAATCAACAGGCCATCCTTGCCCTTGAAATAGTAATACAGCATGGCCTTGTTCACGCCTGCCGCCGTTGCGATCTCCTGCACCTTTGTGCCGTCAAAGCCCTTGTTGGAGAAGATCTCCTCTGCGGCATCGAGAATCCTGTCTTTTGTAAAACCGTCGCGCTTCTTCATTATACTAACCAACCGTTTAGTTAACATATACGATCGGCAGAAAGAATCAAGTTCTAAAATGAAACACCTCGCCGCAAGATTCCAAGGCATCAAAGAATCTATCGATCCGACATCTCGCATGAGAGAAGGAATAAACCCTGCGGGTCAACTGTGTTCAAAACATCTCTCAAGATAACGTTCGCGGATGAAAACCGCTGACACAGGGCATGACTTTATGCGAACATACTCCACTATGAACGGATCCACGTGCACAATACGGGGTGATTATCCACCTCTGTCTGAAAAAGACTCAGCAATAACACCCTCCCTCAAAAAGGGGCATTTACCCCCCTCTCTCCAAGATAGAGAGGGGGGAGTAAGGGTGAACAAAAGGAGACGTTTGCTGCTCACTGCTTTGCCCTGACCGCTGTCTCATGTTTTCTGGAGGCCAGTATACTCCAGACCTGTATCCTTAGAGATCTTCCGCAATGAATCTTCTGATTGATAATTACCTTGCTGAGAATCTTCTCCTTATGCCGGCAATACCTGCCAGACCTGCACCGAAAAGGATCATTGTCGCAGGTTCGGGCACAGGGGCAACCTCGGCCTGTGCATAGTCAGCAATCAATGCATGTGCCTGGGTTGTCGGATGAACACCATCCCAGAAAAGGTACGTATCGGATGTCTCGCCTGCATATGCGAGCATCTCGGTTGTATTATCAAACCCGTAGAAAACAGGCTCAGAGATGATATCCTGAAGAACGCCATAGACATCCAGGGTGTAAAGATTAATCCCGGGTACTGTCTCAAAGCCTGCAAGGGCTGCGCCCAGGGCATCATTGAACACTGTTGTAATATACTGGGCAGTTGCCGAGGCATAGGGGTCGGAATTGTTCA
>DSAD01000235.1 GCA_011372875.1 Deltaproteobacteria bacterium
CTACTATTTCATATCGGTATTTGGAACATATTCTTTAAGTGAAAATATAAAGAGAGGTACATCTGGATACAAGGTTGTCTTTGTCTGAAACAACCCCGGTCTTTATCAAGAAAGAAACTTGTCGTGGCACATTATGGCGATTATAGACATTTATGCTGTTCCTTGCCGGATTTGTTCCGAACAGCCTTTTTCTGTAAGAATCGCAGCAGGAGAACAGCCCCGTTAAGTTATTCTCATGAAAGGACCTTCTTGATCCTTGCCAGTCCTTCTATGATATTTTTCTCCGATGTGGCAAACGAGAGTCTTATATGATCGTCGGCTCCGAATCCTTCGCCCGGAACCACTGCAACCAGGGCCTTTTCCAACAGATACTCTGCAAGAGAGTTTGCCCCGCCAAAACGTTCCAGGTGCCCTTTGATGGAAGGGAAGGTGTAGAAGGACCCCTGCGGGGGAATGATATCGAAACCGGGTATTTCCCTGATTTTCGATACAATAAGGTCTTTTCTGGTTTCAAATATCTTTCTTCGTTCTTCCACGATGGACTGATCTGCGGTCAGTGATGTCAGAGCCCCTTCCTGTGCAAAGCTCGTGGGGTTTGATGTGCTCTGGCTCTGCAGCCTTGTCATTGCCTTGATCACATCTCTGTCACCGATACAGTAACCGATGCGCCAGCCTGTCATTGCATAGGTTTTTGATGAGCCGTTGATTATAAAGGTCTTTGCCGCAACTTCGGGAGATATGGTTGCCATGCTGAAAAACCGAGCATCTCCGAAAAGGATCTTCATGTATATATCGTCGGAGATGATGATTATATCATGCTCAAGGCAGAGTTCAGCTATTTTTTCAAGTTCAGACCGGTCGATAATCATCCCGGTAGGGTTTGACGGGGAGTTTATTACGATTCCCCTGGTCCTTTTTGTGATGGCGGCCTTGACATGATCAGCGGTAAGTTTCATGCCTGTTTGTCTCGTGTCTATGATTACCGGTGCTGCGCCTGTAATTTCGATCATGGGAGGGTAGGAAACCCAGTAGGGAGAGGGGCATAACACCTCGTCACCTGCTTCAAACAGGGTGAGGAAGAGGTTGTAGAGGCTGTGTTTTGCACCACAGGATACAATAACATTTTCCGGTGTTACCCCAAGTCCGTAATCAGAGAAGATGTTTGCGCACACCGCCTCTTTGAGTTTTGGTGATCCACCCACCGGGGTGTATTTTGTCTTGCCGTCCTTTATTGCCTCGATCGCCGAGATCTTTATGTTAACAGGTGTATCAAAGTCCGGCTCCCCGGCACCGAAACCGATTATATCCTTTCCCTGAGACCGAAGTTCCTGCACTTTTGCCGTGATGAAAAGCGTTGGAGATGCAGGTATGTTTGATACGACCTTTGATATCTTCAAATAGTGTCTCCTTGATAGGGATTTCTCTTTTTCATTGCAGGGAATTTATCCATGAGTTTTTCTAAGGCAGGTGTAGGTATCAGTCCTTCAACCGATCCTCCTGCTGAAGCTGTTGCCTTGACAATGGTTGAGCTGACAAAAAGATGATTGTAGTCCGTCATAAGGAAGAATGTCTCTATTTTATCGCATAGACGCCTGTTCATGAGTGCCAACTGCAGTTCCATCTCGAAATCCGAGATTACCCGGAGTCCTCTCAAGATGGCGCATGCCCCAACTGTCTGAAGGTAGTCAACGAGAAGTCCTTCAAAGGAATCGACCTCGATCCTTGGATTGTCACCGATCGATTCTTTTATCATTTCGAGTTTCTCTTCAGTAGTAAAGAGATCCTTTTTCAAGGGATTATGCCCCACTGCTATGATTACCTTATCAAACGCACAAAGACCCCTGCGTACGATATCCAGGTGGCCATAGGTTATCGGATCGAATGATCCGGGACATACCGCAATCTTCTTCATGATTCATCCCTTTTAATATAGGTGATCATAGTGTCTCCATAGATCCTTGTTTTCCAGGGCTGCATATCGATGATTTCATCAGGCGAGTGCTCGATGGCGACAATGCCTCCAATTTTGAGGAGATTATATACATGAGGAACCATCTTTGAGGCAAGCCCTTTATTGTAGGGCGGATCCATAAAGATGAGATCAAATGTCGCAGTGCATTGACGAATAAAGCTCAGTGCGTCAGACCTGATAATAGTTGCGTTCTCAAGAATATCAAGGGATGAAAGATTTATCTGGATACAACGACTGCTGTGAGCAAGACTGTCTACAAAGGTTGCATGTTTTGCCCCCCTGCTGAGTGCCTCTATACCCAGATTTCCACTCCCGGCAAAAAGATCGAGTATATATGCATCTTTGATTTCGAAGGCAAGAGACGAGAATATCGCTTCTTTCACCTTGTCCGTTGTAGGCCGTACGCCTTTAACAGGACATTCGAGTCTTCGTGATTTAAATAATCCGCTGCTTACGCGTATTGACATGGGTTGTTAGAATACGGAATAAGTGGGAAAGGGTCAATCGGAAGATTTCCCGATGTATTCTGAAGGGGTGCTTTACCGGGAATCTATTTCCCCGACGATCCTTTTGACAGCCTCGACAGGGTCATCAGCCTGGCTGATTGGTCTTCCTATGACGAGAAGGTCCGCGCCGGCGCGTATTGCAGCCTGTGGAGACGCAATCCTTTTCTGGTCGCCTTTTGACGCCCAGTCAGGTCTTATGCCGGGGGTGATTACCGTAGTGCGAGCAGGTATATGTGCCCTGACAAAAGCAAGATCCGCAGGTGAGCACACAATGCCGTCTATACTGTTCTTGCACGCCAGTGCCACCATGCTTTTGACATGATCTTTGACAGGCCTGTGTATGCCCATATCACCCAGATCTTCCTGATTCAGAGAAGTGAGCATGCTTACCCCGATGATCTTCGGGGTGCTGATCCCGCAGGAAAGGGCTTCTTCCTGGGCAGCTTTCAGGGCTGCCCGGATCATGTCTGCTCCACCGGAGATATGGATGGTCATCATGTCGGCCCTCAACTTTGTTGCAGATCTGACCGCACCATAGACGGTATTGGGGATATCATGAAACTTCAGATCGAGAAAACATCTCAGGCCGCTTTCTTTGATGATGCCGACCACCGCAGGCCCTTCAGCACTGAAGAGTTCTAGCCCGACCTTGAACCATCCGACCTGTGTGCCCAGGAGCTTTACCCACTCATGTGCCTCTTTTATGGTGCCCACATCCAGGGCGAAGATTATCCGATCTTTAGCAACCATGGCAACCTCTTTATGACTTCGTCCCTTGAGCACCTGCAGGCATCAATAATGCTTTGAATGTCCTGTATTGCAGAACCTATTGTATCATTAACCACCAGGAAATCATATCTGTCCCATGCTTTTAATTCCTGCCTGGCATTGTCCAGTCGGGTCTTCATGGTATTTTCATCTTCTGTTCCCCGTTTGTCGAGACGTGTTCTCAGGTCATCCATGCTCGGAGGGATGACAAATATGAAGCAGCCCGGAGATTTTATTTCCTGAGCCTGTCTTACGCCCTGGACATCTATATCGAAGAGGATGTTTCTGCCTTTTAGTTCTTCGGATTCAACCCATGAAAGGGATGTTCCGTAAAGATGATTGTGTACATGTGCCCATTCCAGAAATGCACCCTGATCTATCATTCTTTCGAATTGTGTGTGTGTGATGAAGAAATAGTCTTTACCTTCGACCTCATGTTTTCTCGGAGGTCTCGTCGTATATGATACGGAAAGAATAAAGTCGCTGTTTCTTTCCAGGATGGTTGATATGATGGTGGATTTTCCAACTCCGGAAGGACCGGAGAGAAAGATCCTCACATCTGCTCCTTGCTGTTGATGTTGATTCTTGCTCCACCGCCATCCAAGAGCCGGTTTGAGATCGTCTCTGCCTGTATTGCACTCAGGATAATATGGGAGCTGTCCGTGATGATGATCGATCGGGTTTTTCTTCCCTGTGTTGCATCAATAAGCAGGCCCCTTTCTCTGGCGTCTTCCCGCAGTCTTTTCATGGGAGACGATGATGGGTTTACAATTGCGATGATTCTCGAAGCAACTACACCGTTATTAAATCCGATATTAAGCAGTTTTGTCTCATGCTTGCTCATAGAAGAACTCCTTTTTTGAATCATATTATATATAAATTATTCGATGTTCTGAACCTGTTCGCGTATTTTCTCAACCTCGGTTTTCGCGTCGATGACAATATGGCTCAAGGCGGTGATCTGACACTTGGATCCGATGGTATTGAGTTCTCTGTTAATCTCCTGAAGCAGAAAGTCAAGACGTCTGCCGATGGATGCTTCAGGGGAACCGATTACCTGTGTAAAGGAGGTGATGTGGCTGTTAAGCCTTACAAGTTCCTCGGTAATATCGGATTTGTCTGCAAGGATTGCCACTTCCTGTTCCATGCGTGTTTCATCGATTATGCCCGGGCGATCAGCCAAGAGATTGTCCAGATGTGATTTCAGACGTTCCCGATAGGTGTCGAGTAGTTCCTTTGTATAAGATTCCATAGCCTTGTGCATGGCAAGGAGTGATTCAAGACGCTCGACAATATCTGCTTTTAACCGTTTTCCTTCCTCAATCCTTGAAGTGCTGAACGCCTCTATGGCCTTCTGGATCGGGAACTGAAGCAGAGGCCATTGTTCCTCGATGTCATGAGCATCTTCAGCCATTATTCCGGGGATCAGGATAATATCCCGAAATGTAACTTCTCCGCCGAAACGTCCGGCCATTGTCTTCAAGTCATCGTAATAGTCCTGTGCGAGAGTCCAGTTGATTGCCATCTTCTGTCCGGTTGCCGATTGAGTATTTCTTGTTATGGTAATATCGGCCTTGCCGCGGTAAATAACCTCATTGACCATATCCCGCACAGGGATTTCAAGTGCCGAGAGTTCCCTGGGCAGCCGCACCCGGGTATCCCTGAAACGATGATTGACCCCCTTGATCTCTACATTGTATCCGTTCTCGTCTGCTTGTCCAAAACCGGTCATGCTTCTCGGCATCTATAGTCTCTCCCTGTACATTTCTCTGAGTTCATTGAATATTCCGATCATATCCCTGGACGAATAGTCGGGATAAGACCAATCAAGGCCCCGATACGAGTCCTTCCGGTAAATCAGCGTGACCTCAGCCCAGATGCCCTGGTCGAGATAAATGCGATGACTGTACGGTTTTGTCGTTGCAAGACAAATGTTTTCCAGGGATAGGATCCCCGGGTCGAGGTTGATTTGTCTTTTTCCTGTGTGCATGAAATCGCTTTCGATCTCATTGGTTCTGATCTTTATCTCGGGCAGTATGTTTCTGGGTGAGAGTTTCTCGAATGCAACGAGAATCCTTGTCAGTCCTGGACCGAACTCCTTTTCATAATAGGAAGTATAGGTAAACGGCATGGCCTGAGATCTGTACGCAAGGTCTCCATAGTCTTGTCTGAGCGAGGACAGTGCATCCTCTACAGATGCATCTTTGCTGAAAAGGATGCTGGTAAACAGCATTACCTCACGAGGAATGAGTATTGTCCCCACGAATCTCTTCCATGCATGTCTTGTAAAGTCTTTCCCATGGTATGCTGGCAGCTCCAACCTCGGCAACCACAAGGCCTGCTGCCAGGTTTGAGATAAGGGCAGCCTCCCTCGGTGTTGCACCTGATGCCAGGCAGAGCGTAAAACACGAGATCACGGTATCTCCTGCTCCTGTCACATCGAAAACAGCCCTGGCTGTTGTTGGGATATCAATTATTCCGCCTGTCTTGTCAAACAGGCTCATTCCATGTTCGCCCCGGGTTACGAGCACCATGTCGCATTCCAGGATGGACTTTACCTTAAGGGCTGCCTCGACGATATCCTGTTCCTTTTCTATCTTGATGCCAGCTCCGAAACCGAGTTCCTTTGTGTTCGGGGTGATACAATTCACGTGCCTGTAGAAGGGAAAGTTTCTTTCTTTGGGGTCAACACAGATGAGCACGCCATTGTCTTTGGTAAGATCAACGATCTCTTCAATAAGTTCCTTGCTCACCACGCCCTTGGCATAATCCGAGATTATGATTGCATCGATATGGTCGATAGAGTCCTTTACTGCAGCTATAAGCCTTGATCGCAGTATGTCTGAGATGATGTCCCTGTTTTCCTTGTCGATGCGTGCAATCTGCTGAGTGTGCGCAATGATCCTTGTCTTGACGATAGTCCCCTTGGCGGGATCCGAGAGTATATGTGTGGTGGGTATATCCCATTGATTCAGGATCTCGACAAGGATGTCTCCCTGCGGATCATCGCCCTTGACGCCTCCTACGATGACTTTTGCCCCCAGCCCAAGGAGATTGTTGGCGACATTGCCCGCACCCCCGAGTTTGAACCGTTCGTCCTGGATCTCTACAACAGGCACTGGTGCCTCCGGAGATATGCGATCAACCTTTCCCCAGATATAGTGATCGAGCATGATATCGCCGATGACCATGATGGTCTTTGATTTCATGCCATCAAGAATGACCTTTAGCCTGCTTTCTTCTATCTTCAGCATTTGCCAACTATCAGGAAATTATTATACCTTGTCAAGGAAAAGGGCATGCACAAAGTCTTTGGCCCTGAACGGTTGGAGGTCATCCATGTCTTAGCCGACCCCTATATATCGTATGGGTATCTCGAATTCGTTGGCAATGCCGACAATGACACCCCCTTTTGAAGACCCGTCGAGCTTGGTCAGGGCTATGCCGGTTACGCCAAGTGAATTGTTGAACTGGCGTGTCTGCTCTATGGCGTTCTGCCCTATGGTTGCATCGAGTACCAGCAGGATTTCGTGTGGTGAGCCGGGATGTTTCTTGTCGAGGACACGTTTTGTCTTTTTCAGCTCTTCCATGAGGTTTTCTTTGGTATGCAGCCTGCCCGCAGTGTCGATGATGAGTACGTCATGCCCCCTGGAAAGCGCTGCCTGCAGACCGTCAAATGCAACAGATGAGGGGTCTGCTCCCTCATGCGATTTTATAAAGTCTGCTCCTGCCTTATTAGCCCAGTGCTCGAGCTGTTCTATGGCTGCTGCCCTGAAGGTGTCTCCCGATGCTATGATAACTGACTTGCCCTGATTCTTCAGATGGTAAGCGATCTTGGCGATCGTGGTTGTCTTGCCCGAGCCGTTTACCCCGGAGACCATTATGACAAACGGTTTTTTCTCTTCAGACAGTGATAAAGGCTCTTCACGTTTTTCGAGGATGTAGGTTATTTCCGTCTTGATTGCCTCCATGGCCTGGTCGGTATCTTTTATCGTTTCAGCATTATTTCTAACAAAGTCGAATATGGTATATGCTGTTCTCACTCCTATATCTGTTCCAACAAGTGTTTCCTCAAGCTCTGTGAGGATCTTGTCGTCTAATGATCCGGACCTCTTGAACACCGCCGAGATCCTGTCAATGAACCCTTTATGTGTCTTGGACAGACCTCTTTCGAGCTTGTCCTTTGAGCTGGGCGCAGGTTTTTTCTTGGGCTGCGGCAGCTCTTTTTCTTCCGGTGAGGGTGTTTCGACCGTTTCCGGGGCATGTCTTTCAGGGATTGTCCGTGGATGAATACCGGGTATCGGGATGGCCCATACATTTAGCGCAACGGCAAGGGCCAGATAAATCCATGAAGGGATGGTCTCGGGCAGGTTCAGCGGCAGAGCATTCAGGATATCAGCAATATAAACACCAAGAAATGCATAGCTGAGAAGATATACTACATAATCGTATGCATGAAACCGGTATTTCAAGTTGTACCTCCTCGGATAAATTATGACGGCTATCTCCTATCACAGAGATGTCAAAAGGACAAGTGCAGGCATTGTCTTTATCTATATAAAAAACATTCCGAGCTTGACAAAGACAGTGCAGACAGATACTAAAGTATGAAGCACGACTTAAAGCTTTTGTATATCCAAGATAAAGTCAATACAAGGGAGGAATATATGATAAAGACTGCTATTACCGAGATGTTCGGAATCGAGTACCCGATTATCTGCGGGGCCATGATGTGGCTGTGTAAGCCCTCGTTGTGTGCCGCCATATCCAATGCAGGGGGTATGGGGAATCTGACTGCAGGAAATTATGAGACACAAGAAGATTTCAGGAATGCCATACGCCAGACTAAGGAGCTGACGGACAAGCCTTTTGTTGTCGGCCTTACCCTGTTGCCCTCGATCAGGATCACCGGGGAGCATCACAAGATGTATGTAAAGGTCTGTGCCGAGGAAAAGGTCGCCGCCATAGAGGTTTCAGGCTCGCCGCTCGACAAGGTTGCAGGAAGGGAAGGCATGGACATGCTCAAGAACGCAGGCGTAAAGCTTTTTCATAAAGTCGGTTCTGTCCGCCATGCATTGCATGCCCAAAAGGCCGGATATGACGGGGTTTACGCTGCAGGTTTCGAGGAGGGCGGCCATCCTCTGGACGATGATGTCACCACCATGGTCCTGACGCCCAGGATAGCGGATTGTGTGGATATCCCGGTCGTGACAGTGGGGGGCATCTGTGACGGGAGATCAATGGCCGCCGCGTTGACGCTGGGTGCCCAGGGGGTAATGATGGGAAGCAGGTTCATTGCAACGACCGAATGTGAGGTTCATCCCAACATCAAACAGGAAATTATCAAGCGCCAGGAGTTTGAAACTACCATGATCTGCAAATCCCTTGGTCTGCAGGGAAGGGCACTGAAGAACAGGGTGATCTCGGAGGTTCTCGAAGTGGAAAGACGCGGCGGAGGCCTCGAAGAGCTCATCCCGCTGATTTCAGGACAGCGCATAAAAAAGGCATGGCAGGATGGAGAGTATGAAGAGGCGCCTTTAATGGTTGGGCAGTCGATAGGTCATATCCACGAGGTAGTGAGCTGCAAGAAACTCATGAAGAATATGCACGACGATGCAATAAAAGAGCTGAACAGGGTAAAGTCTATGATTCACTGATCTGTCTGAACGTGTAAAATAAAAAGGCGGCTGTGGGGTTGTACACAGCCGCCTTTTTTTGCCCTGTTTCATACGATATTATTTCTTTTCTTTAGGCTTTGCCGTGGTCTTTCTTGCCGCTGGCTTCTTTGCGGCGGTCCTGGGCTTCGCCGCAGTCTTTTTTGCCGCGGGTTTGGCCGATGTTGCAATATTAGCCTTTTGTGCCAGCACACCTGCGATCTCTTCCGCCTCTTTGACTGTCCGTTCAATCACCTGCTTGACAGTCGGATTGTCATTGATCAGGCCTGTTACCTGGCCGACAGGAAGGACGCCGTTTTTCACGTCGCCGTTTTCCGTAGCAATCCGGATCGACTTGAAGGCATTTGCCATATAGGCGAGCTGAATGGCATTCTTCCATCCTGAGAGCATGACCCCGATAAAGAGCTTGAAATAGGGAAGATGGAGCTGGTTGGCGATGTCCACTGAATTCGGCAGTGCCTCGAACATCTTCTTGAGGTTCATACCCTGCCTGATGGCGTCGCGGGCCCCTTTTGTATCGAGGACCCTGCAGCCCAGTCCGTCAAAACGCTTTGAGTAGACAGTGTCATAGGTCCCTTTCTCAATGGAGAGCTTCTTGTAATTATCGTGGAGAGGGCTTTCCTGTGTTGTCATGAGCCGGGTTCCCATGGCCGCGCCTTCGGCGCCAAGGGCGATCGCCGCTGCAAGGCCTCTTCCGTCTCCGATCCCGCCTGCAGCGATAATCGGGATATCGACTACAGAGGCGATGGTCGGTATGAGGCAGAATGTCGTTGCATCGCCTCCATGAGCGGCTGCCTCATGTCCGGTAACCAGCAGGGCGTCGCACCCGTAGTCCTGTGCCCTCTTGGCATGTCTGTGGTTCACCACGGTCGCGATGACCTTGCCACCGTATTCGTGGGCAGCTTTCACGATCCAGTCGCCTTTTCCAAGGGAGAAGTTGATGACCGGCACCTTTTCCTCGAGTGCCACGCGCGCATTGTCTGCAGCCCCTGGAAAGAGCAAAGTCGCGTTTGTGCCGAACGGCTTGTCGGTCAACGACTTGATCTCCCTTATAGCCTTTCGCGTCTGCTCGGCATCGAATGGCCCTGTGGCAAGGATTCCCAGGCCACCAGCGTTCGATACTGCTGCCACCATCTTGGGGACACTGATCCAGCTCATTCCTGAAAGCACGATGGGGTGCTTGATGCCTAAAAGTTCGGTTAAGCGAGTTTTCATGCATGACTCCTTTGTAAGGGTTGTGTTCGTAATATGTCAGCTTACCTGTTCTATTTGATGC
>DSAD01000155.1 GCA_011372875.1 Deltaproteobacteria bacterium
AGAACAAGCCTGTGTAGCGATTTGCGGGACATAATTTCAACCTGCGTGGTGTGATATGCCATTCTCTTGGGGTGGTTGGTTTTAAAACGGTCGTATTGGCTGGATTTCTGACCGGCGGTAACAGATATATTGTAGATATGAACAAATGAAGGAGTTCGCTATGAAGAAGATTGTACTTGCAGTACTCGTATCAATCGTATTCCTTGCCCCGTGTTATGCGCAGACAACCTACAAGGTGGAGGTGTTGCAGGCGGGAAACATTGTCGCCTTCGATGACCTGTATGATGCGATGGTCAAGGAACTCGATAACAACGGTCTCAGCAGGGGCAAGACACTCCAGATCAACAGAACCGTCATAGATGCCGATGCCGAGGCTGGTCTCTGGGAAAAGGTGAAGATCCTCTTTCGAATCAAAAACTCTGCCGGCGAAATCATAGACAAAAGACCCGACCTGGTCGTGACCGTAGGGACACCGGCAACAAAGCATTCCAAGGACAAGATCATCAAGGCAGGCATTCCACTTGTATTTACCTCGGTGGCCATACCGGAGCTGGTAGGATGTGCATCTAAAACTCAGGCCGGTCCGGGATTCACCGGCATTACAATCTATATGGACCCCACTGATGTCCTGCGCATAGCCATGCTCGGGCTGCCCAATGTAAAAAAGATCGGAATCATCCACAGCGATGACGACAATGCAGTGGCCTATACGGAAGAGTCAAAGGCCAAGGCCGCACAGCTGGGTCTGCAGATGATCTCCCGTCAGGTGAAGATGTCCGAATCTCCAACTGCTGCAGCAAAGGAGCTGATCGATGAGGGAATAGGCGCCTTTTTTGTCCCTATCGATTCATACTACGGAATCAGGGACTTTGGACCTACCAAAGAGATCCTGGATATATCCTTTGAATACAATGTCCCTGCCATCTCATCCATCACCGGCAATATCAGGGGCGCCCTTTTGTATATAGCCCCGGACTTCCGGGTAATAGGAAAACTCACCGGCGACCATGTTACAAAGATCCTCAAGGATAAGGTCAAGCCCGAAAACCTCCCTGTGGCCAGAGATGAAAATCTGAACGTGATCGTTGACTTGGAATCTTCAAAGAAACTCGGCATCGATCTGCCTATCCAGATCCTTCAGGTCGCCAAATCAATTGAGGATGTCATACACTGACGTGCTTGTCTTTTCAGCATATGTCTTCTTAAAAGGAATCGAATGAACGGGGAAGAGAGAACTCTCTTCCCCTTCTTGCAACTCACCTACTGTTCAGACGCAATGTGCTGACACATCTAACAATCCAGCAACACCTATCAGGGTTTTCCATGTCAGACTTATCATGCAGACATTATGTTTTCTTTTTTTATAAAAGGATCCGGCGGATCATAATCGATCATGCCTAGAAAACGGCGGGGCCTGGCAACATGTTATCGTGGCGAACCGGCAGCACATTCCAGACAAAGCAATACATCGGGCAAGGCATTCAAACGTCCCTGCTCGATGGGGTCCTGGCATCGCACGCAGATCCCATACGTGCCATTTCTGATCCGCATAAGGGCTGATTCAACCCGCAGAATCCGCTCTTCACGGCGTCGTTTCATCTCAAGGGCCAGTTGCTGCACCTGTATTGCATCACCACGGGAAACCCTTCCCATGGAGCCGTTTACTTCTACCGGGGCTGTCTCGTCAATCTCCTGATTCATCTCTGAGCGCAGCTCCGCAAGGATACCCAGCAACATATTCTCATACTGCTTCGCATCATCACTGTCCATCATACAGGCCTCCAACGGCAGATACTGTTATGATTCCTTTATTTGTCCGGCACAACATAAAGAACATACCTTACATCCCTGCTGCCGGAGTCAAGCTGTCTGAGAATCGATTCTCACGGCAATGCAACCAGGAAAACACAGTACCTATCACGCCTATAGAGTCTGTGTCAAACTCCTCAAATATAGCAGCGCATGAATAAACCCACGCATGAATAAACCCATTGAAATCATAGAACCTACATGGTTAGATAGGAACATCCGGATACCATCAGGATACAACTTTACTTATCATCAGGAGGCCATGTATGGATCGAAGACTGTCAGTTCTCGTATTTGCTTTTATATGTCTGCCGTTTACCTTATCGGCGGCTGTCCCGGAAAACGCCGTTCTCCAGAAATATTTCACGCTGTTCAAATCCCAGCAGGGTGATCCCTATACGCTGTACTACCCGATCCAGCTGACCAGGCCAGGCGAGATTACGGTGAGCGTCAAATCAACCGAACTCGTTCCCGAGCCAGCAAACAAGAATTATGAGCCGTTGAGGATAATACTGGTCGATGCGAGGGCCTTCAAGAATATCCAGCCCTCCGAGTGGCAGCAGTGGATAAACAAGGTAAACAAGTTCAATCCACTTGAATATATTGCCGGCGATGAGATCCGTAAATGGGTAAAGGGAATCAAGAGACTGTTCGGCAAGAAAGAGAAAAAACCGAGTTATTATCACGGCCAGATGGCCTGCGGAAGGGACCGTGACGGTTATACAGATATCATTCAGCATGCCGTAGACCAGCCCGAGCTCAATAAAAGCGGTGGCCGCTATATAGTCATCTTCCGCAACATATCCACCTTCAAGGCCACGGGCTCTATCTATATCAGCTACCCCGGGGAGATCAGCGAACTGGACACAGAGGCTGAGAAGCTCTTTGAGTGCTATCCTGATCTGGTGATGGAAGATGTTAGCCTGAACCAGTCCAAACAGCTGAGTGTCAAGGTAGCCAACCGTTCAGGCTGCGGCGGTGTTCATATCGCACGCTGGAACCAGAAAGGCGTTGATGCCATCACCCTGTTAGCCAATGTCGACGGGCGCAACTACGGCATAACCCTGCCGGCTGCCGATCCGACAGGCAGGCTCAGACGACCCAACAGCTCCATTACCT
The DNA here is from genome assembly GCA_011372875.1 of Deltaproteobacteria bacterium. Taxonomy (GTDB): domain Bacteria; phylum Desulfobacterota; class Desulfomonilia; order UBA1062; family UBA1062; genus DSAD01. The sequence continues at coordinate 2,929 of DSAD01000155.1, forward strand.
ATATCTTCGACAAGGTCAAGATTACCAAGCAGTCCAAAGTTACTGCAACCGTCGATGCCACAGGCAAGGTCATGGAGACAAATGAGGCAAACAATTCAAAGACCGTGCAGCTCGGCCCGCCTGCTGCCACACTGATAGGGATGGGCCCCCTTACAGGCAAGCCCGACCTGATTGTCAGCTCCATTAGGCTCGACGGCGCTAAACGGGTACTTGTGGAGGTCAAGAATGCAGGAATTGCAGGCCTCGACCCGGCTCTGTGGAGCGGAGGCAACCAGCCCTACCTGAACCTGAAGATGAACGGTAACGGCTGGGCCAATATCTCCCTGGGAAGCCTCGACAAGGACAGGAACCTGACCAGACCCGGCGGCACGGCAGTATACGCAACCGGCTATGTCCTGAGGCAGAAAGTAACGATCAGCGCAACAATTGACTCGACCAATGCTGTTGCTGAAGGCAACGAGAACAACAATAACACCCAGGTAGAGTTGCAGCCCTGATCCGATAGCTATAAACGGAAGGAAGCAGGTATTACCAAGATTGGCGGATATGAGGGAGCGTCTTCAAGCTGTGATACAATTTATCGTGATTGTATCGTAATCACGGATGAAAGACCCCCTCGGAAATTATGCTGGATCCGTGTTAAAGAGGGCAGAGATGAAGAATCTCTGCCCTCTTTTGTTTCTTATGATTTTTCCTTTGCAAACGCTGTCATGAAATCGGCAAGCCTCTGTGCGCCCTCCATAGGCAGGGCGTTGTACATGGAAGCCCTGATGCCGCCTACGGAACGGTGGCCCTTGAGCCCGACCAGCCCCTTGGCTGAGGCACCGGAAAGGAATTCCTTCTCAAGATCTTCATTCGGCAGCCTGAAGGGGATATTCATCTTGGACCTGGAGTCCTTCTGCACGGTCCCCCTGTAGAAATCACTGCTGTCCAAAATATCGTAAATGAGGGCAACCTTCTTTTCATTGAGCTTCTCTATGGCTGCGACACCTCCCTGATCGATGATCCACTTAAGGACTTCGTGAACCACGAATATCGGGAGAACAGGACAGGTGTTGTGCATGGAATTCTTGCCTACATGCGTGGAGTACTTGAGCATTGTCGGGGTATTGTCAGGGGCGAGCTCGGCAAGGTCGTCCCTGATGATCACAACGGTTACACCCGACGGACCCATGTTCTTCTGTGCACCTGCATAAATGAGTCCGAATTTCGAGACATCTATTACCCTGGAGAGGATATCCGATGACATGTCTGCGATCAGCGGCACATCCTTTGTATCGGGGAAGACCTGCCACTGGCTGCCATAGATGGTGTTGTTGGAAGTGATATGGCAGTATGCCGCCCCTTGTGTCAGCTTGATCTCATCCGCAGATGGTATCCTGGTATAGTCCTGATCCTTTGACGACGCAGCTATATTTACAGTACCGATCTTTTTCGCCTCTTTGATCGCAGCCGAAGACCAGCTGCCGGTATCGATATAATCCGCTGTCTTGCCGGACCCCAATAGGTTCATCGGGACCATAGCAAACTGCAGGCTGGCACCACCCTGAAGAAAGAGCACCTTGTAATTCTCTGGAATACCCATGATGTCCTTGAGCAGGGATATTGTCTCGTTTATCAATGCATCGAATTCCTTTGATCGATGGCTGACCTCCATTATGGACATACCGGTATTTGCAAAGTTTATGGCTGCCTTGCTGGTGCTTTCAAGGACTGGCTCCGGCAGAACAGCAGGCCCTGGATTAAAAATGAATACATTTCTCATAATTCCTTCATGCCTCCTCGACAGTAATTGATGTGGTATTATAGTATACCAAATAATCGGATCTGGTAAAGGCATTTGTTTTCCCGGACTTTCTTTTCAAAAAATCAAATTCGTCGATCAGTATCAATACCGCATGCGGATACAGGGTGTCCTGATTAATAAAATACCTGATTAACCTGATATACATCCGTCATTTTTTGAGATAGAAAACATACAGGATGCAACATATATGAAAAACCAGATATCCCATACGATTGACATGGTCAGCAATAAAGTCTATAACAATGAACTCTCATTCATGTCTGGAAACCCGCTGAATGAATGCAGAGATAATAGAATATATCACACAATCAAAGGGTACATTTACTAGGAGGATATTATGAATTTTGCATTAAGTGATGAGCACAAGATGGTACAGGACATGGCAAGGAAATTTGTCGACCAGGAGCTCAAACCCGTGGCCGCTGAGATCGACCAGACCCACCGCCACAATGATACCGTGCTGAGAAAGATGGCTGAGAACGGTTTCATGGGCGTGGCCATTTCACCGGAATACGGCGGAGCTGGTATGGATTATGTGGCATACGCACTTATTCTCATAGAGATATCCCGTGGATGCGCCAGCACCGGTGTTATCATGTCAGTGAACAACTCGCTGTATGGATTCCCTGTGTATAAATTCGGCACGGAAGATCAGAAGATCAAGTTCAACACACCGGTAGCATCTGGCGAGGCCCACGGCTGCTACGGCCTTACCGAGGCAAATGCCGGGTCTGACCCGGCAGGCATGAATACAAGCGCTGTGCTCGATGGAGATTCATGGATTATCAACGGCGAAAAGAAATTCATCACCAATGGAAACATCGCAAAATATGCGGTCATTGCTGCAGTAACAGACAAGTCAAAGGGATATAAGGGGATCACCCAGTTCATTATCGATCTTGAAGCAACCGAGGGTTTCTCGGTAGGCAAGGTTGAAGACAAGCTCGGCATCAGGGGCTCCGGAACATCAGAGCTGGTTTTTGAAGATGCACGCATACCCAAGGATGCCATCTTAGGGGATCCCGGTTCAGGCTTCAAACAGATGCTCACAACCCTTGACTCCGGACGTATCGGCATTGCATCCCAGGCGCTGGGCATAGCCAAGGCGACCCTTGAAGAATCCGTGAAATATTCAAAAGAGCGCGTTCAGTTCGGCAAATCTCTCGACAGCTTCCAGGCCACACAGTTCAAGATCGCGGATATGGCAACAAGAATCGATGCCTCCGAACTGCTTATCCTCAAAGCGGCATGGCTGGAAAGCAACAATCTGCCCTTCGAGAAAGAGGCTGCAATGGCGAAGATGTATGCCTCCGATACAGCCATGGATGCCTCGATCGAGGGCGTACAGATATTGGGCGGATACGGCTATGTAACAGAATATCCCATGGAAAGATTCATGAGGGATGCCAAGATCACCCAGATCTATGAGGGAACCAACGAGATCATGCGAATCGTCGTAGCACGCAATGTCATGGGAAAACGCTAGAACCTGGTTTTGAATACTCAACAACCAGGCAGTGTGGCATGCACAGGGTCATACTGCCTGGTTGTTCATTTCTACTCAGTTACAATAATACAGGGATTCAGGATCCATGCCTCTCACCCATCGGTCGAATCTTCGTGCATCCAATTCGTCTGCCCTGCTGAATTGCCGGAGCGGCTTTCAGCCGCGATAATATCTTCTAACTACGGCAAGATCACGGCTAAAGACTCTCCCACAGCGCTGTTCCATCCCTGAAACGAACTATGGGTTAAAACCCCAGCGCCCGATGCCCATGGCCGGGTGCCTCATTATCAATGCGCATCCGCCCAGTTCTTTCCGACACCGATATCCACCTTGATGGGGACGTTCAGGGGATAGGCATTTTCCATCTCGTACCTTACAAAATCCCTCAGCTCATCGATCTCGTCGAGGGCTGCCTCGAAAACCAGCTCATCATGTACCTGAATGATCATGGAGCTCTTCATGGATTTGAGCCTTTCTTGAATACTGACCATGGCGATCTTGATGATATCCGCCGCGCTTCCCTGTATCGGGGTATTGACGGCAATCCTTCTGGAAGCCTCGCGCTCATTGAAATTGCCGGAGCCAATCTGTGGTATGGACCTTCTCCTGCCCATGATCGTGGTGACAAATCCGTCGGTTTCCGCTTTGGAACAAACCGATTCCACGTAATCCCTTACCCCGGGGTATTTGGCGAGATAATTATCGATATAGTGCTTTGCCACATCACGCTTTATGCGCAGCTCCTGTGAGAGTTTGTGCGGGCCCATCCCGTAGATGATCCCGAAATTGATGGTCTTGGCCTGTCTTCGCTGATCTTCACTCACCTGGTCAAAAGGGATGCCGAATATCTCGGAAGCGGTCCTGGCATGAATATCAACCCCGCGTGCAAAAGAGTCTGTCAAGGTGGCATCGCCTGTTATATGAGCAAGTATCCGAAGTTCTATCTGGGAATAATCGGCACTGAGGATCATGAAGCCCTCTGGTGCGATAAAGGCCTCGCGAATCCGCCTGCCCATTTCTGTCCTGATGGGAATATTCTGCAGGTTCGGGTCTGAAGAAGATATCCTGCCGGTCGCCGTTACGGCCTGATTGAACCTGGTATGTATCCTGCCTGTTCCAGGATCGACCATCGAAGGCAGGGCATCCACATAGGTACTCTTCAGCTTTGAATACACCCGGTAATCAACAATCAGCGCAGGGAGTTCATGCCTGGCTGCAAGAGATTCAAGAACCCTGCTGTCCGTGGAATAGCCGGTCTTGGTCTTCTTTGCCGCCGGAAGACCCAGTTCCTCAAAAAGGATTACCCCGAGCTGTTTCGGCGAATTGATATTGAACGATCTTCCGGCAAGGGCAAAGATGGCCTTTTCCATGGATTCAAGTTGTGAGGTTATTTCATCGGATATTTCAGACAGCCCCTGCGCATCGACAAGAACGCCTTTGCTCTCCATATCAGAGAGCACGCCTGTAAGAGGTATCTCGATATCGGTATAGATTGCATCCACACCGCAGAGTTTCATCTTTTCGCTCAGTGCCTTCTGGAGTGAAGGGAGAACCATGGCATGGGAAGCAAGATACTGCGCTAGGACCTCCTTTTCCAGATCAGAGATGCCCTTCATGTTCCTGCCTGAGCCGATCAGGTCTTTGAGACCTGGAAGATCTTTGCCTACAAAGGCTTTTGCCAGGTCCTCCAGGGTGGAAGTCCCACCGGCTGCATCGATACAGTATGCTGCAATCATGGTATCGTCGATGCCTGCACTGACCTGAATGCCTGCCATCTTTGCCGCTCTCAGGGCCTCTTTTGCATCATGCATACACAGGTTCAGCTTCGAGCCCTTAAGTGGATAGAGATATGTTTCGGGATCAAGACATACATAGTTTGCATGGTCATTGGAAACTGCACAGCCCGAGTCTTTAATAATGTACATCCCTGCAATACCTTCAAGGTCGTATCTACATGCGTATTCTATGTTGTGCTCGGGTTCTTTCTGTACATCAAAAAGGGTGTCTTCAGATATATCGGCCAGGAGCGCCTTGAATTCCAGTTCCCTGAAAATATCAGCCAGAGCGCTTACATCCATTTCCTGCCTGGTTATACCCTCGGGCGAAATCTCGATGTCTTCAACAGTATCGAGCCGTACAAGTTCAAGGCTCATCAGTGCCAGCTCTGCATGCTCTCGGATTGCATCCCTTTGTTTAGCACCGCTGATGCTATCAACATTATGGATGATCTCTTTCACATGACCCAGGGAATTGATCAGATTTGCAGCACCTTTTGCCCCGATGCCGGGAACGCCGGGTATGTTGTCGGAGCTGTCGCCCATGATCGCCAGAAGATCGGCTATATACTCGGGAAAGACACCGAACTTCTCCTTTACCGCAGCCCTGTCATATATTGCATCCTTGAGGGTGTCCAGAAGCGTTGTCTCTTCATCCACCAGTTGCATGAGGTCTTTGTCTCCGGATACGATGACAACCCTGTACCTGACTCTGGCACTGCGCGCGAGCGAGGCGATAATATCATCGGCCTCAAGTCCTTCCTTTGCAATCATGGGGATCCCCATGGCATGAACGATCTTTATGATGTAGGGGATCTGAACCTGCAGTTCTTCCGGCATGCTCTGCCTTGTTGCCTTATAGTCAGGGTACATCCTGTGGCGGTGAGTCGGCCCTTTTGAATCGAGTACGAAACAGATGCGCGAAGGATCTTTGTCTTTGAGCAGTTTTAAAAGCATGCGCGAAAAGATATACGCGGCATTTGTGGGCAGGCCCTTCGATGTAGAGAGATTCCTCATGGCATAGAACGCCCTGTAGATATAGGAGCTTCCATCGATAAGATACAGTTCTTCCCTGCCTGTCATGGTATTACAATCCCTCCTGAAAACCTCTTCTTCCATGTCCTGTAATCATCTATGATCTTTGCATGGTCGAAAACCACAGGATCAGGAAGATGGTCAGGATCCACAACCACGGCATCGACGGCATCGTCATTCGCCCGCAGCACTCCTTCTCCACGGGCCACAAATACAGTTGTTATGGTATGGAATCTGGGATCACGATCAGGATCGGAATAGACGTGGAACATCTGCAGATCATGTATGCTGAGACTTGTTTCTTCGTATGCTTCCCTCCTGGCTGCATGGTCCAGCGATTCTCCGTAATCAACGAATCCGCCCGGGAGCGCCCATCCGTAAGGAGCATTCTTTCTGGATACCAGTACAATACCTGATGAATATTCAATAATGATATCAACAGTGGGAAAGGGATTACGGTATACTTTGATTTTCTCCCCGCAGTTCGGGCATATGATGACATCTTTTTCAGACATCATCCATCCTTCATGCACACAGACATCTGAAAACCGTCTGTTGTGGCGGTAATCACGTCTGCCGTGGCTGCAAGTTCTGCACAGAAGTTTTCAATTTCCTTCTTTACCTCCTCGGTACACTGTAGCTCCTGACAGCCAAGCCGTATTATCCCGTTATCAAGGCTGATCTTAAGGGTACGCCCCTTTCCCGTATTGTTGAGAATTGTATTGATCACCCCCATCAGGCAACAGGAAAGGACAATATAGTCCCCCTTTACATAATGAGACCTGGAATTAAGGGCTATTTCCCGGTGCGTCTCATGCTTGAACCTCATATCCGCCATAAGGAAATCTATCTCCATCTCCAGAAATTCTCTCATTTCAATTGAGGTATACCCTTCATTGATCATCTGAACCTTGTAGCCGAGAGATTTCAGGATAGCATCGATCTTATTGGCACCCTCATGAATGGAGGCTATATCCTTGGTGTTCTTTTCCTTGATATTCAATAGCTCTTCTTCTGAAAGATCCTTGAGATTCTGCATCCTCTCATTCCTTGCCTCCAGAAGCTGGGCCCTGCCCATGACCCACATCAGAGGCGTATTGAGAT
>DSAD01000189.1 GCA_011372875.1 Deltaproteobacteria bacterium
ATCCATAAACATAACCTGCAGGTTACATTCAACACGAAGCTCCCCTCTGGAATCGGCATTATTTTTATATGATGTTTTCTCCAAGCGCTCCAATACTCCGGTTATTTTCCTTCTGGCATGCCTTTTTCCTCATATAGTTTGATACATCGACTGTCCATGCCGATAAGGATATTATCGGGAAGAGAAAAACTGATCAGGGAAGACGATTAAGGAGTCAGAGGATGACGAAAAAAGATATTATAAAGACATTGATATTGAGTCCGTGTTATCTGAGATTGAAATTGAAGGAACGCTCCAAGCTGGTGAAACGGCTAGTGCAGCAGCGCCCTTAGCGTACATCTTAGAGCATATTATACGGGTCCACATCGATCTTATAGTGTACATTGGAAGGTATCTTTATCCTTACAAGCGATTCGATTGCTCTGTGGAGCTTCGTCCGGTTTGACGACCGCACGAGGATATGCCACCGGTAATTGTTCCTGAGCAGTGATAAGGGCGCCGGTGCAGGGCCCAGGATATCGACATCGAAACGGGCAAGCCCCGATGCAGCCTGATGGATTGCTTCCTTCGCCGCATCATTCGAGCGTGATGAAAACAGGCACCTGGCCATGAACATAAATGGAGGAAACCCTGAGGCCTTCCTGAGGATCTCTTCGTTTCTGATCATCCCTTCATAATCATATGAAGCAATAGATCGTATGAGCGGGTGGTCGGGGATCAGCGTCTGTATGAGAACCCGTGTGTTTGAAACCCTCCTCCCTGCCCGTCCTGCAACCTGTACGATCTGTTGAAAGGTTCTCTCTCCCGCTCTGAAATCGGGCATGAACAGAAGCTGCTCAGCGTGAATCACCCCTACCAGAGTCAGATGCGGAAAATCATGCCCCTTTGCTATCATCTGCGTCCCAATGATTACGTCCACCTCGCGGTTCCTTATTGCATTGAGTGCATCTTCCAGTTCTTTTGCTGTCGTGATCTCGTCAGAATCCATTTTCAAGACACGCAGTTCAGGGAAATGGCTCAGGACAGATTGCAGGATCTGTTCCGTACCCAGTCCGATGGGTTTCATATCGAGACATCCGCACGATGGGCAGATCTCGGGGAGATGTATGGAAAACCCGCAGTAATGACACAGCGCAATCCCCTTTGTCTTATGATACGTAAGACTTCTGTCGCAATGAGCGCAGGTAAGAACCTTGGCGCATCCGGGGCAAACCATTGCGGTGGAGAAGCCTCTCCGGTTGATAAAGAGCAGTGCCTGCTCCTTTACGGATACGGTCTTTTCAACGGCATCGAGCAGCCTTTGTGAAAAATGGCCCTGAATGCCTTTCATATCCACTATCTCTATTTCAGGAAGAGCTGCGCTGCCGGTCCTTTTGGACATGGTGATGAGCTGTGTTTCACAGGAACCTGCCCTGATAAAGGTATCCATACTCGGGGTTGCTGATCCTAGGATGACTACTGCATGGTTGTTTTTTGCACGCATTATGCTGAGGTCTCTGGCATTATAAGGCACCCCGTCTTCCTGCTTATAGCTATGATCATGTTCTTCATCCACTATGATCACCCCCGGATTCCGTAAGGGTGCGAACACGGCGGAGCGGGTTCCGAGCACGAACCGTGCTTTCTTAAGAGAGACCTTCATGAACTCCACGGCGCGCGCCCTGGGAGACAGTCCGGAGTGAAATACGGCAATGTCTTCAGGTATCCTTTTTGCGATCATGGCTATGCTCTGCGGAGTCAGCGATATCTCGGGCACGAGGTAAAGAACCGTAAGACCCATATTCAGTGCCTTTTTTGCACACGAAAGATATACCTCGGTCTTCCCGGAACCGGTTATGCCGTGCAGAATGACGGTCCTGAATTCATGAGAATCCATAGCTGATCCAATGATATCGATGGCCTGCTTCTGTTCATCTGAATAGATGATATCCTCTTCCCCGAGGGCAATGTCTCTTGCATCTGCCGGTTTTTGAACCGATATTATATGACCGTTCCTGATGAGGGAGGATATCGACGACGAGGATCCCGGAAATATCTTTGAGAGCCGGTCAGCAGAGATCCCCTCTTCCGGGATTGCATCGATGATGGCACGTTGCTTTCTGCCTGTCCGTCCGGTACCTGTGCCGGTTTTCTTGAGAACCTCGTCATTGTCGATACGGATTGCCTTTGCCTGCCTCAGGTAAGGGGGCAATGCCAATGCAATGGCTGCACCTATTCCGGCATGATAGTACCTGGCGGACCACAGGAGAAGATCTATGATCTCCTGCGTTACAAGGGCTGTCTCATCAATGAGTGAATGGATCTTTTTTAATCCGTCCTTCTCTCCCGAATATACCGATACGACAATACCCACCCTGTTCATGGCCCTTACCGGAACCACCACCCTGGAACCGATGGATACCCTGCGGGCATCAGCTACCTCGTAGGTCAGCCGAATCGGTATGCCGCCGATAACCACCACATCCGCCAAGGTTTTCATCATAAGTTCAAGGGTAGCATTATGGCCTGAAAGACGAAACCGTTTTTTAGATACTCTTGACTCTGGACTGTTTTACCATTTATACTTACCGCAGTATAAACGGAGGGTTTCTTGAAGCAGATAGGTTTGGATCAGATATTGCGAGACCTAGAGGATAGTGACCCTGAGATCAAGAAAATGGCTGCAAAGGCGATCATAAGGGAATCTCCATCACCCGAACAGCTTATAGCCGATATTCTGAAAGATGCGGATAAGCCGACCGCTATGGCTATTTACGATGTTCTTTTCGAAGACAACAAGGATTTTCCCGCTATCTTCACGGATGCAGCACAAGACCCTGACCCGAGAATCAGGAGACAGGCCATACGGTATCTTTTCCGAAGAGGTGCTTTTGACGTGAAAGATGCCGTGACATGGCTGGAAGATCCCGATCCCTTCGTACGCAGAAGGGTGATCAGCTATCTCTTCTGGCTGAACGGAAGTTCGGCCATCCAGTCTGTTACCCGTCTGGCCAATGAAGACACCGATGCTTCGGTAAGGAGGGATGCCATAAAGCTCATTGCGATGTGGGGGGATAAGAATGCCGCCCCTTATATTATAAGTACCTTGGAAGATCCCTCTGTCGAGGTCAGGATGCATGCAATCCATGCCCTCAAGAGACTTACCGGTGAGGATTTCGGAGATCCCATCGGCGCATCAGATGATGAGTTTGAATGGATTGTCGCAAAGTGGCAAGGCTGGTGGGAGATAATGAAGGAAAGGACGTAAGATGGAAGAAACGCAATACGCTGCCAAGGAATTCGCCTCTTTGCTGGGAATATCAAAATCAGAGCTTCTCAAGATGGAAGCAGAAGGCACATTTCCGGAACCATGCATGGAAGATGGCATGCGTATATATCTGCCGCATGATATTCCGCAATACCTTAAGACTCTCGGGAAACCCCCGCTAGTGGATGTCAAGAAAAGACAGATATTTCTGAATTTCAAGGGGGGCACCGGCAAGACAAGCGTATCGGCCTTTTATGCATTCCGGCTTGCTCAGCTCGGCATGAAGGTGCTTCTGATCGACCTTGATCCACAAGGACATCTGACACAATGTCTCGGGATAAATCACGGTTCGTTCGATGCAACACTATACAGTGTGCTTATAGAAAGAGTGGATATCTGCGATGTGATAATCGACACGAACATGAAGAACCTGAAACTGATACCGGCAAATCTCGATCTCTCACCCGTGGAACTCGCACTGACATCCATGAATGCACGGGAACTGCGCCTGAAGAAGAGCCTCATATCTGTACAGGATGAATATGACATCATCATTATGGATGCCTCTCCGTCCATCGGACTCCTTAATCTTAACGGAATCCTCGCCAGCAATGAGCTTTTCGTACCTGTTCTCGCAGATTTTCTTTCCTACCACGGGCTGAAGATCCTCTTTGAGACACTTGCCACAATAGAAGAGGATTTTGATTTCATGCTGGATAATATCTATATTTTTCTGAATCATTACAACGCCTCGCATAATATCTGCCAGAGGGCACGTAAAGCCCTGGAGGAACACTACAGCGGATATCTCATGAAGACCATAATACGCCAGGATACGAAAATGGCTGAGGCCGCCAGCATGGGAATGCCGATACATCAGTATGCTCCCAACAACAGAGGGGCTACGGACATAAATTCCTTTATCAGGGAAATTTTTCCCAACCTGCCGATTGCCTTTTAAGGGTTTTTATGGTTTACATATTTGACAGTACTTCATGCAAACCGGTAGTTGAAATGGTATAGATATAATGACCTGAGGGGTGAGGCTGTATGAAAGACGGTTTTGATAAGAGTGTAGCACAGAAGATGCCCAGGATGCAGAAAAGCAGGCCGAACAGGCCCTGGAATGTTGACCCTGTATTGTTGCCAAAACAGGAATCATCACAAACAGATGCTCCTGCTGGCAGCGAGATTAAACGTAAACCCGAGGTGCAGGCCGAGAAGAAAAAGCTGGATCCGGTAAAGGCCGTCGAAACCATCCAGGAACTGAATGCCGATTTCAGCCAGATGATCTTTGATAAAAAGGATATCCAGCGCAAACTCATGGAAAGCACCAAGACCCTTGCAGACACGGAAAAAGAGAATGCCTTTCTTAAGGAAAGCATCTCAGCTATTGAAAACAGCACGGTCGATAACAAGCTCTTCGAGAAGGAGATCGTATTCCTGAACGAACAGCTCGATGATGCGGACTTTTATATCAAAAACATGGTCGGTCTTTTGGATGAACGTGCTCAGAATCTTGAGAAAGAGACGATCCGGAGAAAAGAACTGGAAGAGAAATTTGCAAGGATCTCACATGATATCCAGGCAAAGGCAAAGATGGACGTCAAGGTCTCCATCCTGGAAAGGGATCTCAGCATCAACTCTGCGCGAGTGATTGAGCTGGAATCAAAGCTTGAAGATGAATACAGTAAACGCGAGCCCCTGGAGCTGGAAATCAGCGAGCTCAAGGATGCTCTTGACCGTGTACATTCATCTCTGGCGCACATAAGGTTAAAGGCAAAAAGAGAGGTGTATGGATCCTGATACGTCAAAGAAAGTCAATGACCTTCTTTCGCTCATGGATGATATCTCAACCGATGTGGACACCCGATCAGAGCTGGAAAATCTGCTGAGCAGAATACGGCTCCTTGAGGAGACTGTCTCCGGGCTTGCCGGCAGAATGGATTCCCTAGAAAAGACCTATCTGGAAAAACAGCGCAGGATACTGTCTGCGGCTAAAGATCTGAAATCAATATTCACAGACAACAGGTAATCCTTCCCGTCATCGCTGAACTGTTATAGCATGCTTTCTGATGAGATCATGAAGGGTCGGTCTGCTGATGTCAAGGTCATAGGCTGCACGGGTGATATTGTTGTCATTCCTTGCCAGGGCCTCATTTATCGTTGATATTTCTGCTTCGTCACGTGCCTGTTTAAGGGTGACTCCTCCTGGTTTAACGGCATCGAGTTCGATATCATGGACATCTATATAATCCTTTTCCGCCATAACCACCCCTCGCCTGATCCTGTTCTGCATCTCCCTGACATTTCCCGGCCAGTCATAATTCACGATTGCATCCATTGCCTCAGGGCTGAAACCCTTGAACCTTGGACCAATCTCCTGAGAATAGGTATCGAGAAAATATTTGGCCAGTACCGGGATGTCATTAGTGCGTTCACTAAGCTTGGGCATGTATAGGGGGGGACCACATTAAGCCGGTAATAAAGGTCTTCCCTGAAACGGCCTTCGTTTACAGCCTCCTTGAGATCAATGTTGGTTACCGCGATAACCCGTGCATCTATGCTCAGGGGCTCTTTTCCGCCTATCCGCTCTATGGTCCCTTCCTGCAGGAACCGCAGCAGCTTCACCTGAAGCTTCACAGGGAGTTCTCCTATTTCATCCAGGACAACAGTACCTGTCTGTGAACGTTCCAGTTTTCCGATCTGCCTTGCATGCGCCCCGGTGAACGAACCCTTTTCGTGGCCGAACAGCTCACTTTCCAGAAGATTTTCAGGTATTGCCCCGCAGTCAACGATTACCAGAGGTTTGTCGGATCGATCACTCAAATGATGGATGGCCCTGGCAAGACGTTCTTTCCCGGTTCCGCTTTCACCCTGAATCAGAACAGGATAATCGGTGCGCGCAACCTTTTTGGCCTTATCGAACAGATCCATCATGGGTTTTGCCGTTGCAATCATACCTTCAAACTGAATTTCGTCTTTCATCAGGGACTGAAGGTCAGATACCTGCTGCTCCAGCTTTGAAAGGTAAACAGCCCTTTTCAGGACAATCTTCAGCTCGTCGATGTTGGCCGGCTTGGTATGAAAGTCATAGGCCCCTAAAGACACGGCCTTGATAGCGTTTTCCTTATGGGTATTCCCGGTTATTACAATGACCTTTAATCCGGATCTGTTTGCAAGGATTTCCTCAAGCAGACGCAGCCCCTCTTCCGCACCGTCAGGGTCAGGAGGAAGACCCAGATCCAGCAGCACTGCTGCCGGAGCATTAAGGCTGATAAGATTTCTGGCCTCTGCGGCATCCTTTGCCACTGATATATCATATATGTCTGCAAGACCCCATTTAAGCTGTTTTGCCATACTAGCTTCATCTTCGACTATAAGCACCTTTTCTTGTATCATTCTTTCTCCTCGCTCATATCTGCCATAAACAAACCCCGCACGGTTCCCGAACCATGGTCAGTCGGAAAAGGTGATCGTAAACATAACCCCCTGGGCCGGATAACTGGTGACATCTATGGAAGCTCCAAGCTTGCTCACCATGTTCTTTACCTGCCACAGGCCGAGCCCTGTCCCCTTATTCTTTGTGGTCTGAAAAGGCTTGAAAAGTTTTTCCCTTATAAAATCCTCGCTCATGCCGATTCCATTGTCCCTGATGGAGATGAACGAGCATCTTCCATCTTTTTTTGCCTCTATGGTGATTTCTCCAGTGTTCGATATCGCCTCGGTTGAATTTACAATGATATTCTCCAGTATCTTTTCAAGCATTTCCGGATCCGTGATCAGTTCAAAATCATTTTCGATATTATCGATCACCTTGATATCGAAGAGTCTCGGCTGCAGCCTGGAAACCACCTTGTCAAGGACGGAACGGAGATGAATACGCTGTTCGTTCAATTCCTCTTTTGCCGGCATCGACCCAAGTCTGCCCATGACCTTGTCGATACGGGCAAGGGTCTCTGAGACCGTTTCGATCATGTCTTTTTGAAAGTCCCGGTTATCAATATGCTTGGGTGCATTCTGAAGAATAAGCGATAGATTTCCCGAGGCATTCTTCAGATCATGGAGCACATAGGCAGACATGCGGTTGAAGGCATCCATCTCCTTGTTTGCGGCGAGTTCCTGTGCAAATCTTGCACTCATGAGCGCGGCGCTAGATTGTGATGCGATCGCACTCAAAAGGTCTATGTCATCCTTTCCATAGGGCGTTCCCGGATTCTCTTTGCCTACGGCAATGAATCCGATCATCCGGTTTTCCGCCATCATGGGAACAGCGAGCTCTATCTTGTGTTCTTTGAGCATCTCGCGCGATTCCTTTATTGTTCTTTCCCAGAGTTCATCGCCTGTTCTGTAAGAGGCTTTGCGTAAAAAATACGGATTCTTTTCAAGACAGGCAATGAACATTTCGTCTTTTGCAAAGATTTTGCTCTTCATGGGTGAGGGAAATGAATATACACACCTGAAGAAGTCCGCGTCTTCGATCCAGATGGAAAGTTCGTTGATATACATGCTGTCCAGTATGACCTCGGAGGTTACATGGATGATCTGTTTTTCATTAAAGGCAATCGAAAGGTATCCGCTCAGCTCCCCCCATTCCTTACGGTAGTCGTATTTATTTGCGAAGAAATGGGTGTCCACGAAAAACCTAAGGTGGGCCTTGGCTTCTGGTGATATGATCAGGAATCCAAGGGCAAGAAGCACTATAACCACAAAGAATCCGATAGTCACAAAGGGTAGCTGCAGCCCCATCCTCTGAACTCCGAGGATGATAAGACCCATGGCAAAAAGGTACGCACCGATGCTCAAAAAGGTAATGGAATGGTATACGACATAGCGTGAAACAAATATATCCATCTCAAAGAGCTTGAACCGGATTGCAAAGAAGATGAGAAAGGATATCCCTACGAGAAGGATCAGGGAACTCAGTATCAGTATTTCATGGGTTATGCTGATCGTACTCAGACGGTGCATCGACGATAGGATGAAACCGACGCCAACTGTTATTATGCCCAGCGCCGGATATTTGAGAACGCGCTTCTGATCATTGGTGCTGACTCGAAGAATGTTTTCCATTATCCATATGAAAATAACCCCACAGATAAGGATGAAGGCAGCATGGGACTTGCCGAGCATACCCAGGACATAATATCCTTCCTGATTAATCTCGAGATATGCTTCAGGGAAAAAGACCAGACATGCCCCATAGATCAGACAGATAATAATCATGGACCTGGACAGCCAGGAAACAAAGGGCCTCTTTCTTGCAATGCTCCTCTCCATGGAGGTTACCGACATGGTGAATGCGCATAGACATGCAAGCTCGAAAAAGGATGCGATGAGTAGCCATAAAGGATAGTTCCATATGATATTGAGCAGATAGCATAATTCGAACAGGGAAAGAAATAACAGACCAAAGGCGAGAATACGACCATATTTCTCACCGCTGCGGGCCAGTATCACTGTACCGCCGGCAAATGCTATGAGCATGGTCATGGAGTAGATGAATAATTCCATACTATACAATCCAGTATCGGATATTTATCAGAAAATAGATATACTGTCGATATTTTTTACAATACGTGCTGGTTTGATCGGCCTTGATCATTGAAGATGATTATCAATCATATCAAAGATCTATATTATAATAAAAATATTTTATGGTATCTTTATGAACTGATTGAAAATAAATGGGGTGATGCAGGGGGTCCGGTAGTCGGAATCATTTACAATATCCCGATATGCTCGATGCAACTATCTGATATAATTATATTATTGAAATGGCACTGAACTTGCTAATAAAAGAACAGCGCTAATACTTGGTTTTAAAGGAGATCATGATGAAAAGGCTATTATTCATAGTTGTCTTCCTGACGGTTTTCGTAATGACAGGGGTCACATATGCACTTCCTATAGGTGTTGCCGATACAGATGAAACAGTAGCACTTGAGTTAAATCGTGACTGGACAGGCACGGTACGAGGAAATCTGTCTGGACAGACCGTCAACTGGTATACTGGTTATGGTTTTAATTACCAATACGATGGACAGACATATAATGTAGAAGATGCGTTTTGTGTAGACCCTTCCGAGGCAACTCTTTCGAGAACCGACTACTATGTTATGAGTCTAACCAGTCAGGCTGATGCTAGATATCTGGCATCCGCATGGGTGATGGAACAGTTTATCAACGGTGCTGTCAGCTCAGTAACTGCCCAGTCTGCTATCTGGGAAATCATCATGTACGAACAAAGCTATCAAATGATCAGCAACTCAAACAATGATTCCGCAGATGATATCCTTAGTTTGGTATGGTCTGCCTATAGTTTTTATGGTGAATTAGACCTGAACGGCTACTATATAGCTCTAAGCCCAGGCTCTTCTTTGGAATTATCGTACGGATACGCCTCTCAGGATTACCTCTTCAAAGACGTTGCACCGGTCCCTGAGCCTGCAACTCTTATCCTTATCGGCAGCGGCCTTATCGGCCTTGCAGGCATGAGAAGAAAGAACAGCTGATTTCGACGGCTTGACACAATCGGCCGAAAAAGTAAAGCCCTGCAGTCTTCCATGCCTGCAGGGCTTTACTTTTTCCTTTTTAAATATCCGGTTTATGCATACTAAATGCACCCTATTCTGCGGGCAATTCATGCCAAAGGTGTTAAGGAAAGGGATATCCCGGTTTTTCGGGTTGCCACAATGTCACCTCAGTCCTCCTGGGCGTGGGATCATTTTGACAGTTTGACCGTATCTGCGCCTGCGATTTCCCCTTCATATGACAAAATGTCAAAAACCCCTGATGC
>DSAD01000090.1 GCA_011372875.1 Deltaproteobacteria bacterium
CTCTTATGGATTCGGATGGAGACGGTGTTGTCAACCTTGTTGAGTACATGGCAGGAACATCTCCTCTGGACTATTACGACATTCCGTTTAGCGACAATGTCCTCAAGGATATTATCGGAGAGGTCGGCGAGGCAATCAATCTTTCGGCAGTCAATCCGCAGGGACTCTATTCTTTTGTGCCTCTTGTCGAATCATATCCTCTGCCCGCAGATAATATGCTGGTGGCTGACACCCCCGGAGCATTCCTGTATAATGTCATAGATGATGATTCAGAACTGATTTACCGGCTGCGTGTCTCTGCCACGCAATGGCTGAGTGTTATGGGGGAATATGCGCCTGGCAATGTCATGAATCTTGAAGACGCTTCCTGCGGGGTCAGTATTGAGATATCAGCGCAAGCCATGATAAGAGTAGTGCCCATAGGAATCGGGAATACCGGGCTCTCATCATCGTCGGCAGTAGTTTACGGCAATGGCATCTTTGAGTTCGATATCCTCCCGTATGGTCTTCTCCTTGGTGAACCGGCAACGATAACGGTTGCATATGAAGAGGATAATCCTGTTGTTCAGAGATATGATGACTCTCTTGATGCCTGGGAAGACATAGAAGATGTAGAAGCGGACAATGGGCAGGTCAGCTTCACAACTGAAGAACTCGGCAGTTTCAGGATCTTCTCAAAGGCTTCTGTTGTCTCTGCAAATACCGGTTCGCTGGCCTTTGCTGATAGCGGCGGCAGCGGTGGAGGATGTTTCATAACAGCATCAGGATTCTAGTTTCAGCTGATATACAAACCACACACTCGACAGCCCCGCTTTTATTGAAACGGGGCTGTCTTTTCGCTTAATCAAAAGATTAACCACAGAAAAGCTGTGCAGCCGGGACACACTATCATCCGGTCAGACCTTATGGGTTTTCTCATAGACCACCTGCAAGAAGAAAACAGCTGAAGCTGTCAAGACGGATTAGTGAAGACTACGCATGTCAAACGCTCGGACCGTCTTCGATAAAAGGAAGTTTCAGCTCGTAGATGCCGTATTCCAGAGTGGTCTTCATGGGAAAGCCGGACCGGGCAAAGACCTTCATCATGGGTGTGTTCTGCGAGAGAACATCGGCCGTGAATCCTTTGATGTTTTTCTGCCTGGCTATGCGGATGAGGTAACGAAGCAGAAATGTCCCTATGCCCCGGTTCTGCCATTCATGATCTGTTGTGAAGGCTACCTCGGCGTAATTGGTGTTCGGATCTCGTATATAGTGTCCAACAGCTACGATCTTTTCTTTGCTCTCCGGTTCCTCTCTGCCCGTTACAGCAGCAATAGCCATCCTGTCGTTGTAATCGATGGCAGCCAGAGGCATGGCTATTTTATGAGAGAATGATTTGAGGTTGTGGAAGAACCGGGTATACATATCCTGGGCGGGCAATGCATAGATCATATCCTGAATCGCCCTTTCATCAGTAGGTTTCACAGGGCGGAAGAAGATAGTGGTATCTTTGTTGTCTGTCCAGTGTGTCTCAAACTCTTTCGGATAGAGAACAGCCGGAATGATCTGATCCTTGTATACATACCCCTGTCTCTTTGCCGCCTCGAGAAGTTCTTCCCTGAATTCAGGGTGTGCAATGTTTATAAGGGCCATGGCCCTTTCTCTGATGGATTTTCCATGGATATATGCAGCGCCGTATTCCGTGACGACATAATGAATATCCCCGCGCGTCACAACCACTCCGCTGCCTGGACTGTGGAAGGGAACGATGCGTGAGGTCTTGCCGTCATCTGTTGTCGAAGGCAGTGTCATAATGGATTTGCCACCCTTTGACATGGCGGACCCGCGGACGAAATCCACCTGACCGCCTATGCCGCTGTAGAAAAGGAAGCCCAGAGAGTCTGAGCAGACCTGGCCCGTAAGATCGACAGTCAATGCGGAATTGATGGATATCATCCTGTCGTTTCTGGAAATGATGTATGGATTGTTTACATAGTGACAGGGATGAAACTCGAACAGGGGATTGTTATCCACGTAATCATACAGACGTTTTGTGCCCATGCAGAAACTGGCTACGATCTTTCCCGGATGCAGGGTCTTCTTCTTGCAGGATATCACTCCGGCCTCGATCATATCGATGAAGCCGTCGGTAAATGTCTCGGTATGGACACCGAGATCGCGCTTATTCATGAGGTAGGGGAACACCGAGTTGGGAATCCTTCCTACACCTGTCTGTATGGTCGACTCGTTTTCAATGAGGTCTGCGATCTGTTCGCCGATGCTCTGTGCAATATCGCCGGGTGTCTTCTGGTGAAATTCTATCAGAGGTATGTCGTTTTCCACAAAGGCATGGATGTCGCTTACATGGAGAAAGCTGTCTCCCAGTGTTCTCGGCATATTGGGGTTGACTTCGGCCACCACATAATCTGCAACCTCAGCCGCGGTCTTTGTGGTGTCGACCGATATGCCCAGACTCACATACCCGTTGTTATCAGGGGGGGATACTGTGATGAGTGCAACATCCAGGGGCATCCGTCCCCTGATCATGAGCAGAGGTATCTCTGAGAGCAGAATAGGGGTATAGTCTGCCCTGCCTTGTGCAATCGCACTTCTTGTACTTGCCCCGATAAAGAGGGCATTGTGGCGGAAATTATCATTGAATTTCTCGGCAATATATGGAGCAGTCCCGATATCGAGGAAATGAATAACCTCGGTGTCGGCCAGGTTGGGGGCTATGTCAATGAGCTTTCTCACCAGAAGCTGGGGTTCCCCGCATGCAGATCCCAGGAAGATGCGGTCTCCCTTTTTTATCTTTGACAGTGCAGTCATTGCATCGGTCAGTCTGCTCTGATAAACCTCCTTCCAGTTTAATATCATATAACTACATTAGATCCTTTCTTTGAGAAGTCAACTGGTAATAAATGGATAATAGCTGCTAGCGTCCCTTTATCTGAACAGCCTGACTCATATTGAGCGAGACTGTCCTTGCCCTTGTATTGCAATAAAGACATAGATATGTCTATAAGGGTTTTATATGGAAAAAGTGACTGTGTTCATGATAACGTTTAATAATTCCAGAACAGTAGAGAAGGCATTGCGTAGTGTGTCTTCCTGGGCCTCAGAGATCATTGTAGTGGATTCCTTCAGCACCGACAATACATACGAGATCGTTAGAAGGTATGCCACGTACTGTGAACAGCGCAAATGGCCCGGATTCAGGGATCAATACAATTACAGCATTTCAAAAGCAAATAATGACTGGGTAATGTTTATCGATGCCGATGAAGAGATATCTTCGGAACTTGCTGCTGAGGTCCTGCATAGGATCGAAGATGACAAGGGGATGTACGACGGATACATTGCCCACAGAAGGAATTTCTACCTGGGCAGGTGGATCATGCACGGGGGCTGGGTGCCTGATTATGAAATCAGGCTGTTCAGAAGATCCAGGGGTGGTTTTGAAGGGGATCTCCATGCAAATGTCAAGGTAATGGGAAGGGTCGGGGAACTTAGACATTTCTACTACCATTATAACTACAAGGATATCGCCGATCAGATCGATACCATCAACCTGTACTCCAAGACCGCGGCAAAGGACATGCAGAACCAGAAAAGACGTTTCTCTTTCTTCGATCTCCTGCTGAGACCGCCATGGAGGTTCATCAAGGAGTATATTTTCAAAAGGGGTTTCCTGGATGGATTCCCGGGATTTGTCATTGCCGTTTCCACGATGTTCTATGTTTTCGTCAAATATGCTAAACTCTGGGAACTTGAAAGAAATATGGAGAAAGGTGACAAAAGTGGATCATAGGGACTATTACACGAATAAAAATGTTCTTATCACAGGCGGTCTGGGCTTTATCGGTTCGAATCTTGCCATTGAACTGGTGGACCTTGGCGCGAATGTGACCATAGTCGACAACATGCTCCCCAGACAGGGAGGGAATCTCTTTAATATCGAACCGGTAAAAGACAGGGTAAGAATAAACTTCAGCGATGTGAGAAATCAGCTCTCCATGAATCATCTGGTAAAAGGCCAGGATATCATTTTTCATCTGGCAGGGCAGGTCAACCATGTCGACTCGATGAGAGATCCTGTGCTGGATCTCGAAATAAACTGCCATGGAACCCTTGTTCTCATGCAGGCACTCAGGCATCATAACAGGGATGCTGTTGTCGTGTATTCGGGGACCCGGGGAGAATACGGTTCAAGTGTCAGCCTGCCGGTGAATGAGGATCACCCCACCAATCCGAAAGGGCTGTATGCTGTGACAAACCTTGCAGCCGAAAAGATGATACTGGTGTACAACCAGATCTACGGCATTCCCGCTGTCTGTCTTCGGATCACCAATACCTATGGACCCAGACATCAGATGATGCATGACGAATACGGGGTGTTCAACTGGTTTATAAAGAAGGCCATGGATGACGATGCACTGCCGGTATTCGGAGACGGGACCATCCTGAGGGATTTTCTCTATATAGATGATCTCGTGCAATGTCTTCTTGCCTGCGCTTCTGTAAAGGATGCTGTCGGAGAAGTATTCAATATAGGTTCAGGTGCCGGTGCATCCTTCAGGGAGATCGCAGAGAAGATTGTAAGCGTAATAGGTAAGGGAAGCTGTACATTTACTGAATTCACGAGGGAACGGGCCGAAGTGGAGCCTGGAGATTACTGGGCCGATATCTCGAAGATAAAGAAGATTACTGCATGGAATCCTGCGATCTCTATGGAAGAGGGCATTGCCAGGACATGCGATTTCTATTCCCGATACAAAGAGCATTACTGGCTCGAGGGTTAGCGGACTGTTGCCGATGAAGATTCCGTTTTATGATTTCTCCAGAGAACAATCCTGTATCGGCGATGATGTACGTTCAGCAATAGACAGAGTGCTGGCATCAGACAGGTTTATCCTGGGCCATGAAGTGGAACGGTTCGAGAAGGAATTCTCCCGGCTGTGCTCATGTCAGTATGCAGTCGGGGTTGCTTCAGGTACCGATGCCCTTTTCCTGGCCCTTAAAGCCATGGGGACAGGCCCCGGCGACGAGGTCATCACCGTGTCTTACAGTTTTGCCGCCACAGCCCTTGCAATACTCTATACAGGAGCAACACCTGTGTTCGTAGATATTGAAGACAACTCCTATCATATGAACCCGGACCTCCTGGAACAGGCCATCACCAAACGTACCAAAGCCATAATCCCTGTGCATCTCTATGGTGCTTGTGCCCCCATGTCCGCCATCAAAGAGATTGCAGAGGCGCACGGGGTCTACGTGCTGGAAGACGCCTGTCAGGCCCACGGGGCCCTGTATAAAGGTTGCCCGGCAGGATCACTCGGGGATGCCGCGGCATTCAGTTTTTATCCCACGAAAAATCTCGGAGCATACGGCGATGCAGGGATGATAACTACAAACGATGCAGCCTTGTATGAGAAGCTCCTCCTGCTGAGAAATTATGGACAGCGCAACAGGTATCATTATGAAATGATAGGATATAACTCCCGTCTGGACGAGATGCAGGCTGCAATATTGCAGACAAAGATTGGCAGCCTTTCTCGATGGATCCAAAAAAGACAGGAGATTGCACTTCAGTACGACTCAGGGATCAGGGATATAGATCTGCAGGGGCTCAGCCTTGAGAAAGGATCCACCCATGTGTACTATCTGTATGTAATCGCAGTGGATGATCGTGACGATCTCATGACGTATCTGTCAGACAGAGGAATTGAAACCCTTATTCACTATCCGGTACCCATACACATGCATAAACCCTTTCAGGATTCAAAAATCATCGGGCAATTGAAAAACACCGAACTGCGGGCATCTCAGATCCTGAGTCTTCCCTTGCATCCTTTTCTTCATGATGATGAGATAGGATGGATCATTGAGAATGTTCAGGGGTATTATGCGTGAGAATATGCATTGCGATAGAGAAATTTAATCCCCAGGTGGGTGGTGCCGAACGATACTGCTGGGACTTGGCACACTTTCTTGCCGGACGAGGTCACGATGTGAAGATAGTCTGCATGTCAGCGCAGGATACATCACATGATTCAATTCATATAATAAGGCTCACCTGCATACGCTTTCCCCAGGCTCTGCGTCATCTGAGTTTTGCCCTGCTTCACCGCAGGATGGCCAGGTCCCTGTCTGATCATATTCATTTCTGTGTCGGCAACACCTGTTTCATGGATGTTTATCAGCCTCATGGGGGGGTCCATGCGGCCTGGTTCGATCGTGACAGCCTGAGATATGACAGTCATATGCTCACTGCTTCCAGGTTCTTCAGACGCATGAGCCTCAAGGACATGATACAGCGAAGTCTTGAATGGTGGACCTTCAGGGTCCAAAGACCTCGTGTGATTGCCATCTCGGACATGGTGGCTCAGGATATCCGGGATCGGTTCGAGTATCCGTCTTCACTCATTACCCTTATCCCGAACGGAATCGATACAAGAAGATTCACTGAACATAACAGTATATATCGAAGCGAAATCAGAGATCGATACGGTCTTAGCGAAGATGATTTTGTTTTTCTCTTTGTGGCGCAGAATTTCACCCTGAAAGGTTTTGATGTGCTGCTTGAGGCCGCCCATAAGCTTGGAAGGGGATCCTGCCGGATCCTGCTGATCGGTCCTGCCGATGCTGCTGTAAGAAGGAAGGCAGCCTTGTACGGGAATAGCCTTGTCATAGGGGGCAGGGCTTCCGACATGGAGAAGATCTATCCTGCGTGTGACTGCCTCGTGCACCCGACATTCTACGATGCATGTTCGCTGGTCGTGCTCGAATCTCTGGCCTGCGGGCTGCCTGTCATCACCACCTCAGTAAACGGAGCCAGTATGTATCTGAATGAACGAACAGGCATTGTGATCCCTCCGGGAGATTCTGAGAGACTTGAAGAGGCAATGCTGGCCATGATGGGGCGAAAAAGAACGTCTGCAGAGATGACCTTCAAGAATCATGATGAAGTCTTTTCAGATGTGGAAGATGTGTTGATACAGGAAGAAGTACGCAGAAGCACGGGCAAAGGAGGTCAATGATTCAATGGCATCGTATAAGAGATATATTCAGCGGTTTTATTATAATATTTTCAGGAGGAGGCTCAACGGGCTGTACCGCTCAGTGATCAGGGTCTTTGTCAATCTGAGAAACTCTCTTGTGTTCAGGTCCTACGGCAGGCGGGTCCACTGGGACCCGGGCGTTATCTTCGAATCCCCCTACAACATCTCCGTGGGAGACCGGTGCAGAATCAAAAAAGGGGTCGAGATGTACGCTGATCCCTGGGTGGAAGACAAGGACAAGGTGACCCTTGTCATAGGAAACAACGTATCCATCAACTCCGGGACCTTTATCAACGCGCACAACTATGTGGAGATCGGAGAGGGGACCCTGATCGGCAAGAACGTGATCATTGCGGACACCAAGCACAATGTCTCTGATCCGGATAAGACCATCCGGGACAACCCGGTGACCCTGGAAGATCCCATCATCATCGGTAAAGGCTGCGGAATCGCGTTCAATGCCATGATCTTTCCCGGTATTACCCTGGGAGAGCATGCAGGCGTCAGTGCAAATTCGGTTGTGACAAGGGATGTGCCTCCGTATACCATCGTGGGAGGGATACCGGCCAGGATTATCCGCCGGTACGATTTCGAGAAGAAGAAATGGATCAAGTATAACGATGAAGGGAGGCCCGAAGAATGAGATATCCGCTCACCTATATCCGCTCGCTGATTCTCGCCGTGCGCTGCCATTCGTTCGGCAGGGGAAACGAGATAGGCCCCTCGGTCCACATCATTCACCCTCAATATGTATCAATCGGTTCAAAGGTCGTTGTTCACAAGGACACCCTCATCCATGTAGCACCAAAGGACAGGAAGACCAAGACTGCGGTGATAACCATAGGTGACGGTGTCCATCTGAGCTTCAGGACCTGGATAGCCGGCAGGGTGGGCATTACGATAGAGGACCATGTGGGTTTTGCCCCTGGTGTTGTCGTGCAGGACTATATTCACGGATATGACGATCCCGATGTGCCCATCAAATACCAGCCACTCACCGGGGAGGCACCCATTCGCATATGCACAGGGACTGTTCTGGGGGCAAACGTGATCGTGCTGCCGGGTGTCACCATAGGCAGACAGTGCATGATCGGGGGAAACGCAGTGGTTGCAGGTGATATCCCCGATCACAGCATTGCCGTGGGGAATCCCGCACGGGTGGTTAAACGCTACGACGCAAAGACCTCTGCATGGGTGAGGGCATAATGTCGAAGGTCCTGGTGCTCATACAGGGCAGAGAGGTTGCTGCAAGCAGGTACAGGATTCTGCAGTACATACCCTATCTGGAAGAGCATGGACTCGAGTGCGAAGTGATGGATTTCCCGGATTCGTTCGGGCAATACATGTTTCTAGCCAGGATCCTGCCTTCTTTTGACTGTGTGTTCGTGCAGCGCAAGCGTTTTCATTTCCCGTTCCTGAGACTGTTCAGGCAAAGGGCAAGAAAGGTGGTGTACGATCTGGACGATGCGGTCATGTTCAAGAATACCCTGGCGGATTCTCCCCATTCAAAGACAAGGCAGCGCAGATTCGCCAATATGGTCAGGCTCTGTGATCGTGTGATTGCAGGCAATTCGTTCCTGAAGGAGAAGGCCAGTGCGTACAATCCCTGTGTTGAAGTGATCCCCTCGTCCATCCCCAGCGAGAAATACCGACTCAGGGACTATTCTGGAAACAGCGATATGGTGACCATAGGATGGATAGGAGATCATGGCAGTATCCATTATCTTTTACGGATAAAAGGCGTTCTTGAATCGATAGGAAGGAAATATCGGGGTAGAGTAAAACTCAGGATCATCTGCGACACTTTTTTCGACCTCGAACATCTCCCGGTGGAAAAGCTTCAGTGGAGCGAGGCAGGTGAGGTGAGCGATCTGCAGGGGATCGATATCGGGGTCATGCCGCTTACGGACGACCCCTGGTCATGGGGGAAATGCGGTCTGAAGATCCTCCAGTATTTCGGCGTCGGCGTGCCTGCTGTCTGTACGCCTGTGGGGGTGAACAGGGACGTGGTTACACAGGGCGTCACCGGATACTGGGCCATGACAGAGCAGGAATGGGTCGACAAGCTCTCGCTGCTCATTGAGGATGCCGGTTCGCGCAAGGCCATGGGGCTTAATGGCAGGCAGGTGCTGGATGAGGGTTATACACGCGAAGTGAACGCTCCCAGAATACTTGATATAATCAGGTGTAAGAGCGTATCACGGACCGGGGAGAGACTCGAATGGCAGGGATAAGGCCTGCAGGGACAGTGTGCTCATGGTATGGGGGAAACCCTTTATCCCCGATACATTATGGAGTATACTCCATAACAGGGATTCGCCACGGCAGAATATGAAACAAAACGAATGCACGGGAATGAAGATCAGTGTTGTGATACCGGTTTACAACGGTGGCAGGTTTGTTGCCGATGCCGTAGAATCGGTGCTGGAACAGACCTATGACAACTACGAGATCATTGTGGTCAACGATGGTTCCACAGATGACACCGAAGAGATTCTCAAGCCGTATATGGACAGGATCGTATATATAAAGACCGCAAACTCCGGGGTATCGTCCGCCAGGAATACCGGTATCATGAATGCCAGGGGCGCATATGTCGCATTCCTTGATCAGGATGACGTATTCCATCCGGAGAGGCTGAAGGTGACAGTGGAATATCTCGACGCACATCCTGAGGCAGCCATGGTATATACATCTGCCCAGAGGATGTTCATGGACGGGACTCTCCTGCCCGGCAAGGACCTCCCAGGGTATTCAGGCGACATTTTCGTGCGGTTGTTTGAAAAGTGTTTCATTGCGCCGTCCATGGCTGTATGCAGGAGGGAAGTCCTTGCCGATGTCGGGATGTTCTCGACGGAACTGTCTTCCGAAGGGGAGGACTATAACCTGTTTCTCGGCATATCTTCCAGATATCAGGTAGGATATGTCCCCCGGAGGCTCCTGACCTACAGGCTGCATC
>DSAD01000053.1 GCA_011372875.1 Deltaproteobacteria bacterium
GCATTGAAAGTGTTGCCTATGTTTATATATTGTATCTAATTGTTTTTATATGTACTTTCTTTTGGTGCCAAAAGAAAGTACCAAAGAAAAGGCACCCCGGAAGCCGCTCCTGACGGAGTTCGTTCGCTCACTCAGGAAAAATCCGCGAGCAATTTAACTCACTCCGTTGCACTCCGCTCAGACAGAAATTGCTCGTTACCGAATTTTTCCCTCCCTCTCTCACCGGTTTCAAGGGGACCCCGTTTAGTTTTGTGCCAAGCTATTCCAATAGAAATTTTGAATTTATCTATTATGTTAAAGCTGCGATCTCCATGGAAGATATGTACTATTGGAAAAGCTTTGATTATGGCACGTAATCATTACTAAAGAAAAATTATACCTTTCTTCAGAAGGTTGGTTCCATCGAAAATCAACGCCATATTATTCTTGCAGCTCTTGATTTCTTATTCACAGGCCTCTAAAATCATCTAATCGGGCAACCGGAGGTGTCTAGCCACCAGTTACCCACACCAGCGCAAGCATGCAGGGCATCTTCCGCTGCAAAGAACGGTTCATTTTTATGGAGCACACAGAGAATCTATGAATAACCATTGGTTTTTTTGGACAAGAAGGAGAACAACAGATGACAAGCACTGGGAAAACTCATATGCCATTGAAAAATCCTCACACCCTGCCAGCAGATGACGTTCTCAAGGAATTGAACTCGGCCCCGGAAGGTCTTTCTTCGAGTGAAGCCGAAAGGCGTCTTGCCGAACATGGCCCAAACCGCCTGCCAACAGCAAAAAAGGAAGGGCTTTTAAAAAGCTTTCTGAAACACTTTCACGATCTTCTTATCTATATCCTCATCGCTGCAGCACTCATCACTGCATTGCTCGGACATCTTATCGATACCGGAGTAATCCTGGCCGTGGTGATTGTAAATGCCGTTATCGGATTTGTTCAGGAGGGCAAGGCCGAACAGGCCCTTGAGGGTCTACGGAAGATGCTTTCCCTCCACGCTCAGGTTCATCGCGACAATCAATGGAAGGAAATAGATGCCGATGATCTTGTAAGAGGTGACATAGTGCGTTTGAGGTCCGGCAATCGCGTACCTGCGGATATTCGGCTCATCAAAGCCGTCAACCTTCGCATAGAGGAGTCCGCGCTTACAGGAGAATCATTACCCGTTGAGAAAAACACGCAACCCGTCGCCGCAGAAACCGGCGTGGGCGACCGGCTCAGCATGGTCTATTCAGGGACTATTGTCTCTGCAGGGAGAGGAACAGGGGTGGTGACCGCCACCGGCACGGATACAGAACTGGGCCGCATCAACAAGATGATCTCCGAGGTGGAAATTCTCGCTACCCCGCTGACCAGGCAAATGAACCACTTCGGCAAAATACTCTCTATCGCAATCGTCGGCATGTCAGGGCTGATGTGGTTCACTGGCTGGATATTACACGACTTCAGTCTTGCCGAACTGTTCCTTGCGGCAATCGGGTTTGCTGTCGCGGCCATTCCTGAAGGACTTCCAGCAATCCTCACCATCACACTGGCCCTTGGCGTTCAGAGCATGGCCAGAAACAATGCAATAACCCGCAAGCTCAATGCGATCGAGACCCTGGGATCAGTCACCACCATCTGCTCTGACAAGACCGGAACCCTTACGCGAAACGAAATGACCGTTCAGCATGTTGTTACAAAGGCAGGAAATTACAAGGTAGAGGGAATGGGCTATGCCCCGGAAGGTAGAATTGCAGAAAATGGACAAGACGCTTCCCTTCAAGGGCATGCGGACCTCTACGATCTTGTCGAGATAATGGCTGTATGTAACGACTCGGATATTGCCGAGCATGACGGCCAGTGGAATGTTATAGGAGAGCCTACTGAAGGCGCTCTTCGCACCCTTGCTAAAAAGGCCCGGTTTGACGACAAGGACTATGAGCGGATTGCCGTGATTCCATTCGAATCCGAAAACAAGTTCATGGCCACCCTCAACCGTATCCCTGGTGGCGATATGCGTATCCTGCTCAAGGGTGCGCCGGACCGACTACTGGATCATTGCATCAATGAGCGTGGCCAGGATGGATCTATCCAGATGCTCGATCATTCCTTCTGGGAGAAACAGCTCGAGGAACTCGGCAAACAGGGCCTGCGGATTCTGGCCGGGGCCATGCGTGAGGTGGCTTCGGATAAAGGCGACCTGAAACTTGATGACATCAAAGAGGATATGGTCTTTGTCGGCCTTGTGGGAATCATCGATCCTCCCCGGCCTGAAGCCATCGAGGCTATCAGGGTATGTCATGATGCCGGAATCCGCGTTATGATGATCACCGGCGACCACGCAGACACGGCCAAGGCGATCGGCTCCGAAATGGGCATAGGTGACGGCGACCATGCAGTGATCGGGGCCGAACTCGAAAAGGCCTCAGATGAGGATCTCTTACGTATTGTTCAAGACAATGACATTTTTGCCAGAACCAGTCCTGAGCATAAGCTACGCCTGGTCAAGGCCCTGCAGGCCGGCGGCCAGGTGGTGGCCATGACCGGTGATGGTGTCAACGACGCACCTGCACTCAAGCGTGCTGATGTCGGTGTGGCCATGGGAATAAAAGGTTCAGAAGCCACGAAGGAAGCCGCAGACATCGTTCTGGCGGATGACAATTTCACATCCATCGAGAAAGCTGTAGAAGAAGGCCGCACCATCTATGACAACCTGCGCAAGGCCATTCTATTCATTCTTCCCACCAATGGTGCAGAGGCGCTGGTCATTCTTGCCGCCATTGTCTTCGGTCTGGTTCTGCCGCTTACTCCGGTACAGATCCTGTGGGTCAATATGGTTACTGCCGTCACGCTGGCCCTGGCCCTGGCCTTTGAACCGGCAGAACCCGGGGTGATGAGCCGCCCGCCCCGCAAGCCGGGCACGCCTATACTTGGGGGCATATTACTATGGCGCATTGGTTTTGTATCTCTCCTGATCGGCGGCGCAACCATATGTGTTTTCCTGATAGAAAGACACGCCGGCCTGTCATTGGAACTCTCGCGCACCCTGGCAGTGAATACACTTGTATGTGGTCAGATATTTTATCTTTTCAACAGCCGTTATCTATACAAGACCACCCTAAGTGTAAAACGGATCTTCGCCAATCGTATCGCATGGCCTGCCATAGGTGTATTGGCAATACTTCAACTGGGGTTTGTCTACGCCCCTTTCATGCAGCGCTGGTTTGGAACAGCCGGCCTGGAGCCTCGCCACTGGGCTGTGCCGCTCGGCATTGGTGCCATTGTCTTTATTCTGGTGGAAGTGGAAAAGGCGTTTACCCGCCGTTTTCTGCTTTCGTAACAAAATGAGGGTTTAGGCACTATGGGATTTTTTACAAGAGACAATGCACGTATCTACTTTGAAGAATCCCGCAGGGGCGAGCCTGTTGTCGCTGTACACGGACTCATCGAGAACACGATCTACTGGGAGCCCATTACAGACAAGCTGACGAAAGACTGCCGGTTCATTGCCATGGATATGCGTACTCGATGATCTGAATCAAGCAGGCTCATGGCCAAAGAGATACCAGGCGCACAGATCATCGAGCATGAAGGGATCGGACATATGACATCCTTCGAAGCCCCGAAAAGACTTTCCAGCGACATATTGACCTTTATAACATCGCACCGCGTGAAAGATATTTAATCTCTTGGGGTTAATTCCCCGTAGCTTGCTGCGAATTGCCTATTCAAAATAGAAGGCTTTGGATACCCCGTTGCTTGCGGCGGGGTAGTTTATTGTTATCAGGCATCGATTCCTGACATGAAGATCTCTTTGTAACAGCGGATTACGATATGATAAAGCACGATAGATGCCGGGGGGTTCCCGGCATCTTTGACAAAGGATTATGACTGATATCTGACCCTGCGGGTGTTTAACTCATCCCGGGTCTTTATATAGTCCTTGTACATCCGGGCAATGCATATCCAGATACCCAGCACAAACAGCCCCAGCATGAATGTCGGTTCCGTATTGAACCTCTGATCGACCCACCGACCAGCGAACAGGAACAGGAACGAGGAGATGACCAAGGTGAAACTCCATGCACTCAGAAGGATAATGTGATTCATTATCTTGGTCTGCTGCCTGTTTCTTTTAACCTTCTTCATGGCCCCTCCTCCTTCTTTGTCTATCCTCAAGCATCAAGGGTAACTCTGGAATCTGTTTTCCTGGTTTTATCAGCTCACCAAGCCCTTCATCACATCGATTACAGGAGCAGTGAACAGGGCAACGAGGACTGCGTACATGGCAAAAGAGCCTATTGCCTCTGAGAGGTAGATCTTGGGATACCGGTGCTTCAAGGAAACAATGGTCAGCCCGCCGACTGCAAGACAGCCCAGATGGAAGAACGGGAAGCTTCCGGCACCGGTGGTTGCGGCCGCTGCAAAGGCAAAGGTGCTCGTGATCAACACCACGAATATCGCTACGATTATTGTCTGAATTGTGCTTTTCATTCTACTGTCCTCCTTATTGTCTGTTTGATACAAACAATAACGCATAGTCTATGCCAACTCTGCCTGGAAAGGGCATAGCACCTTTCAACATATTGTTTTATTTATCATTAATCTGAATCGCAGATCATTTTGAATCCGTGCCCGGACAATAATCTGCCATGATCCGTTAAATGTAATGTTCAACGGCCTTGAATGAAACGTGCAAATCCGGTGATTATCAATGCCCTCAACGGCCCGGCGATATCCTTAAACCCACATTTTTTCAGTTGAATACTTTGATGGTATATAATCTGTGCATATAGCTTTGCTCTGTGATAGCGGCTTAATGCCTCGATAAAGTTTATCTTGTTTGTGGTGTAATCGCGGCTGAAGCCGTTCAACACAATTCATACTTATTCTTTCACACAAAATGTGGGTTAAACGAGTACCCAAGAGGACAGCCTGGAAAATATCTATTCTATTATCATAGTCATAGAATAAATTGTATTTTAGTGCCTCATAAGATGCCCTGTGATTACTCAACCTGCTATGACCGGAATATGGAAATGTCGACCCGGCTCAGCCGGGCTTCACTATGCTTGCGTGTCAGGGGGTATTTAGCGTATAGATATTTCATCAAGATATAAGAAAAAACTACTGGGGAGAAAATCAATGGAAGAAAAAAACCTCATCTACCGAGGCAAGTCAAAAGATGTTTATGATATAACCGAAGGGCTTTATGCCGGTAAATATCGACTCGTTTTTACAGATAGAGCAACAGGCTACATGGAAAACGGAAGGCCTGTCTTTGATCCTGGATACGATATTGTTGTCGGCGAGATTCCGGGCAAGGGCGCTATTGCCTGCAGGTTTGCCACGCACTTCTTTAAACTGCTGAAAAGCAAGGGAATCCCTTCGCATTACATTGATTCAATCAATGAAAATGAAATGATCGTGGAGCCCGCTATCCCTCTTTCTATGACGTCGGAATCACCGGAGTTTCCCGGATCAGCTCCTCTGTTGAACCTTGAGTTCACCTGGAGAAACAACGCGACCGGTAGTTTCTGGAGAAGGTACCCCTTTGTAAAGCCCTGCAAGAATCTACACAAGGTTGTCGAGGCCTGGACAAAAGGCGACAGCGACATCCTCATTACCCTGGAGGCATTGGAAGAAACCGGCGCAATGAGCAAAGACGAGATCGCCTTGAGTGTTGAGCTTGTGAAGAAAATTGCACAGATCGTTTCCGAAGAATTCACCTCGAAAGACCTCCATGTCATCGATGGAAAGTTCGAACTGGGCAGATTGAAATACGGCGATGGTAAAATTGTGATCATCGACGAGATATCTCCGGACGTATTGCGTGTATGCAAGGGTTATGCGCCCGACGAAAGCGGCAACTGCACAGTATATAACCAATGCACACTAACGAACTACTCACAAGGGAACAGGACCATTAAAAACAAGAATCAGGTCTCAGCATCTGATTTCATAAATATCTTTCTGTAAAAAAAACTATGGGTGAGGTCTTGATTACTGGATTGAAGAAGATATCAAGGCCTCACCACAGAGACCTCTTTCATATATCAACTTGAAATCCGGCCCTTTGTGGAATACTATCTGTTTAGTGAAACAAGCCGGTTTCAATAATGAAAAGATACTCGGAATCAAAGAAATACCAATAAGAAAGGAGGGTTTAGTGGAAAGGAAGATCCGGTTATTCTTATTATTATTTTTGTGTTCCTTATTGGTTCTTCCTCTCGGTTGCGCCATCGGCAAGTTCGGCAAGGCACACATTACTGAAACAAACATTACCGTACCTGCAGGGCTCACAGGCCAGGACAAAGCTTCTATCATCAAAGTCCTCGGCCAGCCAGATTTTGTCGCAACCGATAATGGAACAGAGTACTGGGGATACCATAATCAGAATGGATGGTATATCTACCTCTACTATGTTTCAGGAGGAAAAACAGAGGCCAAGGACCTTATTGTCGAGTTTACCGGCAACAAGGTCTTGATCGCGTATCTCATCGATAAAGGGTCATCGATCGGGATATTTACAGCACCTGTTGCTGTAGGAAATTAATCAGAGAGAGGGAGGTAAAATGTCATCTATAAAGACCTGTATAACAAGGATAACGATTATTCTTTTTCTGGCCGCTGCCTTTTCAGGCTGCGCATTCGGCAACTTCGGCAAGGCTAATATGAGCTATTCCGATATCAATGTACCTTCAGGACTCGTGGGAGTAAGCAAGGCAGATGTCATAAAGACCATGGGTGTTCCTAACTCAGTGGCCGTATCAGGGAAAACTGAATACTGGGGGTTCAACAACCAGGCAGGATTCTATGTTATCCTCTTCGGAAAGACCATTGAAAAAGATGTCGTCCTTGAGATCGTAAACGGCAAGGTTGCTTCATCCTACCTGGTGGACAAGGGTTCATCCATAGGAATCTTCACTGGCCAGGGTGCCATAGCACAGTAACCCCTGCAAAGTAATCAGATCTCGAATGGGACGGGTTCATGATATTTTCTTGCAGTTCTCAAATCTGAACTCGTCCCCTTATTTCTGGTATTTCATCCGTATTTGAATATATATGTGATCACCAATATAACTACGCGAGACATTTTTTTTGAAAGCAACAGACATGATCCTTGATGTACTTGAGAATTCACACCGTTACCTGGCCTTGAACAAAGGCTTTCAAAGGCAGTTGAGTTCCTGTTGCGTCCCGACCTGAAGGAACTGCCGGTCGGAAAATATGAGATTGAAGGTGAACAAATCTTTGCGATGGTGTCACGGGTCTGCGGCCGCAGAAAAGAAAGTGCCCTGCTCGAAACGCATGACAAATATATCGATATCCAACTGGTAATCTCAGGAACCGATGTCATGGGATGGAAGCCCAGAGCAGCTTCCGCCGGACAGGATTATTGTCTTGGGTCGATCTGTCGACAGCGGGCCAAGCATCGAACTATCCGCTAATTATCCTGTCGGCGGTCTCATTGTCGAGAGTGCGCTGATCTCTGTCTTTCGTATGAAGACACAAATTGCGATTTTCCCTTTTGACAAATTCAACAACCTCCGAAAGATCTCATCAGCTCCTGTCCTGTACTAGTCATCCATGGACGCTCGACGGGGTAATCCCTGTCTGGCATCAAAAAGCATGACGAAAACACTGCGGCAAAGAGAACAAGAGCAGACTGCTTGAAATGGATGAAAAAGAATGCCCCAGGCCCTGAATACAAAGGCTCGCGATCTCAATTGCTGCTGACTTCAATGTTATGTACAGTTTCGCGGTGCGGCCGGGGCGTCTTATATCAAGAACGATTATGCACCCGAAAAAATAATCCTGGCTTCTGGAGATGAATATACTGTATTATTTGCAGAGAAGGCGGCAGAACAGACCGGGCCCTTCATAAAACAGGTGGGTGGCTTCAAACACGTCTCGGAAAGAAGGTGTTGCACCTACGAGATGCCGGGGGGTCTGGTTCACATGATGTCCGGCCGGGCCGCAACGCATGTATTCTTCCTGCTCTGTCCGACCAAATAAACGTCGGCTATTGCAACACTGATTTCAGACATTATGATTTTAATAGAATATATTGATTAAGGAGAGACAACTATGGGAGATAAAGGGAAAAAAGATAAGGGAAAAAAAGAAAATCAGAAAAAGGCTCAACATACGCTTAAGGAAAAACGCAAGGACAAGAAAGAAAAACACAAACAGGAACCATGACCGCCTGAACTGCGTTTCACAGGGCTGACAAACTGCACTCAGGCAACGCATGGATTTTGATGGAACAAAAGAAAAATATGAGGATCAAAGAACCTGAGCCGGGTTAACCCCTTCCCCGGAATATTCATAAAACGGTGTATATATGACGGTTTCTGAAAAGATATGTTTTCCAGTCTCGTATTCCTGAACAAAGATTATGCGGGAAAACCAGAATACCTTTAAAGGCCCACCAAAAAGATACCATCCCAGAGGGCTTGCCATTGTCTATGAAGACCATGATATCCTGGTAGCAGACAAGATGAGCGGTCTTTTAACGGTAAGCACTCAAAAAGCCACGCAGAACACGGCTTATTACCGTCTGAACACATATGTGCGAAAAGGAAATCAGAAATCAAGAAACCGGGTGTTTATCGTGCATCGCCTGGACAGGGATACTTCAGGCATTCTCGTTTTTGCCAAGAATGAAGCTGCCAAGCGTTATCTCCAGGACGCATGGCAGAAATTCAAAAAGAGGTATTATGCGGTATTACATGGAACATTATCTCATAAGGAGGGCATCATCACTTCATATCTTGCAGAAAACAGTATTCACAGGATGTATTCTGTCAATGATCCCGAGAAAGGCAAACTCGCTGAAACAGGTTATAAAGTCCTGAGAGAATCTAAAAATTACAGTCTGCTTGAAATTGATCTTCTTACAGGCAGAAAGAATCAGATCCGGGTCCATTTCTCGGAAATGGGCTGTCCCGTGGCCGGAGACAAGGTGTACGGGAAAAAGGAAAAGGGTATTAAGAGACTCGCACTTCATGCAGGATCCCTGACCATCACACACCCCTGCACAAAAGAGGCAATGATCTTCGAGACAAAGATCCCTGAATATTTCAGATCACTTCTAAACACTTAGCTGTGTATTCTTGTTTATTGACCAAGGACAGGCCTTCCCTATAAGATCCACGTCCCTATTTCATGGCATCAGAGATTGCATTCGAGGCATGGTCCGCGACATGCCGGTAAGGCTTGAGAACCAGATGTGCCCCGGCCTTCTCATAGGCCTTTGCATCATCATCGTTTCCGGCTGAAAGGACCAGATGGCCGTTATATCCGAGCTGTCTCAGATGATTAAGCACGGTGAGGTTGAGCCTGCGATCCCGTATCATGCTGATGAACCACCTGGAGCATCCCAGGGGCAACTGGTCGAGAAACTCGGGATCTTCGGCATCACCGAACATGACAGACATCCCTCGAGACCGCCAGATGTTCAACACCTGGGGATCGAAATCCACGCCAAGGATCTTCTTTCCCCTCATCATAAGATCATCGGCCACACTGCTGCCGTAGGTCCCAAGACCTACTATGATCATGTCGAGGTCTATCAGCTCGCACTGTCCGGATGTTTCAATCTCCCTGTATGGACTCTTTCTCTCAAAAATCCTGATAACAGGTGACAGCACCCGGTACAGCGGTCCTGAATAGAGGATCATATAGGTAGAGACAAAGATCGTGGTGACACCGATAAGGGTGATAAGCCCCATGTTATCTCTGGTGATATGACCCAGGCTCAACCCGAGTGCCGCAAGTATGAGGGAAAATTCGCTGATCTGCGCAACAGTGAGCCCTGCTAAAAAACCTGTCCTGCGCCGATATCCCATAAAGCCCATGATTGCCATCACAATAATAGGGTTCCCGATGAGGACGAACAGTGAAAGGATGGCCGCATTTCCCAGTTGCGCAGCGACATTCAGGAATTCCAGCCGGGAACCCAGAT
The DNA here is from genome assembly GCA_011372875.1 of Deltaproteobacteria bacterium. Lineage (GTDB taxonomy): Bacteria > Desulfobacterota > Desulfomonilia > UBA1062 > UBA1062 > DSAD01. The sequence goes on from DSAD01000053.1 coordinate 9,953, forward strand.
CTATAAAGAAGAACAGGAGCAGAAAATCCCTGAGACTGACAA
>DSAD01000102.1 GCA_011372875.1 Deltaproteobacteria bacterium
CTGGTACAGGTTCAGGGGGAGATCCTTGTATGAGTGAACCTCATCGCGCACAATATCGGTAATCACCTCTTCATGCGTAGGCCCCAGGGCGAACTCACCTCCCCTTCTGTCGATGAATCTGAGCAGTTCCTTTCCGTACACATTCCATCTTCCGCTCTCTTTCCATAGCTCACCAGGCTGCACCCCCGGCATGAGAAGCTCCTGGGCGCCTGCTGCATTCATCTCTTCACGGATTATCGTCTCCACCCTTCGTATGGCCTTCAGGCCATAGGGAAGATATGAATAGATCCCTGAAGCCAGCTTCTTGATCATCCCTGCCCTGAGCATCAGCTTGTGGCTTATCACTTCCGCATCACGCGGTTCTTCCTTCATGGTATTGAGAAACATCGAGGACAACTTCATTCACCTATCTCCTTTTTAATCTCGTTGACGAGGGTTGCAATGATCTCATCCGCACCTATGCGTCGCATGGGTTTCCCGTGCGCGAACAGCAGAGCACCCCCCTTGTCACAGGCTACACCAAGATCCGCGATCCTGGCTTCGCCAGGTCCATTGACCGCACATCCCATAATCGCCACTATAAGGTGTTCTTTCACCTCTTTGAGGGCATCCTCCACCTCTTGGGCAATGGCTGCCACATCGGCATTGGAACGGGCACAGGTGGGACAGGCGATAACCCGCACACCCTCATCTCTCAGGCCGACGCTCTCCAGAAGAACCCGGCCCGACAGGACCTCCTGCACAGGATCAGCCGCCAGCGATATCCTGATGGTGTCTCCGATCCCTTCAAGCAGGAGCGCACCGACACCCACGCTTGAACGTATCACCCCTGGCAGCAGTGTACCGGCCTCGGTAACACCTAAATGCAAGGGCCAGTTACAGATCTTCGAGAATCTCCTGTAGGCATCGACTGTTTCGAGAACATCGGAGGATTTCAAAGAAACCTTTATGGAAACGACCCCCATATCTTCAAGCATCTCAACATATTCCCGCGCATTCTCCACCAGAGCGCCAACCCTGTCCTCGCTGAAGGCATCAAGAAGCCTCTTCTTTACCGATCCGAGATTCACACCTACACGTATGGGTATACCTGCCGCAGACGCTGTCTTTGCAACCTGGCGCACCTTTTCTTTTCCCCCGATATTGCCCGGATTGATGCGTATAGCGTCTGCGCCGGCGTCTATGGCGCCAATCGCCAGTTTATACTCAAAATGTATATCAGCGATTAAAGGTATTTCCACCTGAGACTTTATTTTCCTGAAAGCAGCCAGCGAGTCATTATCGGGTATGCTTACCCTGACGATATCACACCCTGCCTGCTCAAGGGATCTTAGCTGGGCCAGGGTTGATCCTACATTAACTGTTGGTGTGTTGGTCATGGACTGAATAGTAACAGGAGCACCACCGCCAACAGGCACCCGGCCTACAAATATCCTTTTAGTGTGCTCACGATGAAGGGTCATTTAATTTTGAGTAGCATATTCATTACTAAGACTCAAGATTGTAACAGAGATGAACGATAAGATCTTCGATGAGAAAATTTGCACCAGAAGATATTGGATCAATGCTGAATGATCTTGGCGATATCCCAACCCTGCCTTCAATTGCCACCACAATCATGGAGAAAACCCTGGACACAAAGGTCAACGCACGGCAGATAGCCCAGATGGTGGAAAAAGATCAGGCACTGTCCATAAAGGTCCTCAAGGTTGCAAACTCACCCTTTTACCGAAGAATCAAGGAGATCTCAACGATACGCGGCGCCGTGGTCCTGCTCGGATTCAATGTGCTCAAAAGTATTGTGTTAAGCATCAGCGTCATCAATCTTTTCAACGAGAAAGACAAACAGGCACTGGATTTCTACAAATTCTGGCAACACAGCATAGCCTGTGCGGTTTGTGCAAAGGCCATAGCGAACAAGGTGTTCCCATCGTCTGCCGAAGATGCATTCATAGCAGGACTGCTCCATGACCTGGGAAAAGTCGTTGCCGACCAGCTCATCTGCGACAAGGGCGAGTATGCAGAAGTTCTTGAAGTCATGAACAGGGCCAACTCTAATATCATAGAGGTCGAGAAAAAGATCCTGGGAATCGATCATTCAACCCTGGGTCAACTCCTCATGGAAAAATGGAACCTTCCATCCCATTTGAGCAAAACAATAGGACACCATCATAATCCAGGCGATATCGAGAGCGATAATGATACACAGAAGCTCTGTTCCATCGTTCATGTAGCCGATATCGTGACGAACCACCTAGGTCTCGGCCTCAGCCAGTCTCATGGAGGATTTGTCGACCCTTCTCTTCTAAACCAGCTTGGTCTTTCAAGCCATGATATTCAGGATATATCCATCACCCTCAAGGACAGCATCTCCAGCATAAGCGAGGAGATGGGGATACCAAAGGCGGAACCGAAAACCTATTTCGAGGTATTGCAGTTCGCCAATGCACAGCTTGGAAAACTGAGTCTGGACCTGGAACAGAAAAAGATGGCACTTGAGCACAGAGCAGTTGAACTCTCAAGCCTCAATCATATGAGCAGCGAGCTCCAGTCATCCATAAAACTATCCGATATTACAAACATCATTACCACTAACAGTCTGACCATACTCGATTCCAGAAAGACCAGATGCATCATGCGCCTCAACAACCTGCGGGTAATGGTTACCGAGTCCTTCTGGCTGAGCAATGCGGCACAGACCCGCACAGGAATGGCAAGCGCAACAAAAGAGCTTCTTGAACGCACTAACGGAATATACCCCAAAGGTATGAATGTCCTGTTCTCTCCACTGAAGGTAGATAACAAGATCATCGGCGTCATTGAAGCCCTTCCTCAGGAGCATGCATCCCCAGAGGATCTGAACCAGAAAAGCCTCCTGCTCAGGACCATTACAGAGGTCGGAGCCCAGGCCATACAAAGGGCCATGCTCATGACGAGGAACATCAAGTCTCAGAGGCTCGCTGCGGTATCAAAGACCGCAATCGCGGCAAATCACGAGATCAACTCTCCACTCACCACCATCCTCCTTAAACTGGACATGCTGATAAAGGAAGAGTCGTTAAACAAATCCGCCATCGACGGTCTCAATGAGATAAAGAACGAGGCAATCAAGATAAAGACAGTGGTAAAAAAGATGCTCGAGATCTCCGATGTGGTAGAAACAAACTATGTAAAGAACGAAAAGATGCTCGACATACATCATACCTCAAAAAAAGATGCAGGTGGAAAAGCGGCCGAGCCTGCCCCTGAATCTTCCTCTAAAGAGATAGCCGCAGGGTTTGAAGACTACATCGATGAAGAACGGAAGCCGAAATCTTCTGCAATAAACGAAAATCTATCCAGCAATCATACACCCGGCTTCGAAGACTATCTGAATCAGCAGCACAAGGAGATTCAGAAGGACACAAAGTCATCTTCAACTATTACAGACAGCCCGGGGTTCGAGGATTATCTCGAATGATGAAAAAGGGATTCGGAAAAAACATGCAACTCCCGGCAAAAGCTATACGACCCCTGATGAGGGCTTGCTACATGATATATGATTGAGCCAGTCCCGGTACATGACCGAGAGGATCATAAAATCCTTTTCGTTATCAACATCCAGTGCCGCCCCTCCCACAGTTGTCTCAACAACCTTGAACCGCGCACCGAGCAGACCCGAGACAATCCGTTCCACTCTTGGCAATGTCACGGGAAAGCTTATCAGATGAGCCATGGTATCGAATCCAAGGGCATCCAGACCGGCTGAGACCTGAAGGAGCAGATAGATGGCAAGCGTCTTGCCGATATCTTTCGGACCGAGTCTTATTATCGCAACGAGGGCTTTTAAAATATTGAACAGTTCCTTCTGATACCGGTATTCATATGCCTTGAGCACAAGGTCTATGCCTTCCATGAGCATGAATGGACGCGCCATGTGCAGATTGTTCTGCCGGAAATTCCCTTCCCAGGTATGGAATGTGGCCATTTTGATCCCCGGCCTGCCTTTTCTCGGACCGAAGAGCTTCAGGATTTCTTCGGAGGTGATTCCTGCAACATGGTCATAGTTGTTCATGTCACACTGGGAAATGAATTGATCAATTTCATTTACAGAGATAAGAGGGATGTCTCCTGAAAGGAACAGGGCATATTTGTCCCTGTATTTATCGATGATATCAAATGTCAACTCACCGCTTTGACGATATTCGGGCAATGTCTGGAGAAAACCCTCCCATCCGTTTTCCGCAAGACTTCTCTTCTGCTCGACAATATCGACATCGAGATCGCCCAGAACATCCTTAAAACTTTGCTTAGGACCCACCACAATGATGCGGCCTATATCCTTGCAGGCGAGAAGTGTTTCGACAATATGTCTGATAATGGGCTTGCCTGCAACATCCAGCAGGGCCTTGTTCCTCTTGAATACCTTTCTGGCTGCCTTACCATCGCCGGCAGCGATAACTGCATCTATTCCCATGATTTTTTTATGACCTTAATATATTGATCATGTCAAGATATCTATTTGCACTGAATGCTTGACATAGTCCACTCACACAACTACAGCATTTCGTTATCAACACAACCCGGTACCTTATGACAAGTACGAACTCGCCCGAGAAAAAAGAACACAACATGCCGGCATTTGCGGCAGCATGGCCTATCTGCCTCGGATATATCGCCGTAGGAACGGCATTCGGTATACTTGCCGGCCAAGCGGGGCTTGCCTTATATCAGATCGCTCTGATGTCATGCATCGTGTTTGCAGGCTCTGCGCAATTCATTGCCGTGTCCATGATCAGCTCCGGTGCATCTATAGCCTCCATCATCATCACCACCTTTATGGTCAATCTCCGTCATCTTCTCATGAGTTCTTCCCTTTCTCTTCACGTCCAGGGGGAAAACAAACTTCTTCTTTCTTTGTTCTCATACGGGGTAACCGATGAAAGCTTTGCCGTAAACCTTGGTAAATTCCTTGGCGGCGGGTGGAACATAAAAGATGCATTAGTGCTGAACCAGACAGCGAATGCCACCTGGATTGCAAGCACAATCATCGGCGGTTATGCAGGAGCGTTTATCCCTTCAGGGGCCTTCGGGATCGACTATGCCCTAACCGCCATGTTCTTGTGCCTGCTCGTCTTTCAGCTCAGAGGGATTATGATTGTCCTGATATCGGCCATAGCAGGGACGCTCTCAGTTGCCTTGTCTCTTATAGTACCCGGCAATCTTCATGTGATTCTCTCCAGTATCATTGCCGCCACTATCGGGGTGGTGGTTAAAAGCCTTTATCTTCGTCATAAAATCAACCGGGGTGATAAATGAGCAGCGGGGAATATCTTGTGTGCATCATCGGCATGGGTCTTGTAACATACATTCCCCGCTGGCTGCCTCTTTTTTACCTGACAGACAAACGTCTGCCTTTGTGGCTGGTGGAGTGGCTCACCTTCATTCCGGCATGTATACTGAGCGCCCTGATATTCCCTTCCATTATAATAAATCCTGATACCGGAACTGTTGACTTCATGCACCCTGCATTCCTGGCTGCCATCCCCACCTTTTTGTTTGCACTCAAGACTCGGTCCCTGGGCGGCACAGTGATTGTAGGCATGTCCCTGTACTGGCTGCTGCAGCATTTTCTGTGATTGGTAAAAGGTATGAGCAATTCCGAGTGTTGCCATAACCAATAACCTGGTGATAGTAAGCCATGAGATGATTTATATAAAGCTGATCCTGACCGCTGTATTCTGGGGCGGAACATTCATTGCCGGAAGGTTTATCGCACCTTTTGTCGGGCCTTTTTCAGGATCGTTTCTGAGATTTGTTTTTGCCTCGACACTTCTGATTATGATTATATGCCTGCACGAAGGAGGTCTGCCAAGGCTGAATCCAAGGCAGGCTTTTCTTGCAGTGCTGCTCGGTCTCACCGGGGTCTTTGCATACAATGTCCTGTTCCTTGCAGGGCTTAAGAGCGTCACCGCAGGCAGGGCATCCGTTATCATAGCAAATAACCCGGTGTTCCTTGCCTTGTTTTCGTCCCTGATCTTCAAGGAGCATCTGAACTTGAAAAAGATCACCGGGATAGCGATGAGCCTTACCGGGGCAGTCATAGCCATCACCCGCGGTGACTTTTCAATGATCTGGCATGGTGCAATCGGTATCGGTGAACTGATGATCTTCGGCTGCGTTGCAAGCTGGGTTTCCTATTCGTTGTTCGGCAAGAAGCTCATGTCAGGGATTTCTCCTCTGGCAGCCGTTACCTATTCATCCCTGTTCGGGGCGGGCTTCCTGTTATTCCCTGCATGTATGGAAGGGATCTCCCGAAGCTTTATGCACTACGGCTTCATGACATGGATGGGCATCCTATATCTCGCACTTTTTGGTACGGTTATCGGTTTTACCTGGTTTTACGAAGGGGTCAACACTATAGGACCGACACGATCCGGCGTATTTATCAATTTTGTACCCATAAGTGCCATCATCCTTGCCTTTTTCCTGCTTGGAGAAGAAATCGACTTTTCCCTTGTTGTGGGAATCACTCTGGTAACCACAGGGGTATTACTCACAAACAGACCTGAGAGCCTTATCACAGCAGACCCAAGAACTTAACTTTAATCTCTTACACACGTACTACTTCATGTAGTGAAGATTCTTGTCTTATCTTTTTCAAAGAGGAGGAATGGGGATGACAAAAAATCTTATGGCTTTTTGTCGGGATCATTATTGTCGCCATCATAGTGGTCATGACAACACATAAAAAACCAGGAAGAACCAACACTCGCAGGGAAAACCCTGAAACTGGCCATGGATGCCGAACCAGTATCGCTGGACCCTCATGTTCAACTCTCCGGAGGTATGCTCCAGTACTCCCATATGGTATTTGATCCGCTTGTGCAGTGGACCAAGACCATGGACCTGGAACCGAGGCTGGCTTTGCGCTGGGAACGTATCGATGAAAAAACCATAAGGTTTTATCTCCGTCAGGGCGTGAAATTCCACTCAGGCAACCTCTTTACTGCCAAGGATGTGAAATGGGCAGTGGAACGGCTGAAAAAAAGCCGGGATTTCAAGGGCCTGTTCGAACCCTTTGAGGGTGTTAACATCATAGACGACTACACCTGCGACCTGGTGACCAGAAAACCTTATTCCCTGGTTCTCAACATGGCTACCTATATCTTCCCCATGGACAGTGCTTTCTATACCGGTACCGACGAAACCGGCAATCCCAAGGATGCCATAGTCAAGACAGGTCCTTCATTTGCCCTGAACAATGAATCCGGCACCGGGAAATACCGGGTAATCACCAGAGAACAGGGGGTGGAGACCTTATTTGAGGCCTTCGAAGAATACAGGGATACCGAATCTCCGGGCATTGTGGACAAGATAGTCCTGACGCCCATCAAGAACGATGCGGCCTATGTCCCGCTGCACTGGCAGAATCTATCCTGGGCCGGCAAGAAAAACCTCAACATCGAGCCCATTGTTAATGTAATGAACTTCCCCTATATTGGAGATCTGGTGATAGATTAAACGAATATTTTTGCTTGGAAAAGTGATGGCCTCTGTGGGAGTGGCTTTAGCCGCGATTATGAGAGAAACGGGCGAAATAAAAATATCGCGGATAAAGCCGCTCTCACAGGGCAAGTACATAATAAAGATATTATACATTAGGAATACATGTTTGCATTTACCATTCTCACAGAAACAGTTTTTTAGTGGCAGGGCCTGGGCTTTCTGTTCATCGAGGCAGTCGAGCGGGCCGATACCACACTTCTTGTGGCATACCTGATGGTGGTAGGGGTAATCTTCGTAGTGGTCAACACAATTGTGGATCTCATCTACGTGCTGGTTAATCCCACGGTGAGGATACAGGGAACCAGGTAATGGGAACATTGGCCAGAATACGTCAATCCTACATACTATACAGCTTTGTGCGCGACTGGGTTGCAATCACATGTTTTATCATTGTCTGTATCCTTTTCCTGATAAGTTTTCTCTCTCCTTTTATCGCCCCGCATAATCCCTACGAATCTGCAACTATCAATGTGATGAATGCGGAAACACCTCCCATGTGGATGGAAGGAGAAGTGCCCACCCCAATCGAACTCCCTTCGGGCTGCGTTTTTCACAAAAGATGTCCTTTTGCATTCGAACGGTGTTTCATTGAGGTGCCTAACCTTTATGAGTGCGGTTCAGAGACCTTTGCCGCCTGTCATGGGGTGGAGGAAGGTAAGATATAATACATGAAAACTCAGCCCGATGGACGCTCCAAAATTGAATTATTGGTTCCCATATTTAAACTATCGTTCTTCTAATGAAACCTTCCGATAAAGCCGATAGATTTGATATCTGTGTACAAATTCTCTGAGATAAGAAGGAGCAGGAGTGTATATGACCAGAGACAATCAAGGGATTAAAGAATAAGATGAATAACAATATGACATGCAGTGTCAGTGAGATTGTTCTTGATCTCATCAACGCCTTGATTACGGTCATTGAGGAAAAAGAGGTTACCTTCAGAGGACATTCCCAAAGGGTGGCAAGTAATTGCGTACGTTTTGCAAATAAACTGGGACTAAAAAAACATATCGTTGAAACGCTTTATATTGCAGCCATGTTACATGATATTGGCATGGTATACATACCTTCGGAGATAATACACAAACCCGGCGAGTTGGATGAAAGTGAGATGGTGATGCTTAAACAGCACCCTGTAATCGCCGAGAAAATCCTTTCAAAGATAAAAATCTTCAAGGATATGCTTCCTATTATCAGGCATCATCATGAAAACTATAATGGTTCCGGGTATCCCGACAGGTTACGATCCGACAACATCCCCCTTTGCTCAAGGATTATCAGGATAGTTGACAGTTATGACAATATGACATCTTCAACTCCAAACAAACAGACTTACAGGATTGAAGAGGCATTAACCATTATCAGGAAAAACGAAGGCCCTATTTATGATCCCGATCTTGTAAACACATTTGTCGAGATGATACGGACGACCTCGAAGGCCTCTTCAGATGCCGATAAAGATAATCCTATCGTCAAGGATTTGATGAAGAAGATCATTCAGAAATTCAAAAACGGCCAGGTTGAGCTGCCAATACTCCCAACGATAGTACAACAGGTAAGGGATACAATTAATGCCCCAGGTGCAAATGCGACCACCATTGCAAAGGTCCTTGAGATCGATGCCGTGATTTCCGTAAGGATACTCTCGGTTGCAAACTCCGTTGCCTTCAGGGGGGTGGAAAAGATCCTCACCATCAGGCAGGCTGTCCCCCGTCTGGGAACAAAAGAAACGGAAAGCATTGTACTTGCAATAGTCAGCAAAAATCTTTACGACACAGATATTGAACAGATGAAAGATCTCATGGAAAGAATGTGGACTCATTCTCTGGCCAGTGCTTTTTGTTCCAAGGAAATTGCAAGGAACCTAAATATTAATGACCTGGAAAGATATTTCACCCTGGGACTTATTCATGATATCGGGAAAGTCCCTCTTCTCCAGGCCATCACCAAGTTACAGTTGGATAGCGATCCAAGCCTGAAGGATCTGGACATGCCAACTATCCTTGGCATACTAAATGATGCCCACGCAAGACTCGGCTCCGCCCTTTTGAAGGGATGGAACTTTGATGACGAATTTGTGCGGGTAGTCAATCTACATCATAACCCAAATCTGTCTGAACATACGGAGAAATCACTGTTGATAATCAACCTGGCAAATATGATTACACGAAAGATAGGGTTAAGTCTTTTCGACGATGAAAGTATCGAGTTGGATTCCATTGAATCGGCAAAAATCCTTGGGTTGGACATAAACAAACTAAATGCAATCGGAGAAGAAACAAAGAAGTATGTACAGTCGACTTCGAGGGTGTCAGATAATTAGTGTAAATGGATATATTCACTGAGCTAGTGGGGCACCCTATCCCCGAACAGGATCAGGAAC
>DSAD01000141.1 GCA_011372875.1 Deltaproteobacteria bacterium
ATCTGGTTGAGTATGGATATTGTATCTCAGCTGAACCTGATCAGCCTGTGTGGAATAACCCTGACCTGTGCTATCTACTTCCTTATCGAGTTTAGGATGGTATCTCGTGATAAGAACAGAGACAGGATGATAATCTGGGTCATGTGCCTGATGCTTGTCACCCTGGCTGTGAATGGTTTTATATGATAACAAAAAGGGGAAGGAAATGTCATTTCCTCCCCCTTTGAAGGTTTTATCAAACCTTATGTCTGTTAGAGATCTTCCTGATAGACGAAATCGTAAACCTTTGCGACCTTGATGCCCTGGATGGAAAAGTAGAATTCGTCGTCCTTTTCCACTCCTCGTACTTCTGCTATGCCGGATTCCTGGGCCTGGAAGATCTTGGTATTACCGAAGTCAAATATCGGCAAGACCTTTGTCGTATAGGTCCAGATGGTTCCGTCATCAGCTATGGTTGAGATGATATACTCTCCCTGTTTCAACCACTTCTTCAATCCCTGAAATTCGATCTTCGGATGCTCGTTATACATATCCCAACCTTTCATGCCTTCGTCTTGTCTCATTACTATACTTATCGGCTGGAATTAAGGATTGCATGAGAGGCTCTATGTTGGATCTCTCCTGTGAGATTCCTTGGCATCCTTATAGAGTTTAAAGTCCATGCTGTCTACCAGTGCCATCCAGGACGCTTCGATAATATTGGATGATACACCAACAGTATTCCAGTGATCTTTTTTATCCCCGGATTCAATAAGAACGCGGACTACAGACTCGGTTCCCTGTTTTGACGATATCACACGAACTTTATAATCAAGAAGTCTGACATCCACTATGCTGGGATAGAATTTCTGCAGCGCCTTTCTCAGGGCAAGGTCCAGCGCGTTAACCGGACCGTTTCCCATTGCAGCGGTGTGTTCTACATTACCGTCAACCTCGATCATGATAGTTGCTTCACTCATCGGGTCTGTATCATCGCTGCGACGTTCGGTATTGACCCTGAATCCTTTGAGTTTGAAACAACGCATATGCATACCCATGGCCTTTTGCATCAGAAGCTCAAGTGATGCGTCAGCACCCTCGAACTGAAAACCGCAGTTTTCGAGATCTTTTATAATCTTTACTATCTCATTTGCCGCTGTGTCGTCTTTCGAGATATCAACGTTGAATTCTCTGGCCTTGTAGATGATATTACTTTTGCCCGCCTGCTCGGACACGAGCACTCGCCTCTGATTCCCTACCAGAGAGGGGTCGATATGTTCGTAGGTGGAAGGATCATTTATCACTGCGCTTACATGGATGCCGCCTTTGTGTGCAAATGCGGATTCTCCGACAAAAGGCTGGTGCTTGTTATGAGACAGGTTCCCAATGTCGTCTACAAAACGGGAGATATCATTGAGCATGAGCATATTGTTTGGATCAATGGTAGAGCAATTCATTTTAAGGCTGAGGTTCGGGATGATCGAACAGAGATTTGCATTTCCGCATCTTTCGCCAAGTCCGTTGATGGTACCCTGGATATGGTCGATACCTGCCTCTACTGCACATATGGTGTTTGCAACGGCCAGATCCCCGTCATTATGACAGTGTATGCCCAGCGGACAATCATTCTTTTCCTTGAGAAAACAGATTACATCGGCAATGTCGGAGGGGAGGCTTCCACCGTTTGTGTCGCATAGAACGAGTCTGTTTGCTCCTCCTTCTTTTGCAGCCATCAGTGCTGAAAGCGCATATTCATGGTTTGCCCTGAATCCGTCAAAGAAGTGTTCGGCATCGAACAAGACAATAGGGAACATGCTCTTGAGAAAGGCAATTGTGTCGCGAATCATTCGAAGATTCTCATCAAGGGTGCATCCAAGTCCTCCTCCTCCTCTTACATGGGTATCCCAGGTCTTGCCGAATATGGTAATGCCATGAGGACGGGCATTGATAAGCGATTTGAGAAGATTGTCGTTTTCCGGCATTATACCAGGCCGGCAGGTGCTTCCAAATGCCATAAGCCTTGAATTTCTGAGTCCCGAGCCTCGGATCATGGCAAAAAGTCGGTCATCTTTGGGATTTGCTCCGGGCCAGCCTGCCTCGATATAGTCCAGCCCGAGTTGATCGAGCTTTTGGGCTATTGAATTCTTGTCGTCAAGTGAAAAATTTACATCCTCTGACTGTGCCCCGTCTCTGAGTGTCGTATCATAGATTTCAATCTTTTTCAAAATTACTCCCCGGCTTGTCGAGCTCAAAGACTTCGTGAAGCTGACGTACTCCAAGTTCGATATACTTTTCGTCTATGACGCATGAAACCTTGATTTCTGAGGTTGATATCATCATGATATTAATACCTACAGCTGCGAGTGCTTCGAACATCTTTGAGGCTACACCGGCATGGGACCGCATTCCCACGCCTACGATAGAGAGTTTTGCTATGGATGAATTTCCCACGACATCTCTTGTTCCAAGTTCATCCGCTTTTTTACGCACGATCTTCATCGCTTTTTCAAAATCTGTTCTGGTGACCGTGAAACTGAGGTCTGCAAGCTTACCATCGGTCGACATATTCTGAATGATCATGTCTACGTTGATATTATTGTCTGCAAGTGCACTGAATATCATGGCGGCAACCCCGGGTCTGTCCTGGACGCCCAGCAGGGCAATCTTTGCCTCGTTCCTGTCGTAGGTAATTCCGGATACTATCTCTTTTTCCATATCCTCATCCTCCTTGGTCGTCAACGTGCCGCCATCGTCAGTGAATGTGCTTTTCACGAGTATGGGAACATTGTGTTTTTTTGCGAACTCAACAGAACGTGTCTGGAGTACTTTTGCACCCAGGGACGCCAGCTCGAGCATCTCGTCATAGGAAATCCTGTCCAGTCTGCGGGCCTTGTCGCAGATATTCGGATCACAGGTATAGACGCCATCTACATCGGTATATATTTCGCAAACATCCGCACCGAGGGCTGCTGCAAGCGCCACCGCTGATGTGTCGGATCCGCCTCTCCCGAGGGTGGTGATGTTTTTGTCCTCGGTTATGCCCTGAAATCCAGCAATTACAGCAACCTCACCTGCATGGAAAACCTTTTTGACTGCATCGGCCTCGATAGTGAGTATTCGTGCCTTGGTATGTGCTGCATCAGTAATGATGTTAATCTGATGTGCGAGAAGAGACCGGGATGGAATTCCGAGCTCTTTCAATGCCATTGACAAGAGAGAAACGCTAACCTGTTCGCCTGTGGAGATCAGAACATCCATCTCCCGGGGATCCGGGTCGGAAGACAGGTCTTTGGCAAGATTGATCAGGCGGTCGGTTTCGCCGGCCATCGCAGACAGGACAACGGCAATGGTGTTGCCCTGGTGAAATCTTCGGGCAACCTTATCTGCTACATACCGTATCTTCTCCAGGCTGCCTACTGAAGTTCCACCGTATTTCTGGATAATTATACTCATAGTTCCTCACTTTTGGGTATAGTATTGCGAAATCCAACCCAAACCGGATGATGTTTCAACTTGACGGGAAAGTCCCATATCATGAAGCCATTGTGGTTTCATCGGGCAAGACAATGTTTGTTCTGAGGAATATCTTACGTGAGAAATCGTCGAGATATTCTATGGAAATCCCTATTATATCCCCCTGGAAAAGATCCTTGGAACGCCCTGCCCATTCCACGATAATGACATGCTCCCTGTCCATGAAATCTTCAATCCCAAGCTCATATACATCATCAGAGTCTAGCCTATAAAGATCTACATGGATTATGTCAATCCTTGCTTTATAGATGTTCATCAGGGTAAAACTAGGACTCACTACCGTATTTGTCGGGTCAATATCGAGGCCCGTTGCGATGCCCCTGGTAAGGAGTGTCTTGCCGGATCCAAGATCGCCGCTTAAAAGGATGATTTCTCCACCCTCGAGTGCCTTTCCAATGGAAGTGCCGAAATCCAGGGTTTCCTGTGGGCTTGTGCTGATAAATTCTTTTGTAAGGATGTTGCCTTTATGGGGGTCGTAACAGCAGGGGCAGTTCATCGTGCAGACTCCAAGATCACAAAGGCTATGGCCAACCCTGCATCATGGGATATGCTCAGGTGTATCTTCGAGATATTCAGTTTCTTCATCATCGCCTCTGCCCTGTTATGCAGGGTGATGCATGGCGGGCCGAGATGTTTTACGACCTCTATATCCTTAAACGCTATGCCTGTTAGCATTCCGGTGCCAAGCGCCTTGGCAACAGCCTCTTTTGCTGCAAAACGCCCGGACAGATGCTGCGAGGTGTTGTGTTTGGAGGTGCAATAGGTGATCTCATGGTCTGTGAATACCCTTTGCAGAAATCGCTGTCCATATTCTTTATACAGGGATTTTATACGGTCTATTTCAACCATGTCTATTCCCACACCGCAGATCATAGGCTCTCCAAGATTGCGCGTATCATCGTGCGTACTTTATGGGTATGTCCGACATCGTGAACACGCAGCATGTCCACTCCTTTGACCACTGCCCATGCACTGACAGCGTCGGTTCCTTCCTGCCGTTTATCTGAAGGGGTGTCGATCACTGCGCCTATGAAGGATTTTCTCGAGTGACCGAGAACAACAGGCATTTTAAGCGAGCGGAAATCCTCTATGTGTTTGATGATATGCAGGTTGCCCGAAAGGTCTTTACCGAAGCCTATCCCTGGATCTATAAGGATTGATGACGGATCAATACCTGCTTCAAGGCATTGTTCGATACCCCTGGCGAGAAACGTGAAGATTTCATCGATGATGTCATTGTAGCTCGTATTGTCTTGCATGTTCTTCGGTGTCCCCCTCATATGCATCAGGATCACACCTGCATGCGTATCTCTTACAGCGCTTAGCATGTCAGGATCATTGCCAAGGGCGTGGATGTCGTTTATCAGGCATGCCCCTGCATCAACGGCGGCCCTGGCAACCGATGCCTTTGATGTGTCTATACTGATAGGGATCTTGATTTTCGCCGCTACCTTCCGGATCACCGGAATGACCCTGTTTATCTCTTCTTCGGGCTCTATACCCTGTGCTCCCGGCCTGGAGGATTCTCCTCCGATATCAATAATCTCGGCGCCTTGTTCTTCCATTGAGAGAGCATGGTCTAGTGCCTTTTCCGGGTCCGAGAAAAGACCCCCATCCGAGAAGGAGTCAGGGGTTGTGTTGAGTATGCCCATGATAACAGGTAGATGCTTCCATTGGTATCTCTGTCCGCAGAGGTCCAGTTCCAATTTTGTGGAATCTGAAAATACCTGCTCCTCAATAGTTTCTGCAATAGATTCGAGTCCTGGCTGGAGTCTGAGTTTTTCGATCAGCAGCCTGTAATGCCTGAGATCACCCATGAGAATGCAGTTGGAATGCTCAATCTTGCCCGATATTACCTGCCTGTGCACAGCCACATCCCCTCCGATAGAGAGCATGCTCTGCTTGAGAATATTTGCTGCATAAAGTTTTATGTTCTTCAGCAGTAGATTCCTGTGGCCGAGTTTGGGCTTCAGATAGGGCAGGGATGCAGGATCTATTCCGCAGGAAAGAAGTTCGCGATCGGTTGCATATGAGAGTTTTCTGGCCCTAGGCAGTTCCTTCCTGGATGATCTGTTCGATCTCTGCGCCATCAATCACCTCTTTCTCACGTAAACGCTGAGCAATCTTATGCAGGATAACAAGATTGTCTTGAATGATTTCCTTTGTCTTATTATAGCATCCGATCACGATGGTTTTTACTTCATCGTCAATCTTCTGTGCAGTCAATTCGCTGTAATCAACCCTTTTTGAGATCTCTCTGCCGAGAAAGATCTCCTGCTCGACCTTACCGAAGCTCAGGGGGCCGAGCGAGCTCATTCCCCATTCCGTGACCATATGCCGTGCCATATCCGTTGCCCGTTCTATATCATTGCCTGCTCCTGTGGTGAGACAGTTTAACACAAGTTCTTCTGCAACCCTTCCCCCCATCATAACAGAGATGGTGGCAAGCAGGAAATCCTTGCTGTAGGTGTGCCGGTCGTCAATGGGAAGCTGCTGGGTAACACCCATTGCCCGTCCTCTTGGTATGATGCTTACCTTGTATACAGGATCCGCATTGGGAAGTTTCTTCGCTACCAGGGCATGGCCTGCTTCATGATATGCAGTGGTATTCTTTTCTTCTTCGGAAATCACCATGCTCTTTCTCTCTACCCCCATCAGGACCTTGTCCTTAGCCATTTCAAGGTCTTCCATGGTCACTTTTGATTTGTTATTGCGGGCTGCAAGCAGTGCAGATTCGTTTACCAGATTAGAGAGGTCCGCACCTGAGAATCCCGGTGTGGCCTTTGCAAGGATGGCCATATCAACATCAGCGTCTAAGGGTATGTTTTTCGAATGAACCTTTAGAATACCCTCCCTGCCTTTAACATCAGGGCTTGCGACCACTACCTGACGGTCAAACCTGCCGGGTCTGAGAAGGGCTGGGTCCAGGACATCCGGCCTGTTTGTGGCAGCCATGAGGATGACGCCCTCATTTGACTCGAATCCGTCCATCTCAACCAGGAGCTGATTGAGGGTCTGCTCTCTTTCATCATGACCTCCGCCCAGACCGGCACCACGATGCCTGCCAACGGCATCGATCTCGTCAATAAAGATAATGCACGGGGCGTGCTGTTTTCCCTGTGCGAAAAGGTCGCGTACCCTTGACGCTCCTACCCCCACGAACATCTCGACAAAGTCAGATCCTGACATGCTGAAAAAGGGCACTCCCGCTTCTCCGGCGACCGCTCTGGCGAGCAGAGTCTTTCCTGTACCGGGAGGACCCAGAAGGAGGACCCCCTTGGGTATTCGTCCTCCCAGAGAGGTAAAACGCTTCGGTTCCTTAAGGAAATCGATGATCTCTTCCAGTTCCTCTTTGGCCTCATTTACCCCCGCAACATCGGCAAAGGTTACCTTCATCTTATCCTGGGTCATGAGTTTTGCCTTGCTCCTGCCGAAACTCATGGCCTTTGTGCCACCTGACTGCATCTGCCGCATGAAAAGCACCCACACTCCTATCAGTAACAGCATGGGTATCCATGATATAAGAACCGACACATACCACGGAGAGTCATCTGCAGGCTTGGCGGATATCAGCACATTCTTTTCCATGAGTCTCTCTACGAGTTTTGGATCATCAGCGGCATAGCTCTCAAACGGGGTGTTGTCTATCAACAGGCCTTTGATTTCATTGCCCTGAATGGTAACTTCCTTTACTTCACCCTTTTCCAGTATCTGAAGAAACTCACTGAATGCAAATGTGGTCATTTCGGTTGGGGGTGTATTGAACATATTGAAAAGCATTACCATGATCAGGGCAATTACGACCCACAACGCAATATTCTTAATCAGGTTGTTCGTGTCTTTCGGGGACTTCTTATCTTGCATCTGTTCTCTCCCCGGGAGATTCTTCAAGCTGTGCGAGTGATATCCTGGCAAGATCCTGATAGGCGTCAGATATTTTCATAAGGGACTGTCTTGCCTCATCATGCTTATTGAGGCCTGCCTGCGCTTGAGCATTATAGAACAGGGCCTGGTCCCTGATATTGACGGGGGAGCCCGCGATGCACTCTTCCAGCAGAGGGATTGCCTTATCCATGGTATTGAGACCCATATATGAAGCTGCCATGATAAGGAGCCCCTCCCAGTAGAAGATATCTTCATGTCCCCAGCTGTTAATGAATTCCCGGGAATGATTGAGTGCCATTGTATATTCATCCTGTCCATATGCCTGCCCTGCCAGACGCAGTCTGGAGAGCTTGCCGGCCTTTGTCTCCGGGTAATTCTCAATAACCTCCAAGGTCATCTGTGAATTGTTGTATGCGGCAATGTATGCAAGCATGGCTGTGCTTTCTCTGTTTGATTTCCAATAATAAAAACCTGCAACGCTGACTACAAGCACAACAACGATTGTTGTTATTGCTGCTAATCTCAATGGATTTTCCTTTGACCACATCATGACTGTGCTTGTGGTGGTCAGGAATTCGTCTGGTTTGTTCAGCAGATCCTTTCTTGTCATCTTTGCCATATATTACAACCTCCCGATGCTTAACTTATAGTAATTATCCCATGGGAATGTCAATCCCGGTTTATTCCTGAGATGATGATTCAAAAGATACGTATGCGTTCTATATGTTACAGGGAAAAGGAAACTTCTACCGGGAGTATTGGTGAAAAGACGTTTTCTGAGGGATAGCACTGTTTGATGCGTACATGAGTTCGGGCTGTGATGATGAAAACGTATCATACAATCTCATCATCACAGCCCGTGTATCTGATGTCCGATGAACCGGGATATGCCCCGGTCATCGGCATAAGTGTTCAGTGCTTATCAGTTCTGCAAAGATAACGGCTCCAGCACCTGCGGAGTGATGAATATCAGGAGCTCTTTTTTGGAAGAGTCCCTTGTTTCACCTTTAAAGAGCAGACCGATAATCGGCAGTTCACCAAGGAACGGTACTCTGTTGATGTTATTTCGGGTCTCTTCTTCAATAATACCACCGATAACAGATGTTTCGCCGTTTCTCACCAGCACCTCGGTAACAGCTTCACGTGAGGCAATGCTGGGGTCTCCCAGCGAGTTGACAATAGAGCCGATGGCATTTCTCTTTACCGATATCTCCATGTTGACGCTGCCGTCAAAGGCGATCCTGGGTGTTACTTCCAGGACAAGCTCGATATCCTTGAGCTCTGTTGAAAGCTGGCCGTCATCGTCGCGTACCACGTAAGGATACTTTTCACCCTGTCTGATGGTTGCCTTTTTATTGTCCATGGTTACGATCTTGGGCCGTGCAATGACCTCTGCACTGCCTATTGTTTCTCCAATATCAAGCCTCAGGTCGAGGTTAAGGGCTGTACCGCGGAGTCGGCCAAGTGTCAGGCCGAAGCCTGCAGCCTGATTCGTGGGCATGTTAACTGCCAGTGATGGGCTTGGTACAACTGAGGTCGACCAGCCAGGTGGATTGCCTGCGACTGCCGTCGTGTCAAAGAGATTCCGTGCAGCCCCGGTATTTACACCGCTGAGTCCGAAGTGTGTCTTGTCGGACTGGTTTCTGTATGATCCCCCCCATTGTACGCCGAGCCCCTTGGTGAAATCATTGTCAGCCTGAACAATCCGTGCAGAGATGAGTACCTGCGGTGTAGGTTTGTCCAGCCTTCTCACCATGGCGCTGATCTCATCGACACTCTTTTTTATGTCCTTTACAATAAGCACATTTGTCCTGTCTTCCGCTGTTATGCTTCCCCGGTCGGAGACGAGACCTACTTCCTTGCCTTTAATGGTGGAGGCTATGCTTGATGCCTTGGCGAAATTAACCGGGAGTACAGATGTAACCAACGGTTCGAGCTGCTCTTCGGTCTTCTTTGTTTCCAGTTTTCTCTCCTGGGCCTTCTTGATCTTGTCTGCCGGGGCTATGCGTACGACATTACCCATAGCCAGTTTCCCGAGGTCCTTGCTTTCAAGAACTACATCGAGGGCCTGATCCCATGGCACATCCTTGAGCCTGATGGTGATGTTTCCTTTCACTTCATCGGCTGTTACGATGTTGAGCCCGCTCACATCCGCAATGATCCTGATGATGTTATGGATATCAGCATTCTGGAAGTCCAGTGTTATGCGTTCTCCTGTATACTGTGGAAGTGCAAGGGATTCCTCGATGATCTCATTGTCGAAGGGTGAAGGCAGGTATTTCGATGAACTTGGGGCCTTGATGTCTGTCTCCGGTGCTGTTTGATCGGTCTTTATGGCTATCTGGCTGCTTGTCTGTGAAACAGTCGGTACACCTGAAGCCCTGGTCTGTTTTCTTGCCCATTGCGGTATATCGAAATCCATTATCAATTCGTTGTTGTCCTGTGATACAAAATAGGGCACAACCTGTTTCATGCTGATATCGAAGACCACGGC
>DSAD01000127.1 GCA_011372875.1 Deltaproteobacteria bacterium
CACACCCGTGGCGAGAATGAGCTTTCTTTTGATGTAATCCATTACGCCATTCTTATAAGTAATCCCTTACTTTGCGCCGGTTTTATATAAAAATATCCCTTGTAAAACAACCATCGGCAAAACACCCACAGAATCTTAACAGTTATTAATTTTATATATAATAGAAAGTCCCTTTAAAATAAGGTTTTCATCCATAATATATGCTTTCGGAAGATTGTTCGCCACAATGCCTGCATGACCTCCGGTAACCACTACCAGGGGTGTTGTCTGCTTTTCTCGCGCCATCATACAGGCCATCTCGACAACCATGGCGGCGTGAGACACGATAACCCCCGACCTCATGCACTCATCCGTGGTCTGACCGATGAGGGTCTGTACCGGCGTCATTTCTATAAGTGGGAGCTCAGGCGCCATGGAATGCAGCCCCTGATAGGCGCTGGTGAGGCCGGGCGCTATCGCCCCGCCGACAAACTCCCCTTCCCTGGTGACATAATCGATTGTGGTGGCAGTACCCATATCGATAATGACGAGCGGAGATACCCCCCTGCCGTAAAGGTGATAGCCTGCCGCAGCGTTGACAAGCCGGTCCATGCCGAGGGTTTCGATGGTCCTGTAGCTGTTCGTTATGCCCATATCGGTATCAGGTCCTGTTATGAAAGGTTCTACCCCCCAGCCTGCCCGGCAATCGTCCACGATTATATCTGTTACAGCCTTTCGGACACTCGATATGATTATCTGACCGGTTATGCTTTCCGGCGAATACGCAAGCAGGTCGAGAAACCTGCCGGACTGGATGCACGAGGCTGTAGAAAACCTGACGATGTCTTTTATATCCGGACCGTCGAAAAGTGCACTGGTTATATGGGTGTTCCCCACATCAACTGCAAGCATGAGCCCATGCTAACTACATTGCATTTTCTTATCAAGCCTTTTCTGGGGGCATACATGGTTTTTCATACAAAACCTTCATACCTTCAAAACAGGCACTATCTTGTATCTTGTGCTGTTCCTGTTTATATGCCTATATTATCATCATACATTATCTTCAGAGGTGATGCATATGGGGACTAAAGACCGCGTCATATCAAGGATTGAGAAATCCCCCAGAATTCCAACTCTTGTTGCAGAACAGATCATCGATCACATAATACAAGGTGTGCTCAAACCGGGAGACAAACTTCCTTCCGAACAGAAGATGACCAGGCTCTTCGGCATCAGCCGTATCTCTGTGAGAGAGTCCATGAAACTGCTCGAGGCCATGGGCTACATCGTTTCTTATGAACGCAGGGGCAAATTTATCGCAATGCCTGAAGAAGGCGCGATGTCTCCCATCGATGGGCTCGTAGCAGTGGATCCCCGCAAGATATGGGAACTTCTAGATGTCAGGCGTTTTCTGGACGCAGAGGCCGCTGCATGTGCATGCCTGCACTCTACAAAAAAAGAGCGGGCCGAACTGAAGAAGATCTATGACAAGACCGTAGAGCTGGGTATCGATACGGTGATCTATAACCTCAAGGAAGGCGGAAGACTCTATACCAGGTTTTTCGACCTTATTGCCGAATGCACGGGGAATTCCATCTTTATCGATCTGCGCAAATCCATAAATACAATCCTTGCCGGGGTTTTTCCCTACAGCCGGAAAAAACTCTCTCTCATCGAGGGCAGCTCACGCGCCATTGTCAAAGGTCTTTCGGCCATCTACCAGGCGATCGAAACCCAGGACCCTCAAGCAGCCAGAAAGGCAACGATCCGCCATATAAACTACATAGAAAAATCGCTGAAGAAGGCTATTGAAAGACCCGGCAGCAAGCTGCCCGGTAGCTGAATGCGCCCCTGTATGGTTTCGGAGTTTTCTCACGCAAACGGCCCGGCATTAAACACACATTTTGCTGTTTATTATGTCCATGAAATACACTCACCAGTCCTTACTTTGTGGGAGAGGCTTTCAGCCGCTCCCACAAAATCCATCCATTGTCTCATGCAAAATGCGAAATAATTCCTGAACGCTTACCCCCTACAGATCGTCTCTGAACCGGCGGCCTTTCGATGCCGTCTCCACCAGGAGTCCCGCGGGCCTGTACAGCGGCCCGGCCGTCTCTTCAAGGCGCTTCATCTTCTCCACGATCTTGTGTGCACCAATTATGTCTACGTACCTGAAAGGCCCCCCGGTAAAGGGAGGAAATCCGAGCCCGAATACGGCTCCGATGTCACCGTCGCGCGCACTGGACAGGATCCCTTCCTGCAGGCACAGCACCGCCTCGTTGATCATTGCCAGGCTGAGCCTGTCCTGTATCTCGCTGTCCTCGAAGTGCCTGCTGCCCACCCGGAGTATCTCATAGACTTCTGTATTGACCGGCCTGCCGTTCTTCTTTGCAAAAAGGCCGAGCAGGGGCTTTCTCGCGGGCTCGTCATAGACATAGAACCCTTTTCTGTTCTTTTTTCCCTTGAATCCGTGTTCGAACAGCTTGGTGTAGCCGTCAGAGGCTGTAAGTCCCCGTGCCTCGAAGAGCTTCCTGACCTCTCCCTTTGCAACGTGCGCTGCCACGTCAATGCCCAGTTCGTCCACGAGCGTTATGGGGCCTACCGGATAGCCGAAGAGCTTCATTGCCCTGTCGATCTCTTTTGCATCCGCACCCTCTTCAACCAGCTTTATAGCCTCGTTCAGCAGCGGGATCAGTATTCTCGTGGTGTAGAATCCGGGGCCATCTTTTACCACGATGCAGGTCTTACCCTGCTTTATGCCGAATTCCAGGGCAGTGGCCTCGACCCATTTCGCTGTCCTGTCCGTGGTGATGATCTCCAGCAGCGGCATCTTGGGGACCGGGGAAAAATAGTGCATGCCGATGACATTCTCAGGCCTTTTGCATCCCTTTGCAATATGGCTTATGGGCAGGGCTGATGTATTTGATGCAAAGATGGTGTTTTCATCGCATGCATCTTCCACTTCTGCCAGGATCTTCCTTTTCAGGCCGATGTCCTCAAACACCGCCTCTACGACGAGGCCGGTATGGGAAAACAGGGAATAATCATCGCACGGCAGAAGCTTTCCATAGCGCACATCCCTTTCAAACGCGGTTATGGCACCGGACTTCGCCTGCTTTGCAAGCCCCCTGCCGACCTCTTTTATGCCTGCGGCAGCGGCCTCCAGCGATACATCCTTCATCAGGATGGTATCGCAGTGCGCGGCAGAAACCGATGCAATGCCGTGACCCATGAGACCGCACCCAACTACCGCAAGCTTGCCAACCGGCCGTGCAGACTTCTGGTTTGGATTTTTCTTCAGGTCGGTCATGCCTGCAAACAGGCTCCTGAGCGCATGCGACTTTGAATCCATAACCAGGTCCGCAAAGATCCTGATGTCGTTTTTCAGGCCTTTTTCCACACCGCGTTTACAGCCGAACTCCACTGACGAGATGATCGCGAGGGCAGCCGGGTACAGACCTTTTGTCTGAGCCATGACCTGGGATCGAGCCTGAGAAAAGACAAGGCCTCTTCCTGCGGCGGTCCCGTCCAGGGCCTTTTTCATGAGTCGTTCCTTCAGCGGGCGCTTCTTTTCCTGTCTTTTCTTCGCGGAGTCCGACAGAGACAGGGCCTTTTTCATGGCCACTGCCTTCATGCCGTGGGGGATGACGATCTCGTCGATAAGACCGAGCCTTTTCGCCTTTTTCGGCCTGAGATTCTTTCCTGTGAGCATCAGCGGCAGGGCCTCGCTAACCCCGATCAGCCTTGGAAGTCTCTGGGTTCCGCCGGCTGCCGGAATCAGCCCCAGCTGCACCTCGGGCAGTCCCATAAGGGTCTTTGCAGAATCCGAGGCCATACGATAGTCTGCAACGAGAGTCAGCTCCAGCCCGCCTCCCAGGCAGTTCCCGTGAACTGCGGTCACGACCGGAAACGGCAACGCCTCGATCCGGGCAAGCACTTCATGCGCCTTGGTTATGTATGCAACCACCTCATCGGAACCCTTCATGGCGTTGAGCTCGTCCACGTCGGCGCCGACCACAAAGTTGTCCTCCTTGCCGCTGAGGATCACCAGGGCTTTGATGCCCGCATCCTTTTCTATCCTGTCGAGCAGCCCTGATATCTCCTTGAGCAGTCCGCTGGAAACCTTGTTCACCTTTGAACCAGGACAGTCTATGGTTACGGCCATAACACCGCTTTTCTCTGTTTCTACCTGTAAATATTTCATGTCTCGTGCCTCCGCCTGCGCTTAGTTTGCATTCTCGAAGATGATGGCATTGCCCAGGGCGCCTCCACCGCACCCGGCAACCACACCGAACTGAACCCCTTCGTCCACGAGCCTGTTGCAGCAGGTGGTAATCAGCCTGCCGCCGGTGGCGCCGAACGGGTGCCCCAGAGAAAGCGAGCCTCCGTAAATGTTCAGCCTGTCCATATCCAGCTCGCCCACGGCCCTGTCGAGCCCCAGCTTCTCCTTTGCGAACCTTTCAGATGCCAGGCACATGGCGTTTGCAAGGATCTGGGATGCAAAGGCCTCGTGGATCTCGAAAACCCCGATATCCTTCAATGTAATCCCGGCCCTCTCGAGCGCCTTCGGGATAGAAAAACACGGACCCAGCAGCAGTTCATCGACCAGATCCTGACCGGAAAATGCAAAGGACCTTATATAGGCCTTTGGCTTCAATCCGCACGCCTTTGCCTTTTCCTCGCTCATGAGCAGCACAGCCGAGCCGCCGTCGGTAAGGAATGACGAGTTCGCGGCAGTGACCGTGCCGTATTTCCTGTCGAAAGCCCCCTTGAGTTTCGCGATCTTTTCTATGGACGTGTCTTCACGCGGCCCGTTATCCCTTGTGACGAGCGAGCCCTTGCCAGGCACCACGACCGGGACAATCTCCTTTGCCGCCGCAGGATTGTCCTTTGCCCTGCACGCCCGCTGATGGGACTGCGCTGCATAGGCGTCCTGATCCTGCCTGGAAATACCAAGCCTTTTGGCGAGCCTCTCCGCTGTCTGGCCCATGATGAGCCCTGTGGAGTATTCGCTCACCGCCGGCTTCTCGGGCACGACAAAGTCCAGGGGCCTCATTTTCACGAGGCGCTTCAGCATCGCTATGAAGGACCTGGGCCGGTGATACATGGTAACGTCGAGGATAAAGCGCCTGTACCTGCTGGAGATCTTGATGTCCGCATCAGAAAAGGTTTCCACGCCTCCTGCCACCACTGTGTCGGCATTGCCGGTGGCTATGAGGTTCGCTGCGTTGACCGCTGCAACGTTTGCCGAAACGCACGCCAGTGTCGAGGTGTGGGCAGGAACGCTCACAGGCAGTCCCGCACCCAGGGCAACCTCGCGTGCCACATTGGTAGTGGCGATGTCACCGGCAACGCAGCCCATCATCACATGATCTATCTCGCCCGGTGCAATGCCTGTTCTTACCAGCAGGCCCTTGAGCGCAAAACTTCCAAGCTGCCATGCCATGAGGTCGTAATACCCTGTTCCCGAGCGCTGAAACGGCACCCTGCACCCGTCTATCACAGCGACCCTTTTCATTGTGTTATCTGTTTTCTTTGCCATCGATCCGGATCCTCCTTCTCTCTTGAGTTGCATTGGCACATGTATCGTTTACAGCCCCAGCTGCCTGCTGATGATGAGCAGCATGATCTCCGACGTGCCGGCATAGATGGTCTGCACACGGGCATCGCGGAACATGCGGGCAATGGGGTATTCCTCCATGTAGCCGTAGCCGCCGTGGAACTGCACACACTGCGAGACTACGCGGTTGAGCATCTCGCAGATCCAGTACTTGGCCATGGATGCCCGCTTGACATCGAGCTTTTTATCCAGGTGATCGATAAGGCAGCTCTCGAGGAAGGCCCTGCCGATCTCGACCTCCGTGGCCATCTTTGCCAGCTCGAACGAGATGTACTGGAAGCGGCTGATGGGCCTGCCGAACGCCTCTCTGGTCTTGGTATAGTCAATGGTAAGGCGCAGCGCCTCTTCTGCCCCCACCTGAGAGCCCATGGCGCACACGAGCCGCTCCTGCTGGAGCTTTTCCATAAGATAGTAAAACCCGTATCCCTCCTGGCCCAGCAGGTTTTCCTCCGGCACCCTGCAGTCTACAAACGCCATCTCCGAGGTGTCCTGGGAGTGAAGGCCGATCTTTTCGAGGTTTCTGCCCTTTTCAAACCCGGGGGTTCCTTCTTCCACCACGATCAGGGACATGCCCTCGTAGGGCGAGGCTGCATTCGGGTTTGTAACAGCAGCTACGATCACCAGGTCGCAGCAGATACCGTTGGAGATAAAGGTTTTCTGGCCGTTGATGATATAGTGGCCGTCCTCTTTTACCGCCGTTGTCCGCATAGCTGCCAGGTCGGACCCGGTGCCGGGCTCTGTCATGGCCACCGCGGTTATGATATCCCCTGCTGCGCAGCCGGGCAGCCACCGCTTTTTCTGCTCGTCAGTACCGAAGGTGCTGATGTAGGGTACAATGATATCCGAGTGAAGCGGAAAGAAAAACCCGCCGCAGTGGGTGGGGGCCAGTTCCTCGGTAAGGATGAACGAATAGAGGAAGTCAACGCCCATCCCCCCGTATTCTTCAGGCAGCCAGGGACAGAGAAAACCCATCTCGCCAAGCTTTTTCCAGGCCTGGCGAGGTACTATCCCGTCTTTTTCCCACTTCTCGACATAAGGGGTAACCTCTTTCTCATAGTATCTTCTCACTGCATCGCGAAACAGGCGATGCTCATCGGTATAGTATTTTTCCAGTAACGACATGTACTGCCCCTTTTCTGGTTTCCGTTCCTTAAGCCCGTGCAGCCTGGCTACAGGGATTTCAGTTCTCCGTCTGCATAGAGCCTGCGAAGCTCGCGCTTGTTGAACTTGCCCACGCTTGTCTTGGGGATCTCCGGAAGGAAGATGACGTCACCAGGAATCCACCACGATGCCTTGACCTTGTCGCCCAGAAATTCCCTGATATCGTCTGCGCTCACGGTCCTGCCCGGATATGCAGTGACGCATGCAAGCGGGCGTTCCTGCCATTTCGGATGCGGCACGCCGATAATGGCCGCTTCCATGACATCCGGGTGTGCCATGATGGTATTTTCCAGATCGACCGAGGAAATCCACTCGCCCGCACTCTTGATCAGATCTTTGGTGCGGTCCACGAGCCGCACATACCCTTCTTCGTCAATGGTGGCAACATCGCCGGTATGGAACCAGCCGTCGATAAAGGTCTGGGCCGAACGCTCCGGATCCTTGTAATATTCATTGGCGATCCAGGGCCCGCGAAGGCAGATCTCGCCCCACTGTTTGCCATCCATCGCAACCTCGTTGCCGTCATCGTCCACGATCTTCATCTCCAGTCCCATGACCAGCAGGCCCACACTGCAGCGGATATCGTACAGCTCGTCATCTGTAAGATCAGTCATGTAGCTCTTCGGGATGGCTGCTGTGACCAGGGGCGTGGTCTCGGTGGAACCGTATGCCTGCTTGATCGGGAAATTGTATTTTTCCGTAAACTCGATGAGCAGGTTCCTCGGCAGCGCTGCACCTCCGCTGACGATATTGCGCAATGACGAGAAGTCATGCTTCCCGCCCTTTTCAAGATAGTCGTACAGCAGCATCCAGATGGTGGGCACGCCTGCGGTGAAGGTGACCTTTTCCTGAGCAATCATAGCGCAGAGCTTTTCCATATTGATCACCTCCCTGCCCGGCAGGACCTGCTTGCACCCGGCGCCTACCCCTGCAAACGGGCCGCACCAGGCATTTGCATGGAACATGGGCACAATGTGCAGGATGCAGTCGGACTCGCCTGCACCGAACGTGGTTGCCACGGCATAGCTGTGAAGAACTATGGCCCGGTGCGAATACACAACCCCCTTGGGATCGCCTGTCGTTGCAGAGGTGTAGCAGATAAGCGCAGGGTCAGTCTCCTTGAGGTCGATGGGAAAATCGTAATCTTCGGGGAAATCCTTTATCAGATCGTCGTACAGCACAATATTTTCAATGCTGGTTGCAGGCATCTTTCCCGTATGCGAGAGCACCACGAACTGCCTTACTGTTTTCAGCTGGTCCTTGACCATCTCTACAAACAGGAGAAGGTCTTCATCCACAAAGATCACCTGGTCTTCGGCATGGTTGAGGACATGGACGAGGTGGTTCTGGGGCAGACGGAAATTAACGGTATGCAGAACAGCACCGTAGCACGGCACGCCTAAATAAAGCTCCAGATGCCGGTGGTCGTTGAGCGCCACGCTTGCCACCCTCTCGCCCCTTTTGACACCCAGGGATTCGAGCGCATGCGCAAGCTGGCATACCCGCTTGTAATAGTCGCCATAGGTATAGCGGAAAATACTGTCCGGATAGACCGAAACGATCTCCTTTTTCGGGAAATACCTTGCCGAGCGCAGCAGAAACGTTCGCAGAAGCAATGCATAATCCATCATGACCGACACCCCCATCTTATTGTATGTTTGTATTACAGTCCTATTATATTTCTTTCAATAAATTTATCAATCAGAAAAACTAAAAATTGCGGATCATGCACATAAACCTTTGACAGGAAAGCGAAATATCGGTAAAGATACCTGCATCGGCACCCAGAATCCTGGAATCCTGCAATTGAATGAAAAGGAATTATGAACACTATGAGGAGGGACCATCAACCCCGATTTCACCTGCCGGGCACGGAGTGCGTGTTTTTCTTACAGATCAACCGGGCTTTTCACGGCCATTGCGCCCTTGCTCATAACATGGGTGTAGATCATGGTTGTGTTCACGTTCTTGTGGCCGAGCAGTTCCTGGACCGTTCTGATGTCGTAGCCGTTTTCCAGCAGGCGGGTAGCAAAGCTGTGGCGGAAGGTATGGCAGCCCACGGGCTTGTGGATACCAGCAGCATGCACAGCCTTCTTAACCGCCTTCTGGATGGTAGTGGGATGCAAATGATGCCGCCTTGTTTTTCCCGATCGTGGATCCAGAGAAATCTCATCTGCCGGAAATACATACTGCCATCCCCATTGGATTGATGCCTTGGGATATTTTCTCTCCAGCGCATAAGGCAGATAGACACTCCCGTTTCCCTGTAGCAGATCGTGCTCATGCAGGGCTCTGACCTGCTTCAGGTGATCGACCAAGCTCGGTTTTGCCGCCTCAGGAAGCATGACAACACGATCCTTTTTCCCTTTTCCGTCAAAGACATGGATACTATTCATTTCAAAGTCTATATCTTTCACCCGAAGACGAACGCATTCCATCAGCCGCAGCCCGCTTCCATAAAAAAGAGTTGCCATAAGATAATATGTGCCCTTCAGAAAGTGTATCACCTTCATGGCCTCGTCATGGCTCATAACGACCGGAACACGGGCAGATCTTTTCGCCCTGACAGCATTTAGTGTTTCATCCAGGGATATCTCCAGTACCTCGCGGTAAAGGAACAGAATGGCGTTAAAAGCCTGGTTTTGCGTTGAAGAGGAAACCTTCCTTTTAACAGCAAGATGTGTCAGGAACGCTTCTATCTCTTTTTTGCCCATTGTTCTCGGGTGCCGCATATGATGAAAACCGATAAAATGTTTTATCCAGGAAGTATAAGATCTCTCCGTATGGATAGAGTAATGTTTCCTTCGTAAAACATTGTGAAGCTGCTCAAAGAGCTTTGGACCTCCGGTGTTGCCTTTCTCCATAATTCATACCCTGATAGGAATATTCATTTCATTTGTTACTAACCTCCATGCCCGGGACTGGGCACAACGAAGGATGAAAATATAGTAGCAAAAGGCTCATGAGTTGTCCAACAATGGTTATGAGACAATAAAACCAAAAAGGAGGGCAAGACATGAGCCGAA
>DSAD01000169.1 GCA_011372875.1 Deltaproteobacteria bacterium
ATCAGATAGACACTATAAGGAAAGGACCGGCATTGAAGTTCAAGACATTCAAAAGCGCGGTGCGTATCTCAAAAGAAGATATCTATCGCGAACTCTTCAAGGAAAATCAGTCGAGGATCAGGATCAAGAAGGAAGAAACAGCCATAAAGAACCTCGCCAGGATTTTCGATGCCGCCCTTTCCATCAGCAATGAAAAGGGCTTCTCCGCCATGAGCCTGAGGGATCTGAGCTCGGAGGCTGGTCTGAGCATGGGCGCTCTGTATTCCTACATTTCAAGCAAGGACGATCTCCTGGACATGCTGCTCCAGCAGGGCCGTATCGTGGTTTTCAAGGTGCTTCTGCAGCAGATCTCCGGCATTGATTCTCCACAAGACCGGCTGAAGATTGCAGTTCAGACTCATCTCTATCTGAGCGAGATCATGCAGCCGTGGTTCTATTTCCTGTATATGGAAACCAAGAACTTCAGAAAAGAGGAGCATAAAACGGCTATCGAGTCCGAACTGTTTACTGAGAATATCTTTCAGGAAATTATTTTACAGGGCATATCCGCCGGACAGTTCCGTCAGGTTGATGGAGCACTCACTTCAGCCATCATAAAGGCCATGCTGCAGGACTGGTATCTGAAGAGGTGGAAATATGAGAAACGCAATGTATCGGTAGAGGAATATGCAGGGTTCCTGATGGAGGTGCTGGGTTCACACCTGCACCTCGAGAATACATAATTCATGAGAGGGTTATATGGATCTTAACGACAAGCCCACTGCAATAAGGCAGGGTGAGGAACTCGACACAAAAAAGGTCGGGGAGTTTTTAAGGGATATGATCCCCGGATTAACCGGGGAATTGAGCGTTCAACAGTATCCAAGCGGCTTTTCAAACCTTACATACCTCATCCGGGTAGGAGACAGGAACATGGTCCTAAGGAGACCTCCCTTCGGCAGAAAGGCAAAAACCGCACATGATATGGGCAGAGAATTCCGCATACTGAAGGCCCTTCACCCGGTCTTTCCTTACGCCCCTGAACCCCTTGTCTACACGGAAGATGAAACGGTCCTGGGCTGCAAGTTCTATGTGATGGAACGCATATCAGGGATAATTATACGAAAGAGACTTCCACAAGGTCTCGAATATACACAGGAACAGGGCAAAGCCCTGTGCGAAAGGCTCATCGAGGTTCTCCAGGAACTGCACTCGATCGACTATGTCGAGGCAGGGCTTGAGGATTTCGGAAAGCCTTCAGGATATGTCAGAAGGCAGGTAGAGGGATGGTCAGAGAGATACCGCGCCGCACGCACGGATGACGCCCCTGACTTTGAAGACATCATGAGGTGGCTTGACGAAAACACTCCCGAAGAAACGATGCGCTATGCCATCATTCACAATGATTACAAGTTCGACAACGTCATCCTCTCAGCGGACAATCACCTGAAGATCATCGGCGTTCTTGACTGGGAAATGGCAACCATCGGCGATCCGCTCATGGATCTGGGGTGTTCTCTGGGCTACTGGGTACACTCAAGTGATTCGCCGAATATCAGGGCAGCGAGCATGATGCCTTATGATATCCCCGGGCTTTTTACCAGGGATGAAATGGTACAGTGCTATGCCGAGAAATCGGGTATTCAAATCGAAAAGTTCGATTTCTACCACTGTTTTGGAGCATTCAGGGTTGCAGTAATCCTTCAGCAGATCTATTACCGATACTATCACGGTCAGACAAAAGATCCTCGTTTCAAGCTGCTCATCTTCGCCTCCCATATCATCGACGAGGAACTCAAGAAATATCTGGCCAGGTAGTCTTTCTTTGTAGTTGTAGTACATCATGAGCTCACATCTGCACATGTTTTAAAGACATCTCACCAGACCTGCCTGAATATGGCAAGCACAGTCCCGGCAGACCTGCCCAGCAGCACGGTGAGATGTGCCGCTGCAAGCAGGGGGGTATTTTCTGCATGAAACCTAGATAAGCTGTCCTCCGTCGCAGGTGAGGCAGATTCCCGTGGTGAACGAAGATGCATCACTTACCAGGTACAGTGCTGCGCCTGCCATCTCTTCGGGCTGCGCAGCCCTTTTCTGTGGGATCTGGCTTATGGCATAGTTGTAGATATCCTCATTGTCCATAATCGCCTGTGAGAATTTTGTTGCGGTAAGCCCCGGGACAAGGGCATTGACGCGGATGTTCATATCTGCGAGTTCCCTTGCGTAGGCCTTTGTCATCATGATCAGGGCAGCCTTGCCGATAGAGTAGATTCCCTGGAACGGGGCAGGCCTTATACCGTTTACCGAAGCTACGTTCACGATGGCACCGCCGCCGGAAGCCGCCATGAGTTTGGCTGCATTTTGAACCATGAAGAACGGCCCCTTTAGATTAACCTCGAATGTCTTGTCCCAGTGGCCCTCGTTTGCACCGAGCATGTCGCCGAAATACGGGTTGGTTGCAGCATTGTTGATAAGGATATCCAGGGTCCCGAACCGCTCCTTTACCTGATTGAAAAGGTTTTCTATCTCATCAAGCTTGCCCATATGGCAGGCAATGGGCGTTGCCTGGCCGCCCTTTTCGCGTATCTTTTGTGCAACGCCCTCGAGCGCCTCTATCTTCCTGCTTACCAGTATTACATGCGCGCCTTTTTCAGCCAGCAGCAGGGCTATCGCCTCTCCGATCCCCCTGCTTGCTCCCGTTATCAGTGCTATTTTTTTGTTTAATGAAAAGTTGGTCATATACAGACTCCTTTGTTCATATTCTGCGAGAGATGTATCGGGTATGCCTTAAAAAGGCATACCCGATACATCTGCATAACTAGAGGCTGGTGAGCGTACCAGGCTTCAGCTCTTCAATACCTGCGAGATAGTTCACCAGATGTTCCCGCAATTTGATATCGTATTGGGAAGTAATAGCGATCTCTTCCATAATTGGTGACCCTCCCCCGTGATAGTTGCCGTAATTCATAGTTCCGGCCATACCCGTACAGGTGTAGTCTGCAAAGAACATCCAGAACTTGATCTGATCTATCACCGGGACACCCGGGTTGCGGTTGAGGTATTTTTCCAGCAGCGGCTGGAGTTCCGGATGTACGATGTCTGCCTCGTGCGGGAAGGTGGAAGGGAATCCGCCTGCTATATTGCAGAGCATTTCCTGCTCCTCGAAGACTGCCTCGCCGGTCAGACACCGGCCCACGTTGGCATAAATGGAATGGGGGATACAGCTTCCGGGCCCGTACGGTATCGGCCCCATACCGGGGATATAGACTTCGGGTTTGCCGAAGGCAGAGGCCGTATAACCGGCAGCATATCCCAGCTCGGTTATCTTGATGAACTCGGCAAGCATCGCCCTGACATGGGAGGTCCGTTTAATCCCGTTATGCCTGGCAGCAAGAGACGCCAGCCCGGTGAGGACATCACCGATGGCGGGCTTGCACCCTGAGTAGCTGTGCCGGTGGAACAGGGCGAACAGCAGGGCACAGATGCCGCCATGATCATTTTCTCCGCAAAGGAAGACCCGGTTCCAGGGAACAAAGACATCATCAAAGATGATATATGAATCGGTATATCCGGAGGTAAATCCTTTCTTGAAGTGAGTACGGTCACGGAAATTGTGTATGCTTACCACCTGTTTGACGCCTTCATGATCAGCAGGAACTGCAAATGCCACGGCATATTCCTTTTCATCCGGGCCCAGTGCCCTGGTAGGCACAACCATTATCTCATCAGCGATCGAAGCCTCCGAGATATGAAGTTTGCAGCCTCGTACAACGATCCCGTCGCTTTTCTTTTCCACTACATGCAGATACATATCCGGATCTGTCTGCTGGGCAGGGCGTTTAAGCCTCTCGCCTTTCATGTCTGTCTGGGCACAGCTTCCAACCAGATCATTGGTCTGAAAATTCTTCAGCCAGGCCAGGAAGTTTTTATGATATTCAGTGCTTCCGCCATTGAGCTTGTCTGCTTCAAATGAAACCGCATTGACCGCATTGATCGCATCGATACCCATACAGCGCTGAATGCAGAAACCGACCTTTCTGCACAGGGCACGGGTCATATTCTGTTTTTTATGGAGATCATCAGTGTTCTGATGAACATGACAGAACCTGTTGATGGTTTCCCCGGTAATATGCGAGGTGGCAGTACACAATCCCTCCAGTTCCGGATCGGTCACGGCATCGAATGTTGCCCCCATGGTATTGATGGCATGCCTCTGACATTCGTCATCGCGGTCTATCTTGTTTCCATCCAGGTAGAGATTTCTTCGCAATTTTCTCAACCCATCAATATACTGCTCCTTGGTTCTCATATCTCCCTCCTTTTTGAATCTTGAGCTTTGCTTTTCTTATTCTTTCATGACAACCATGTCATGATTTACGTTCCTCGATGGTAATGTCCTGATCTTCTGCCAGGATGGTATCGCCAGCAAGATGGATATTGAGAGAAAGGTTCCTGGTATGCGTTTTGACCCTGATGCCGCTGAGTATCATATCAACAAGGGGATCGACATGCTCCACCAGGTTCGATGGTGCACCCAGGAGATGCCATCTGATGCACAGGTGTTCGATGGTACCCAGAATCATGGCACGCACAAGATGAGGATCGGTATCCTTTTTAAATGAGCCGTCATCGATCCCTTCCTGAATGCACGTAAGGAGCATATGTGCAATACCCCTGATTTTCTCGTATGATTTGG
The DNA here is from genome assembly GCA_011372875.1 of Deltaproteobacteria bacterium. Taxonomy (GTDB): domain Bacteria; phylum Desulfobacterota; class Desulfomonilia; order UBA1062; family UBA1062; genus DSAD01. The sequence continues at coordinate 4,676 of DSAD01000169.1, forward strand.
TTTTAAGAAAATTCCTGTTTGTCTTGAGATGAAGCATTACCAGAGCAGAATAGAGCGGGTTATTTTCGTACAGGGTCATATAACCCTGAACAATAGCCCGCAGCTTGCTTTCGGACCCTCTGAGAAAGGGGAGGATCTTCTCCATATCCCTGGCCGGTTCCTGAGTGATCTCTTCAGGAATAGTAAACAGCAGTTCCTCCTTGCTGTTGAAATATTCATACACCGTGGCGTCGGAGACCCCGGCGGCCTTGCTTATCTCTGATATTGTCGCATCTGCAAAGCCTTTTTCCGCAAATATCTTCAAGGCGGTCTCGATAATCCTATTCTTCCTGGCTGTTTTCGGACTTATCTTTGACATGTATTCACCTGAAGGCCTTTTTCGCACCCTTCAAACAGAGAGGGCCTCTGCAAAGAACAGAAAAAATGAAGCGGATCGCCGAAGAAAACCCTGATTTTGTAAAAAATGTTTTCCATACAAAGGGCATATTATAGCTTGGCATTGTTTATGTCAAGTTTATTTTGACTTTAACTTGGCATTAAGGTATATTTATCATAGTGGCATTTCAATTAAAGGCGGGTGATCGTAAGGAGAGTATTTATTTTGGCCGATTTAAATAGTTAATAAATGATCCTGGCATTGATTGGATGCTTTCATGATCAAAATCGCAAACAATACCATTACAACATAAAAAAGGAGAAGTTCAATGAAACTGGAGAATATCAAACGTGTACTGATTCTCGGAGCCGGCACCATGGGTCAGCAGATAGGTCTGCAATGCGCCATGCACGGCTATGATGTAGTGTATTATGATATTTCACAGGAGATTCTGGATAAGTCCCTCAAACGCATTGCAAAGCTCGGCTCATGGTATGCCTCTATCGGGCGCCTTACCCAGGAACAGCTCCAGCAGACCCTTGCAAGGATCTCTGCAACAACCGATCCTGCAGAGGCAGCCCGGGAAGCGGATATAATAAATGAATCAGTGCCTGAAAATCCCGATATCAAGGGCAAGGTGTCTGCTCAGTTCAATGATCTCTGCCCCGAACATACGATATTCACCACAAACACATCCATGCTCGTCCCGTCCATGTTTGCCGACGCAACAGGCAGGCCGGATAAATTCGCGGCACTCCATTTCCACGATCTGCGGGCAACCAATGTCGTGGATGTCATGCCTCATCCAGGCACCTCTCCCGAGGTCGCAGACCTTATCCATGAATTTGCAAAGAGCATCGGTCTTGTTGTTATCATGCTTCACCGTGAAAACCACGGCTATGTGTTCAATGCCATGCTTGGTGACCTTTTCATGTCCGCTCTGAGGCTGGCCTCGCGCAATATCACCTCAGTCGAGGATATCGACCGGGCATGGATGGGGGTCACACTTATGCCTATGGGCCCATTCGGCATTATGGACCAGGTGGGGCTGAACACGGTGTGGAATATTACCGAGTACTGGGCCGGCAGGAGAAAAGATCCTCAGGCTCAGGCATGCGCAGATTTCCTGAAACAGTATGTGGAAAAAGGGCATCTGGGTTATAAGACGAATCAGGGGTTCTACTCCTATCCGGACCCTGCATATGCAAAACCGGATTTCCTTACAGGGATTGAAAAGATTTGATCACTTCAGGTAACTTTTAAGTACCTTCGGCGGTATTGCCGGGTTCAACTATTGCCTGGCCGTCGTCTGCAATATGAAGGTGGACAGATATGCTTTTGGGCTGTGCCTGAACCCTTATGCCGCCGAGTATCATATCCATTAGAGGATCGACATGCTCCACCAGGTTGGTTGGCGCCCCCAGGAGATGCCGCCGTATACAGAGGTGCTCGATAGTACCCAGGATCATGGATCGAACCAGATACGGATCGGTACCCTTATGAAACGTACCGCTATCTATCCCTTCCTGGATACACCTCAGAAGCATCTGCGCAATGCTGCGGACTTTTTCGTATGATTTGGTTTTCAGAAAATTCCGGTTGGTTTTAAGCTGAAGCATGACCAGTGCCGTATAATCGGGATTCATCTCATACAGTGTCATATAACCCTGTACGATAGCCCTGAGCTTGCACTCGGCCCCTCTTAAGAAAGGAAGGATCTTTTCCATATCTTTAGCCGGCTCCTCTGTAATCTCTTCAGGGATCGTAAACAGCAGCTCCTCTTTGGTCTTGAAGTATTCATACACTGTTGCATCTGATACACCGGCAGCCTTGCTTATTTCAGAGATGGTTGCATCGGCAAACCCTTTTTCTGCAAAAATCTTCAGGGCTGTCTCAATGATCTTATTCTTCCTGGCTGTTTTTGATGTTTTCTTTGCCATGCGCTCTCCTTTGATGAAATGCAATGGAATGTATACTCTGCCATCTTCCATGCTATCGATGCCATAGAGATTCTATATACTACTCCATTATCATACGCCTTCGCATACTGCGTATAGTGGAAAGTATATGCTTATGGTATAAACTCAATATGTGACGTTGAAAAAATATATAGAGTGCAGATATATTTATCAACTCTATTTTATTCTTGATACAGGGGGGCGAAATCATGAAAAAGATCGAATTCAGTCTATCAGGCAAGGTTGCATTAATAACCGGCGCAAGCAGAGGCATTGGCGAGGCAATAGCGGTATCCCTTGCGGATTACGGGGCCCATTGCATCCTGGTAAGCAGAAAGATCGAAGCCCTTGAGAAGGTTGTCGATACCATTGCCTCCAGAGGGGGCACGGCCGAGGCAATAGCGACCCACATGGGCCGATTGAACGAGATAGAAAACCTTTTCATCCAGATAAAAGCCCGTCATGGCAGAATCGATATTCTCATAAACAATGCAGCCACCAATCCCTATTTCGGTGACATGCTCGGTGCTGATGAAGGCGTCTGGGACAAGACCTTTGACGTGAATCTCAAGGGGCCCTTTTTTATGATACAGCATGCAGCCAGGCTCATGATGGAAACAGGCGGCGGTTCCATAGTCAATGTCTCGTCCATAAACGGGATCAAGCCGGCTTTGCTTCAGGGGGTTTATTCCATTACCAAGGCAGGCCTTATCTCTATGACAAGGGCTTTTGCAAAAGAACTGGCCGACAAGAATATCCGCGTAAACGCTCTCCTGCCCGGTCTGGTGGAAACCAAATTCTCCCAGGCGATTATGGAAAACGAGATGGTGTATGAATATGCAGTAAATATGATACCCATGAAAAGACATGCCCAGCCCGGCGAGATTGCAGGCGCTGTGCTGTATCTGGTTTCTGATGCGGCATCGTTCACCACAGGATCCATTATGGTGGTTGACGGGGGAGCTCTTGCGTAAGCCTGCCAAACGGGTTCGTGCACCGAATCGTGGATTGAAAGCGACCTTTCAGGTCATATTAAATGATGACCCAATAAATTGACTGGTATATTGTAGTCTGACACTATTTAATATCAATATGGTCAACATAAATATTGTTTATCATGGTTTCTGAAGTGTTTATCATGGTTTTTGAAGACTATTAGTTGATGTCAACTTGTTATTATGGTACTTGATATCATGTGATACAAGTTAATAGTTGTCTGTCCCATATTGATCATGAATACACAACAGCACCATAAAACAAGGAGGAATCTATCAATGATCAAGAAAGTACTTATCCTGGGCGCAGGCACCATGGGGCAGCAGATCGGGCTCCAATGTGCCATGCACGGTTATGATGTAGCATATTACGATATCTCACAGGAGATCCTTGATGATGCGTCAAAAAGGGTGGAAAAGCTCTCCTTATGGTATGCATCCATCGGTCGACTCACGCAGGAGAACCTTGATGAAACACTTGCCAGGATAAGCTACACGACAGACCCTGCCGAGGCTGCTCAAGAGACGGATCTTATAAGTGAGTCTGTCCCCGAGGATCCCGAACTCAAGGGCAGGGTGTTTGCACAGTTCAATGAACTGTGTCCCGAAAAAACGATCTTCACTACAAACACCTCATACCTGGTGCCTTCAATGTTCGCAGAGGCAAGCGGACGGCCGGAGAAACTCATCGCCCTTCACTTCCATGACCTCAGGGCATCCAATGTCGTTGATGTCATGCCTCACCCCGGAACCTCCCCCGAGGTCACACAGATTGTGTACGATTTTGCCGAAAGCATCGGCCAGAACGTTATCATGCTCAAGCGTGAATACAACGGATATGTTTTCAATACCATGCTTTCGAGCCTTACTTTTTCAGCAATGACACTTGCATCGAAAAATGTCGCATCCATCGAGGATATCGATCGTGCATGGATGGGTATCACGCACATGCCCATGGGTCCGTTCGGGATCATGGATCAGGTAGGCCTGAAAACCGTGTGGACCATAACCGATTACTGGGCAAAAAAGGCGAATGATCCTTCTGCCCAGGCAAATGCCGACTTTGTTAAAAAGTACGTAGACAAAGGCTGGCTCGGCGCAAAAACCAAGAAGGGTTTCTACACCTATCCTTCTCCGGCATACGGCAGAGACGGTTTTCTTGAGGGAAAACCCAGGAAGGATGAGCAAAACTGAACAAATTATGGGTTCAGCTTTAAATGCCAATCTACCCGGGCACTCCAACCTATCAGAGAACATCAATGCGCCGCATTGTCTTTCAAGGAGGACGATCCATGCATGCACTAACATTCGATCCAGAGACATGCAAAAACTGCAGAACATGTGTTTCTTCACGGTTATGAACGGCGGTATCCGGGGCAAGCTCTTTGAGATGGACAGAACCATGAATACTGCCCTGTGCTGCGCAGGCGGGGGAGGAAATTTCTTTACCGATATCCTAGGTACAGGAACTGATCTGTCCAGCAGGGTACGCGCTCGGGAGGCGCTCGAAACCGGGGCCGAGATCATAGCAGTTGCCTGTCCGCAGTGCTATAAGATGCTCGATGACGCAGTAAAGGACGAGGGTGTTCAGGAAAATATCCGGGGTGCAGATATCGCCTCCATACTGCCTGAAACCGGCACCAATAGCGGTCCTGTCTGAAGGTGAGGGGGGTATAATAAAATACTCAAGTTTCGCACCCCTTAATCTTAAGATGGGAGCATAGGGCCTGATCGATTGAGTCGATGAAAGGGGATAAATCGTCTTCAATTTGCAAG
>DSAD01000137.1 GCA_011372875.1 Deltaproteobacteria bacterium
ATACAAAGACCGCTGACGTGGGCGCCGATCTTGTTGGTAAGGTCGAGGCAGGCATCCCGGAAGATGATCCGAGAAACCCCGGTGTTATCGCGGACAACGTCGGTGACAATGTTGGTGATATCGCAGGAATGGGCGCTGACATCTTCGAGTCATACGTGAATTCGGTAATCGCCTCCATCGCCATTGCAGCAACCATGAGCCTCGGCGCTCTGGGCTGGAAAGGCGCACAGGAATCATACATTGCACTGCCACTGCTTCTGGTGATGTTAGGGTTTGTCTGCTCGCTGGTGGGCGTATGGTCAGTCAAGATATGGGGAAAGATAGGACCTGCAGAAGCCCTGAGATATTCAGCCTGGACAGCAGCAATACTCTTCCTGATCGTTTCCTATGTGCTTGTACGGAGCCTGGGAGTTCAGATGGGCGTGTTCTGGGCAGTGTTCTGGGGCATGATAGCTGGAACTGCAATCGGTGTTGTAACAGAGTGGTACTGCTCTGCAAAACCCATCAGGACCATTGCCGAGGCATCGCAGACAGGCCCTGCCACCAACATCATCACCGGGTTGGCAATCGGTCTGGAATCAACCGCTATCCCGCTCTTCATAATCGTCGTAGCTATAGGCTTTGCAGCTCACTTTGCAGGTCTGTACGGCATCGGCCTGGCAGCAGTCGGCATGCTTGCAACTGTTGGTGCCACCATGAGTGTTGATGCCTACGGTCCGGTTGCAGATAATGCAGGCGGTATCTCCGAGATGAGCGGTCTTGGCCCGGACGTAAGAAAGATCACGGACGAACTCGATGCTCTCGGCAACACCACTGCCGCTATCGGCAAGGGCTTTGCCATCGGCTCTGCTGCTCTGACAGCCCTTGCCCTGTTCTCTGCATTTGGCCAGGCAGTAGGTCTTGAGTTCATAAACCTTACCAATCCCACAGTCGTCATGGGTCTTTTCCTCGGCGGCATAATCCCGTTCCTGGTCGCTGCAATGACCATGACCTCGGTCGGCAAGGCCGCTTACAAGATGGTCGAGGAGATCAGAAGGCAGTTCAGGGAGATCCCTGGTATCATGGAAGGCAAAGGCAAGCCCGATTCAGCAAGGTGCGTTGATATCGCTACCAAAGGCGCGCTGTTCGAGATGCTCAAGCCGGGTCTTCTGGCAGTTGCAGCTCCGATTGCCTGTGGCTTTATCCTCGGAGCAGAGGCCCTTGGCGGCATGCTTGCCGGTGCAACATTGACCGGTGCCCTCATGGCGCTCTTTATGGCCAATGCAGGCGGCGCATGGGACAATGCCAAGAAATACATCGAAGAAGGCAACTACGGCGGCAAACACAGCGATGCTCACAAGGCAGCGGTCGTGGGCGACACAGTTGGCGATCCGTTCAAAGACACATCAGGTCCGTCCATGAACATCCTGATCAAGCTGATGAGCGTTATTGCCCTGGTTATTGCTCCAATGCTGATCTGATCATTCAATAATGAACACAAAAGAGGGGGAAGGTATTCTTTCTTCCCCCTCTTTTATTCAATCCTTTTTGCGGTTCGCTTATATGGATTATGTTGTGGTGAACATGAGATTATCCAGCCTTAAGATGTATCTTATTTTATCGATACGTTGTCTTTAAGCCTTACATAAAGAGTGCTTTTCTGAGAGTTATGCGTGGATTTCGGTGTATGCAAGGTATTCCATCTTCTTTGAATACAGTAATTGTGATATAGAAAAGCAAGCATGATAGAAAAGATACCATTTCTTCATAGAAAGAAGATGTACAATATCATTGTAGCCGATGATATCGAACTTGCAGCTCTGCATCATATAATCGACGAACTTCTCGACAAAGGTGCCTTCATCCCATACGATGGTGGTGATCCTGAATTGTTTGCCATGACCCATGAAGGTGTATGCTACACGGTCGGTGTGGACGGAACAGATATCATGGTAGTCATAAAATAACGACTGGTCATTATGGTAGATATTCATCTGTGTCAGCCGGATAAGATAAAGTCATGTGCTGCCTGTTGCGGTATATATAACTACGTCGATAACAACCGTGCTTCCCTGACAGAAAGGTTCAACTACAGGACAAGGCTTTTCTCGCAGGTGCGTACAAAAGAAATCTCCATAGACTCATATCGGGAGATTATCAGACACAGAGAGGATTCGAAGAGGATCTACAAGACGATCTATACCTGTGAGTTCGTGGGGTTCCTCAACGAAGGCACAACGCGTGTAGGCTGCATGCTCCATCCCATGTCCAATGACGGCCTCGATATGAGGGATATCAGCTTTTATGGCCGTGATATCTGCGACGGTCACTTTTGCCCGAGTTTTCAGAAGCTTACCACCAATGAGGCATCAACCGTACTTTTGTGCCTTGATGACTGGTACCTCTATGGCAGTGTGATTACCGATATAGACTTTGTAAAGACGTTCTTTTCAATTGCGAACAATATACTCGGAGAAGAGATCTCGTCGGTCGTTGTCGAATCGGATAGCTTGCTCAGAGAGATCCTGCGGGGCTATTTTTCCCTGAAGGAGAGATGGCCTTATCGCGACAATACCAGGCCGAGATTCGGCAAATATTATTTTGTCGGGGAGGAGTATGATATCGACCGGATCGACTATGAAAAGCTCGGCTGTGATATACCGGTATATGATCCCATCTTTCTGAGTCTGTCATCGCAATTCAGGACCACAGAGCAGATTGTTCATGCCGTAGCTGCCATGGACGATCTTATGAAAGGATTCTGCAATGAATATTCAGGAAATGATAGAAAACATAATTGAGCTTGCCCTGAAAGAGGACGGGCAGGACATCACCTCCAACGCTATATTCCAGGAAGGTGAGAGCCTTGCAGCAGTGTTCATGGCCAAGCAAGAGGGTATTATTGCCGGCCTGGATGTGGTCAACGATGTGTTTGCACAGGTGAACAAGGAGATATCGTGCAGGTTTGCAGTCTCAGATGGGGCCGTGATTCATGCGGGTAAGCATTTCGGTAGCGTTGAAGGACCTGCGGTGGACATACTCAAGGCAGAGCGTGTGGCCCTGAACTTTCTGCAGAGGATGTCGGGTATTGCAACCATGACGTCGCGATATGTTGCCATGGTCCATGGCACAAGAGCACGTATTCTCGATACCAGAAAGACAGCTCCGGGCCATCGCATACTGGACAAATGGGCGGTAAGGATCGGCGGGGGTTCGAATCATCGGATGGGGCTTTCTGATATGGCCCTTATCAAGGACAATCATGTTGACCGGGCCGGATCTATCAGTGAGGCGGTAACAAGGGTAAGAAGGTCATGCCCGGGTGTACCCCTCGAGGTTGAGGCGAGAAGCCTGGAACATGTAAGGGAATTGCTGGAGATAGGTGTTGAAAGGATTATGCTCGATAATTTTACACTAAAAGACTTGAAGAGCGCGGTTACCATGGTTGACGGGGCTGTCCCCCTGGAGGCATCCGGAGGTATTACCATCGATACAGTCCGCGATGTGGCATTGACAGGGGTTGATTTTATATCAGTCGGAGATATAACCCACTCGGTGAAGTCTCTGGATATATCTCTGATCATTAAGGGATTGTCATGAAAAGCAACGAGGCGGAAAGTATTATCACCAAGGTGAAAAAGGAAATGGGTAGCCGCATGGTTATCCTTGGCCATCACTATCAAAGTGACGATGTCCTTAAATTTGCAGATTTTATAGGGGACTCTCTTGAACTTGCCAGGAAGGCCTCTGTAATCGAGGATGCCGAGGTGCTGGTCTTCTGCGGTGTATATTTTATGGCAGAGACAGCTTTCATTCTTGCTCAGGGTAAGTCCGTGTATATTCCTGATGTTGATGCAGGGTGTCCCCTGGCGGACATGGCGCGGATAGAAGATGTGACACATGCATGGGAGAGGATCTGTTCTGTCTCAGACTCGGTAGTGCCAATGACCTATGTGAATTCTTCGGCCAGCATAAAGGCGTTCTGCGGAGAAAATGACGGCATTGTATGCACCTCTGGTAATGCGTACGAGGCTTTTGCATGGTCATTGTCCGTAAAAGACAAGGTGTTCTTCATGCCGGACAGAAATCTGGGCAGGAACACGGCCTATAAAATGAATATTGCCGATGATCTTATTATTCAATGGGATCCAGGAAAACCCGATGGAGGTCTGGTCGACGATGAGATCGCAAGAGCCCGCGTGATTCTCTGGAAAGGATGGTGCCCGGTCCACTGGCCTGATTTTAGCAGAGAATCCGTAGAAAATATCCGCAGGGACCATCCCGGCATCAAGATCATTGTTCACCCGGAGTCGGATCCTGATACTGTCAAGGCAAGTGATGCCTCCGGTTCGACGGCTCAGATAATAGAATATCTCAAAGGCATGAAAATCGGGGATAGTGTAGCAATTGGCACTGAATTCAACATGGTCTCTCGCCTGTCCGATAACTATCATTCCATTCTTATGGTTTTGCCTCTTCGTAAACAGCTTTGCAGCGACATGGCAAAGATTACCCTGGAGAAACTGGCGCTCACGCTTTCCAGCCTCGATCAGGACACCTACCGTGTAAAGGTAGACGATAAGATTGCGCAAGACGCACTCAAGGCACTGCAGAATATGTTGAGGATCCGGACATGAGTAAATCCATCAAAGAAACGGAATGTCTCATAATCGGGACCGGAATTGCGGGTGCAACCTGTGCCTATATCGCGGCTAAGGCCGGTATCCGGGTCTGCCTTATCACAAAGAGGCCCGACCCGACATTGACCAATACGGATCGTGCACAGGGCGGGATTGTATATCAGGGCCCCGGTGACAGCCCGGAGCTTTTGAAACACGACATCTTGAAGGCTGGAAGGAATATCAATTCCATCAGCGCAGTTGATTTTCTCGCAGAAAATGGTCCGCGGGTTGTCAAGGAGTTGCTCATAGATGAACTCAAGGTCAATTTTACGCATCTGAGAGGACCGGAGGATGAGAATTTCGACCTTACCCGTGAAGGTGCCCATTCGGTTAACCGGATACTGTACTATGAGGATCAGACCGGGAAGAAGATAGAGCATGCCTTGATACATGCTCTCAAGAACAATGACAATGTAGAGATCATCGCCAATGCGACTGCAATCGATCTTATCACACTCCAGCATCATTCCACCGATGTTCAGACCAGGTATATGATGGATGACCGGTGTATCGGCGCCTATGTATTCTCAGACAACACCAAAGATGTTCACATGGTCTTTTCCCAATATACGGTCCTTGCAACCGGTGGTCTGGGAGACATCTTCATGCACTCCACGAACGAGCCCGGGACCGTAGGTGACGGGATCGTCATGGCAAAAAGGGCAGGCGCGCAGGTGCTCAACATGGAATTCATGCAGTTTCACCCAACAACACTTTATCTGCCCGGAGCGAGGAGATTCCTCATCTCAGAGGCAGTCAGAGGCGAGGGGGCCAGACTGAAGAATATCCGGGGTGAGTATTTTATGGAAAGATACAACCCCGAACTCAGAGATCTTGCCCCCAGAGATGAAGTGTCTGTAGCCATATGGCAGGAGATGATAGAGAATTCAGAAGATCATGTGCTTTTGGATATTGCCGACTTTGTCGAAGAGGATATCCCGACAAGATTTCCCAAGATATATGCCACCTGTCTGGAAGCAGGCATCGATATCACCAGAGAACCGGTTCCTGTGGTACCTGCGGCCCATTATTTCTGCGGGGGTGTGCTCGTGGACAATACAGGAAAGACTACGCTGCAAGGGCTCTATGCTATAGGAGAGGTTTCCTGTACAGGGCTGCACGGTGCCAACAGGCTTGCATCGACATCCCTTCTTGAAGGTCTCACCTGGGGATACTATGCTGCTCATGATATTGCCGGGATGATCAACTCGGGATGCACGATCGAGGCGAAGATGCTGAGGTCCGCCAGGGAATGGATTGCCACGGGTACGATCGAGAATGAAGACCCTGCTCTCATTGCGCAGGACTGGGTAACCATAAAGAGCACCATGTGGAACTATGTGGGCATTGTGCGTACCCGGCCGAGAATGAAGATAGCCATAGAGGCATTGCGGCATATGTATCTGAGGATAGAGGAATTCTATAAAGAAATCCCGGTCTCAAAAGATATCATCAGTCTTTTCAACGGTATCCAGTCGGCGATACTGGTTGCAGAGGGTGCACTGAGAAACAGAGATTCAATCGGATGCCACCTTGTCAAGGAATCCAAGGGCTCAACAAGGTCATACCCGGCAATGAGAAGGAATTATTTTCCATAGGACATAAGACAAGACAGTACATTGGTTTTTGGCATGAAGTTGTCCCGGCTGCCATATAACCGGACCTGCTCTTATGGCCTTTATGCCATATTATGGTTTCCAGACCAGGATATCTCTTGGTGAACCCCTTCCTTGCTGAATACGATAGATGGTCATAACTGATAGGAAATAAACCCTAATATCTTCCTTGAATGGGATGGCACACCATTCGCATTATGCATAAGAAGATTGCTTTAAGTGCACCCTGAAGCAATGACGTGGGGTAACGGAATATGTCCGACAAGCTATGTGATGTGTGCGCAAGAGAAGATGTGGTGGCAGCCTGTGATGGATGCGGCAGGATATTGTGCAAGAAATGCCGATCTATGGAAATATATACTGAACAGACAGGGAAGGTAACAGTCAAGAGCTTCTGCAGTCAATGTAAGGCCGATCCGGGACTCAATCCTCAGGGTAAACATGAAAAGATTTTCGGCCTCGAGGAGGTGACTGAAATGGTCAATAAGGACCAGACAAACAGTAATCGCCTCCAGATAAAGCTCAAGATACCCTGATTCGGATATGGTCCCTAAACCCTAAAGGCATAATGAAGATTGGGTATTATCCCCACAAACAATGTATGAAGAGTATAATTCATCAACAAATACAATTAGATGAGAACAATATAGTATGGCATGATATTCGCTAATAGAATGTCTTAATAAGCTGTCCATATGGATATGGATAGATGCTCTTTAACAACACAAAGAGAATATTGTACTCCTCGGTTAATGTACATTATATGTTAGGCCTGCAGATGATCCTGAACAGGCAACAAGAGATAATCCCTAGAGGATATCAACTGGGGTCGGATAGTCCCCTTTCATGCCTTTAAGCAGGCCTGCGTATAATATAATCTGAACATAGACCGCAGTACTCAGAAAATATTCTTAACTGAAACCTCCTTTTTGATGCCAGAAGATGGGACAATTTTATTGACTCCGCTGAATGTCCCCATACCTTAACTTCTGGCATTTTTTTTTGCCTTTTTTGGTGCTTGAGGCGAATTATGCCTGTTATCGGGGAAAATGCCTTGACAATCGCACGCAGTTTCATTAATAGCTCTTCATCCTTTGGTTCAAACTGCAATAGAGGTGAAAATATGTATGCTGTTATAAAAACAGGCGGAAAGCAGTACAAGGTTGAAGAAGGCGATACAATACAGATTGAGAAACTCGACGCTGCAAAGGGAGATGCAATAACCTTTGACGATGTCCTCTTCGTCGGTGGCGATGAATACAGGCTTGGTTCGCCCAGGCTTGATGGTGTCACGGTAAGCGGCAGGATTGTACGGCAGATGAGAGCAAGAAAGATCATCGTCTTCAAGATGAAAAGACGCAAGGGGTATAGAAAGAAACAGGGCCACAGACAGAACCTTACTGAGGTCTATATCACCCAGATAGCTCAAGGCAAGGAGGCGTAAGCCATGGCACATAAGAAATCCGGTGGTACTTCGCGAAACGGCAGGGATACGGCTGGAAAGCGTCTTGGCGTGAAACGCTTCGATGGTCAGAAAGTTAGAGCCGGGAATATTATTGTCCGTCAGAGAGGCACAAGGATTCATCCCGGAGAGAATGTCGGGTGTGGCAGGGATTATACCCTTTTTGCTCTCGCAGATGGTGTTGTGAAGTTTGAAACCCTTTTTAATAACAAAAAGAGAGTGAATGTTGTATCCAGTGCTGCCTAGCATATGGATTTCATTGATGAGTGCAAGATTTATCTAAAGGCGGGCAATGGAGGTAACGGCTGTTGCTCGTTCAGAAGAGAGAAATATGTACCAAAAGGCGGACCTGATGGTGGAGATGGGGGTTCGGGCGGAGATATAATCCTCAAGGCAAGCCCGCATGTCCACACACTTCTCGATCAGCGATATCATCCCCACTATAAATCTGAACGAGGCCGGCATGGCCAGGGCAAGAACTGTACGGGGAAATCCGGCCAGGATCTTGTAATCAATGTCCCCATAGGTACTCTGGTCAGAGACCTGCAGACTGACGATATCATTGCGGACCTAGTGAAAGAAGGGCAGTGTGTTATTGTTGCACGTGGGGGGGCAGGCGGAAAAGGCAATGCCCGATTTGCAACATCCACCATGCAGGCTCCCAGATACTGCGAACCAGGCAGTCCTGGAGAAGAAAAGGATTTCAAGCTCGAATTGAAACTCCTTGCCGATGTCGGGCTGGTAGGGTTCCCCAATGCCGGGAAATCCACCTTTATCTCTCGTGTCTCCAGTGCAAGGCCCAAGATTGCCGATTATCCGTTCACCACTTTAGTGCCTAATCTCGGTATGGTCAGATGGAAAGACTCGGATTTTGTAATGGCTGATATCCCTGGTATCATCGAGGGAGCCCACAAAGGTGTCGGTCTGGGCTTGCGTTTTCTGAAACATATAGAGAGAACCAGGCTCATCTTATATCTTGTTGACATGTCTGCTGAGACTCAAAGAGATCCCAGAGAGGAATTTGTTATTCTCAAGAAAGAACTTGGATCATATTCTGAACGCCTCCTTGATCTGAGGCAGATCGTAGTTCTGAACAAGTGCGACCTTGCAGAGGCAAAGGAGCGTGCAAAAGAAGCTGTTGCCTTTATAAAAGATCAAGGGTATCCTTGCTTTGCCGCATCAGCACTGACCGGAGAAGGTTTAAACAATATTCTGGATGAGATTGTCAGGGAGTTGAATGAAGGTAAAGTCGCTCAGGAGCATTTATAAAAGAAAGACTTTGCCTCATATATCCATACAGGTGATGTGCCGGTGATTGGTTGTAAGACGCACAACAGGTGAGGTGATATGAACAGCAGTGGACGTGCATCTCTGAAGTCGTGCAGGCGTATCCTTGTGAAGATAGGATCACGCGTGCTCAGTACTGGCAGAGGGATGAATAACAGGGTGATAGACCGTCTGTGCGATGACCTGTCGCTCCTTAGAGACAATGGAAAAGAGTTTGCCCTTGTTTCATCGGGCGCTATTGCACAGGGCAACGCCATCATGCGCATACCCAAGTCCCATATGTCCCTTTCAAAGAAACAGGCCCTTGCCGCAATCGGACAGGGAAGCCTGATGCGTACTTATACCGATGCATTCAGGAGATACGGGTATACGACCTCACAGATCCTCATCACACGTGAGGACCTGGATGACAGAAGGCGCTACCTCAATATCCGTAATACCTTCACCGCATTGTTCGAGCTGGGTGCGATCCCGATTATCAATGAGAATGACACTGTTTCTGTGGAAGAGATCAGGTTTACGGATAACGATATTCTCTCGGCAATGATTATTCCTCTGGTAGAGGCGCAGGCAATGATTATCCTTACCGATACGGAAGGTGTTTATCTTGATGACCCCCGTAAGAACCCTGATGCCGAAATGATCAGTGAGATCAGGGACATTAAGCCCAAAGA
>DSAD01000005.1 GCA_011372875.1 Deltaproteobacteria bacterium
CATATGCTGTAATTATGAAACCGCTTTTGCTCCAAAAATGCCGGTTTCCGGATGGACACTATCTACAGACAAATGGCCGAGGATACTCCAGTCGATCCTGTATGACAAACCCCAGTTCTTCGAGTGGAGATTTCAGCGCCTTGACAAAACGGTCTTTGATGCAGAAGCAAGCATCAATTATATCGAACTCAAAGAACAATATTATATACAGGCAATAATCCGGGACATCACCCAACGCAAACTACGTGAAGAAGAGCACATAAAGGTAAGCAAGCTCGAATCCATCGGCACCCTTGCAGGAGGCATTGCCCATGACTTCAACAACATCCTTTCATCTATTCTGGGCAACATTGAGCTGGCAAAGACCTATGTGCAACCCGAAGACAAGATTCATATACGGTTATCCAAGGCCATGGAGGCATGTGAAAGGGCGAAGGATCTGACCAGGCAGTTTCATACCCTTTCCAGGGGAGGAACACCGCTGAAAAAGACCGGCCATCTCCGCCCTCTGATCGAGAACTCGACAAAGCTCACCCTTTCCGGAACCAATGTAACGTGCAAGTGTGTAATACCCGACAATCTCTGGATCATGGATTTCGACGAAGACCAGATCATCCACGCATTAAGCAATATTATAATCAATGCCAGGGAAGCCATGCCCAAGGGAGGAGCCATTACAATCTCCTCAGAAAACATCAACCTTGAATCAGACTCCCTCATATCAGGAGTGTTGATTACCAAAGGCCCTTATGTAAGAACCTCGATAGAGGACCAGGGTCCGGGAATACCGGCAGATATCCGTACCAGGATCTTCGATCCCTATTTCACCACCAAGGAACTGGGAAATCAAAAGGGCATGGGGCTGGGGCTGACGACTGCATACTCCATCATAAAGAAACACGGTGGCTATATTTTCCTGAAATCCACACAAGGAAAAGGCACAACCTTCTATATCATGCTCCCTGCAACAGCCCAGGATGAAAACAAGGCAAAGAAAGAACTGCTCGCAGAAATACCCGACAATATCAGTGTCCTTTTGATGGATGACGATGAAATGATCAGGGATACGGTCTCGGAGATGCTGAAGAACCTGGGATATAACATCGAAGTGTGTCGAAACGGAGAAGAAGCAGTG
Source organism: Deltaproteobacteria bacterium (assembly GCA_011372875.1). GTDB lineage: Bacteria > Desulfobacterota > Desulfomonilia > UBA1062 > UBA1062 > DSAD01. The sequence goes on from DSAD01000005.1 coordinate 1,136, forward strand.
GAGAAATACCTGCTTGCAAAGAAAGCAGGCCATGGTTTTGATGCCGTAATCCTCGATCTTACAATCCGGGGAGGCATGGGGGGGAAAGAAACAATACTAAAGCTCAAAAAGATAGACCCTGCAGTAAAAGCGATTGTCTCGAGCGGGCACACAGAAGATAAGGTTATGACCAACCACGAGGACTACGGCTTCAGCGGGATTGTGGTCAAACCTTTTAAGATGGACGAGTTGAGAAAAACACTGATGAATGTTCTGAGAAGACAGATAACATCTGCATAGGGAGCATACTCCTCAACCTTTTTAGCCCACCCTCGTCCCAGCGAAAACCGGGCCAAGGGATAGATGGTGCCCCGACAACAAACATTTTACCCGGGCAGATAATCCCCACCTTGAACCATACTGTCTGTAGTAAGACTTGTGGGTAAAGATAAGCCCTTGAAGGGAACGAGCTGGGGTAAGGGTGAATAAAACATGGTTATTTACAAAAACATCAGATACTGTCGGAGAAGATGTTCACAGCGCAGGATCACGGGACAGGGCCCATGGACACAGTAACTATAAGGTTTTTAGGAACAGGAGATGCGTTCGGAAGCGGCGGACGCCTTCAGACATGCATATTCGTAAACACTGCTGAGACGAGATTTCTGATAGATTGTGGAACATCGTCCCTGATCGGCATGAAACGATATGGCGTGGACCCTTCGAGCATAGATGTAATCCTTCTAAGTCACCTGCATGGAGATCATTTCGGAGGCATACCTTTTATCATTCGCGAATCACAGATACTAGCACAGAGAACAGCTCCCCTTATTATTGCAGGGCCTGCAGGGCTTAAAATACGCATTGAAGAGGCCATGGGGGTTTACTTCCCGGGATCCTCCAACATTGCCACCGGATTTCCACTTGAATTCATAGAACTCCCTGATAATCAGGACCTTTCGATTGATTCTCTGCATGTAACAGCCTACCCTGCCATACATACCCCGGCAACCAATCCGCATTCTCTCAGGATCAGATGCAACAGCCGGGTGATAGCCTACTCGGGTGATACCAGATGGAACGACAACCTCATTGAAGCATCCAGCATGGCCGACCTCTTTATCTGCGAGGCTTTTGAATATGACAAGGCAATGGACAATCACATCGACTACAGAACCCTCATGCAGAACCGCTGGAACTTAAGCTGCAAAAGAATCGTCCTAACCCATATGAATGATTCCGTACTCAGAAGAAAAGACTCTCTCGAACTGGAATGCGCCGAGGACGGCATGATAATAACACTATAGGATTATTCAATCTCTGCGCATCTGAGGAGAAACTTATCTCATATGATTAAGGCTGATATATCGACTGATGAATTTTCCGACAATGATCAAATCCCAAATCCGTTAACAGACTATCCTGACATAAAAAAGGCAGGGTCTATAAAAGACCCTGCCTGTGATATCAGGTTTATATATTTATTATTTGTTCATCTTCCTTCTGAATCCTGCCAGACCGACAAGGCCTGACCCGATAAGCATCAGCGTAGCAGGCTCCGGCACCGGTGCTGGTGTCTTCACCAGGATATTCTGAGCATTATCAATATCAAGAACCATATAGCTGTAGCCGGTGTAGCTGCCTATATTGACAGCACTTAACATGTCGTAATAAGATCCGACAGCTCCTGAAGAGTTATAGTTGAAACTGTCACCATACATGAGTTCCCATATCATGAGCTGTACAGCAGCGTTTTGACTCTGGTTAACTCCTGCATAATTATCCATCAGCCAGGCGGCCTGGGCGCCAGCCCCATTCGCAACCGTGTCCAGCCCGATCAAGGTTCCCGTGTAAGTGTGAGGAACATAAGTGGTAGCCTCAAATTCAACACAATAACCGTATGTTAGTATTCCATCAATGGTAAGATCAAACTGGCCGAGATATACTGTCTGATTATTTCCGCCGTAAGTGACATTGGCCTGTGTCCAATTTCTGTAATCTGTCTGACCATCTAATGACAGCGTTTGGATTTCCAATGCCCCTGCCGTTGACACAAAACCGACGAGAAGCAATAATACCATCAATGCTGAAAACATTCTTTTCATAGCTGAGCCCCTTAATAAAAGTATTTACTTGTTTTCAGAAGACAGGCAAATTACGTGCCATGTGTGTTTTCAATCTTTATTTCAATATGTTGCCCGTATTACCTGAAAACTATGCCACAATTATCGTAAAATATCCCGACACCCATATGTACCAATCTTTCCTTGCGGCAATATTATCTCATCTGCTTCATTTCTTATTGAGATCCGAGATACTTCCTCCTTGTGCCCAATCTCACGAGCGAACCTGCCCTGCCTGCCTTCTGTCTGATTAGCCCTGTGTAAACAATATCGACAGCGTTTTTCCTCTGAAGATCATTATGTATCTTGTGCTCTATGTTTTGCCCGCAAGCATTTTGATATATTGACATTTTCAATCCATTCAGCTTGTTATACCTGGTATAATATCTTCTTCTTTAATAAATTCATCCCTGATTCATTCAGGAGAAGATGTCATATTACTGCAACCACATTTCCCGCTGTCGGAAAGTCTTACTAATTTTCTCAATCGAATATCAAGATATTGCCTATATCTTTGTTTTAATTACCCTATCATGTTATGGCATTGTATTTGCATTACGTTTGCCAACTTAAAGAGCACCTGGAGGATAGCTATGAAGAAAGCAATATCTGGTTTTTTGGGCACAATGTTTCTTTTATTTGCATTTTGCGGCACAGGAAATGCCATTCTATATACCGACACCGTGGATCTCGACAGAACGGTAAGCGGCGTGGGTTCAACTTCCTGGACACATGCGGTGACCAGCGATTTCAGTGTACCATTTGATATCGTAAACAGCGCCACCCTCACAATTTCTGGGTGGGGAGTCAGTGGCAACAACGATAGAATTTATGTAGAAGAAATCTATCAGGGCACTTTAAGGGATGATTTAACTTTTCTCTTTGGTCTTATTAATTTGGGATCAAATTCTGTCTTTAATATCTCAGAAGTATTTAGCACCTGGAATCCAGGAGAGTCACTCAATGTGACACTTGCTTTCAATGAGGCATCATCCTGGTGGAGCAGTAATTCTTTGACGCTGGATTATTCAATATTCACTCTTGATTATGATAACGTTGACTCTCCAAACAACCCGGCTCCGGTCCCTGAGCCCGCAACAATGCTTCTCTTGGGCAGCGGCCTGATCGGACTTGCCGGTTTCAGAAAAAGGAACAGCTAACACGCTGACCTCGACATCTTATAGCTGATTACTCAAGCCCGGCAGTCTTAAAACCTGCCGGGCTTTACTTTGCATACACATATTCGCAGAAAACAGGCCCCACCTTTAAAAGACAATGCTGAATCCCAATAAGAACATGTTCTTCTTCAGCCTTCTGCCGAAGTCCCCTTTCCCCTTAGTTCCCGGTCTTGCCTGCGGTGATCCAGAACAAGCCTGATAGCCTTGAAGATCAGGGTAATGGCCAGCCATGAGCTGATAATGACAAAGGGCACAGCCAGCCATTGAGGCCAGAGAGCAAAAAGGACTGCAAGGGCTAGAAAGATGGCGCCGGCGCCGAACATGAGCTTTGCCTCGGCTGGCTCCAGCGTGCGCCTCTGACTTATGGCAGCACCCAGGACATTACTCACCCTCATGACACCGACACCTGCCCGGCTCATGCTCGCCTTTGATCTGCCAGGGAAGTGATGCCGGGTTCTGGTCCGCCTGCTTACCGGGCATGCTGCCCTGCGCCTGCCGAGCACGATCTCGGTCGAACGCGAGAGGTCTTCCAGGTACATCTCCTCCATTGAACGCGCAAAGGTCTGATCTTCCACCGCCACATCGAGTTCATAATTGCCGAGCCAGCTGGAGATATTGAGATTGGTGGACCCTATCCTGGCCCACTTTCCATCCACGACAGCGGTCTTTGCATGCAGCATCTGCCCGTTCCATTCAAAAATCCTCACCCCTGCTTCCAACAGAGTCTGGTACCCTGCCCGGGAGAATGCACTCAAGATCGGTATGTCAGTGGTTCCCGGAACCAGGAGCCTGACATCCACCCCGTCCTGTGCAGCTGCGGCGAGCGCCTGAACGTATGGTGACACACCCATGAAATAGGCATCTGTCAGCCACAGCGTTTCTCTGGCGACAGCCGATATGAGCTGATCGAGCCGAAACAGGCCTGTGGTGTACGGTGCACTCGCCACGACACGTAGCGACACATCGCCTGTGGGATGAATAGCGCCCCTTTCCGGAACCTCGTCATTCGGCAGATCAGGGCCCATGGTTGACCATATATCGGCAAAGGCTTTCTCTATGTCTGACACGGCAGGCCCGGTTATCATGATTCCGGTATCACGCCACGGATCGATGGAACGATCGGGATAACCCACCCACATCCGGCCAACGCATAACCCGGTGACAAACCCGGTTGTGCCGTCAATTGCGATCATCTTGCGATGATCGCGGTTTACCCACCCGAAAGGCCTGTCCATCCGGGGCGGATTGAAGCAGCGCACCTCTACACCGGCATCCATAAGGCGCTTCCAGTATCGCCTCGATGCGGCGCCCAGGGTGCCCAGCCAGTCGTATATAACCCTTACCTTCACCCCGTCTTGGGCCCGGGCAATCATGATATCTGCAAACTGTCTCCCTATGTCGTCGTCATATATAATATAGTTCTCGAAGTGGATGCTCTTCGTTGCAGATCGCATTGCATTGAGCCAGGCAGGATAGTTCTCGTCCGCGTCTTTCAGAAGACGAACACTGTTTCCCTCGACGTGCGGCGCTCCGGCTGCCCGGGAAAAACTCTGCTCCGCAATGAGGCGGACATAAGGATCCGTCTGCGGAAACAAACGCTGATTCTGTAATTTTTTCATGCCCACAGTGACTTTATCAGGGTTGACACGGGCTCGTCTATAATTTTAACAGCTTGGTAATAGATTTTGCAGCACATTATCCCTGGCCTCTCACCGAGGAGACTGAATAAGTTGTACGCAGAGCAAGCAGCTTAAGGTATCATCTTGATCAATCCAAGTTTCTACACCCTCGCATGCCCATCTTCCCCTTCAGCTATTTCTTCTCATCCACTTCTTCAATTCCTGAATCCGCAATAATGTTAATCTTCCACCTTCTGCCTTTCAGCTTTTGTCTTTCACCTCTTATCTTCCAGATCCTATCTTCCACCGCGACATGTCGATATTCCTTACTAATCGGCATATATAATATAATATCTTTTTTTTCAGGTGTGTTTCCAGCTAGTTACATTCCATCTGCCTTTCGTCAATCTTTTGACCCTTACATCTCTCTCTTGATCTTACAATATTTGTGTCGACATTCTTTACTGCTTAACACCATTATCGATATCCACATCTCCTATATCTATGTTATTATTGTTGGTTTTGACCTGGCAGCATTCTTGCATTATAATCACCAAATTCAATAACTGGAGGCAACATGAGAAATACTTTTCTGGCTTTGATTAATACAGTGGTTATGGTTTTTGCATTATCCACCTCTGCGATGGCATTGCCACTTCTAAGCGACATCCTTGGAGCAGGTTATGGTGACTATGCAGACACAGGGGCTGAGGCAGGATTATTAACCGATACAGATGGCAATAATGACGATTCCACATTCTTTCTTTTCCTTGAAAGCGCTGGGTTTGCTCAGCAGAACACCTTTGGCATTTATGGATTCACCTATAACGATGACGGTTCTGTATCATTGGGCGATCATCTCGAGGTTTTCAATGGCGCAGCCTCACCTTTAACCAGCGCAACAGTCTCCTTTGATTTAGGTGCCGGGATTGCAACCATAGGTGGGAATTCGGCAAATATCGGTAAGACGTTTGGTTTCTATCTTACCACCCCTGAAGGCAACGGTTACACATTTTACTCACATACTTCTTTGAACAACGACGGCTTTGATCATTTCCTTCTCTTCGACACCAGCGACAATGCTGTAGGTTCTCTTCTGGGCGCTGATCTGGTGGTGGCCATGGAAGACCTTTATGGCGGCGGCGACCAGGATTTCAATGATATGGTCGTGGGCATCAGTGACGTATCACCTGCTCCAGTGCCGGAGCCTGCAACCCTGCTCCTGATAGGAAGCGGCCTGCTTGGCATGGGGGCATTCAGAAAAAAGAGAGCCTAAGCCAGAGTAATCCAACCAGATAAACATAAAAAAATCCCGGCAGATTACTGCCGGGATTTTTTTATGGCTAGGTCAAGATGGTCAAGATGCATCAAGATGTTCAAGATGAAGATGGGGTCAGGTCTTGATCTTTGAACTATCTCTTCAGTGCATTTCTTGTCTCAAATCCCTTCACTGCCTTGCTCACTGTCGAGTAATGAATACCTAGATGCTTCCCTATTTCGCTTAATGTATATCCGTATCGTATATGTGCTTCGTGGATCAGTCTGTTTCGCTGCGCAATATCGTCACTCTTCTGCATTCTATGAAAAATCCTCGACAGCTCAGGTCGTCCGACGAGACGCTCGTTTCTCACTACCTCGTGCGTCTCTTTCCTTTCTTCGATCATTCCTCGGATACCATCTATAAAACTGCTGCCTCCCAATATGAATCGCCCCTTCAGGTGACCCCATATGGATTCGTCATTCTTGACCCTTTCCATAACAAAAGATCGATACATTTTCCTGGCCACGGCTTTCTTGGTTCCAAATTGCGATAAAAGCCATTCTGTCGTTAAAAACTCCGGGGCATCTATCAAACCGGCTGTGGCACGGTAACTGCTCCACTCCCATTCTCCCGGTTCTCTCACCATCCCTGCCCGCACCGGGTTCAATACCACATACCTGCTCAACTCCAGAAGATAACTATCTTTCTCGACTATGATCGATTTAAACCTCCCCTGAAATATATGCCCGACCGATCTATGCCTCCTGTTATACCACTGCGTATACATCCCATTGAGGTTTCTCATCCCATACGAAAGATTCCCGTCAGGTGTCTCGATGATCAGATGGTAGTGATTGTCCATCAGACAGTATGCATGACAAAGCCAGTTGTTACGGTCCACTACCTGGAACAGCACTTCCACAAAAGCATGACGGTCCTTTACATCTTCGTAAATTACACCCCTTCTGTTCCCCCTGGCTGTTACATGATACAGGGCTCCGGGATATTCAATCCTCAGTGGACGCGCCATGAACCATCCCTACCATACTACCGTTCATATATCAAGACCTGACCCCTTCTTTGTTTCTTAAAACCAAAGACAAATCTCTTTGCATCCTAGATATCGCCCCTCCTTCTCAAATTAAACCGCTATGTCAAGTTTCAAGACCTGACACCATGCTTTCCCATGCTTTCCGCCATGCTTTCTCTAACATCAAAGTGTCTCGGCGCAGAAGACGAACGGGATTACTATACGCGCTCGGCCTATACTGCCGCGTTGCAGGAGACCAGAACGGCGGTCACCTGTGACCAGATAGTCTGCATCGCCCGCCAGAACCATAGCCAGCAGGAAAGAGTCGTTAGGATCTCTCGCCTCAACATCTTCTGGCAATTCCGGCAGGACATCCAACACGATTGCGCGTTGCATGTTATTAACCATCGTGCCGACGCGGTGTGCTGGTAGGATCGTTTTAAGCTTCGGATAGCGACTTACACGACGCAGTTCATCAAGTTGCTCTGTCGAGGTTACCAGCTCGAATCTCCCTGCTCGCCAAGCACGATAAATGATATCGGGCGGACCGTACGGCGATATCAGTGCACCAAGCAGCACATTGGTATCCAGGATAACACGCATCAGTGTTTACGTACCCATTGCACCGCTTCGTCGATGAGATCGTTTAGTTCCGTCTCGCTCACACCGGCAGCCGCACACTTTGCCTGATCTACGGCCTGCTCCAGAAGATAAGCACGCACAGCTTCCTCGATAAAGCGCGACAGGTCGCCCTTGCGGCCGCCGCCCTGCGCGGCGATGAACATACGTACGGACTGATCCACATCCGACGATACAGCAATATTCCAACGAACGGTATTCATAGCATTACCCCCAGGTCGGCGTTTTCGTGTTTTCGTGTACAAGTGCTTATACACCTATCTCGTCGGCATGACAAGTAGTAGATCATAGGGTCACCCATTATAAGGCCTTGTCAATAAGATTATAGTTGTCTGTCCATCGCAAAAAACATACATTTTTTGCAGGTTACACCCGTTGCTTCAGCACCGGACGTTGCCATTGACACCTTTCTGCACCCTGGTTTTCGTTTTTATCTGGTTACACAATTCTATCTGCACCAGTCACCCATCAGGATCAAGGTATTGGAAAGAAGGATACTATCTCCTTCCTTTACCACCCCTGGCAGCATATGCTGCCAGGGTATCCGTTAAACAGTTGGCAACAAAGGCAATAGCCCTCAAACCAATCGATCGCATTCAACTGGTTGAATCAATTCTTTTGAGTTTAGATAAGATTAATCCTGAAATTGAAGCTTTATGGGCAAAAGA
>DSAD01000168.1 GCA_011372875.1 Deltaproteobacteria bacterium
ATGCAGGTAGGAATATCGGTATAAAGAGGCATCTTTTCACGAGGTGCCTCTTGCTCCATTAACAGCAAAGATCTTCTATCTCGCAGGCACATGGTAATGAAACACAGCCGTATGACCCGTCTTAACCTCAATGAGAGCGTCTTTTCCTGTCATGACATTGGAGATGCCGGACTGCCAGGTGCCGTCAAGGGCCGCATTGTTCAACGGATAGTGAAGACCTTCAAGGGTGACCCCTGTTGCAGCCTGATCAATGACAATGAGGGATACAGTATCCCCAGGGTTTCCTGACAGTTTAAGATTCCCCTTAACCAGGTGGATCGTCACTTCCGGCGAGTCAAGGCATACATCGATATTGTCTTGTACCAGATGAAATGCATTGAGTATGGTGGATAAGGTGTGATCGAGCCGGTCCCCGGTGCCGCCCCAGACAGTGACTGAAGAAGGCTTGAGAGAGCGTGCCTGCTCAAAGGCGATCTGGATATCGCTCAGGTCTTTTTCCCGCGGATAGATAATGAATTGCGCCCCTGCTTCCTCAAGGGTTCTACGGTCCTGTCTGTCTGTAGAGTCCATATCGCCGACAACCAGATCGGGTACGATGCCGAGCAGACATGCCAGTCGGGTTCCGCCGTCTGCGCATATGATCTTTGAGAAAACGGATATGCGCTCCCTGTACCACTGAATGTCTCCGTATTGACCATTGGCAAGGATAAGTACGTTCATCTCATAAAGACCTTTCTCCGGTTTTTATCACCGGTAAACCGTATTCATGCAGTTCAGTACAGACGATCAGTGATCTCTTCAAAAGAGCTGAATCTGAGGGCTTCTATGCCCTTGTCTGTGCACATGGTATAGAGTGGTTCCTTGGCAAAGACCATGTCTGCATGCATGACAGGGCAGGTGTCTGAATATCCGTCGCCTATGTATATGCTCCGGCTGGATGCCTTTTTTATGCTCTGCATAAGGGAAGTCTTGCATACGCCGCAATGTCCGCATTGAGGATTTGCATGCGGGCAGACAATCGTGAACCCGTTGTCGTAGACCATCGAGTTTGCATAAAAGGGAATGTCTATTGCATATTTTTTAAACACGGTTTGTATGCAGAGATCGAACCCGTCACTCAGGACATATGCTTTGTCCCCGGATCTGGTACAGATATCGAGGAACTGTACGAAACCTTCATCTATTGTTATGGTATCAAGCAGCTCGATCATGGAGTTCATGTCGGCGTTTATATATTGGAATGCCCTGTTTGCGCATTGCTTTGTGGAGATCTGTCTTTTCTCCCACAGTGAACTGATCTGCATGATTGCCGGGTAATCAGTTTCGGCCACGAACGCCTTTATCATGACAGAAGCAGTATCATCAGTGGTTATGGTGCCGTCAAAATCAATAAAATATGCCGTGTGCATCTTCCCTTGTCTCCATGCCCTGATAATGAAGAAATACTCAGAGTATCCTTTTTAGCCCTGCAGATTATGCCTTAAGATAACCACAGATATAACGGTTGTGTCCAGTACTGTGCGGCAAGTCTGAACCATCATTCTTGAATGTCGGATTTATACGCATGTGTACGACGGTTATGTTGCTGCCGGTGTTTAGCTGTCAGGCAAATATCATGTGTTCAAAGGGGGAATAGGAGGCCTCAGAGGTGTCTGTGCGAAGAACCTGCTTGCCTGCTGTATAAATGACTTCGGTGTAGGTGGCTGGCTGCCTTCAAGATATAACCCCAGTTCTTTTAGTCTCTCGATGGTTTCACAGGTGTCATCATTTCCGCATCCTCCCTGTTTGCGCTGAAACACGATCTTGATTACCATGGCATCGGTAATCATTCTTCTTATGGCAGTATCTTCTCTAAGCAGTTTGATCTCCTGGTCTATCTGATCCCGGTTCTGCCGGATGAACGACTGCATTTTCTCGTCAGATCTAGAATATGACAGCAGCTCTCTGGTGACTGCCAGGGCAAGAAACGATGCATATCCCTCTGCGTGATGAGAGATGTATCTTGCAAAAAGGCGTCCATAGATGCCTGCAAATACTTGCTTTTCTGCGCGCAGACTTTTATCGGTCATGGGGTTTGTCTCGATATTGTTCATGGGGAAAGATCCTTGTCGTTCCAAGTTGTTTCTCTGTGATGCCCATAGTAATCATAGAGGAAAAGAAATTCAACCTGAAAGTGAACCGACATTATCAAAGAGTCGCGACACCTGAAAGTGAACCGAGTATTATAGAAAGATATCGTCAAAGGATTCCTTCAAACAGCTCTGACTTGAGAGATATGCGACTACCTTATTGTCGGGATGCATTTCTATTGTCACAAGTCCCGAAGAAGTAAAAAATACCGACAATGATCAGATGAGATAACTGGCCGGGATAATGGGGTATTATTCGTATATAATTCTGCCGGACCAAGATTCGGTCAAAGGCCATGTCGGTTAATTTTACAAAATAATCCAGGATAAGGATGCGGGATGTAATGATGGTGCTTCTTTTGACGAGATATTTTATCAAGAAGCAGATTAAAAGCCAGTATAATCAATAAAAAAGAAATAGGATGTCATCAAGTTGACGTTGTTGGTACACCCTGTGCTAATATCTTTTATTGTTTGAGATTGGCAGTGGTTGTATCAGGGTGGTTGTTTTGACGATTTTGATGCATGGGCTCATTGAGGCCTCTTGCAACTCTCAACATAAAACACAACTAGATTATTAAAGGAGGAAGAAAGAGTGCAAAAGAAACATTTTATCGGTTTGGCAGTGGGCTTGTTGTTCCTGTCAATGGTCGGCTCGGCACATGCAACGTTGATTGGGGATCTGGTTACGGCCCAGCATTATTTCCCGGACATCTCTTCGTCATACGGCAGCATGGACCAGGCAATTGTTGCTGAAGGGACCTCGGACCTCATGTATCCGCATGGCGGGATATGGTACAATGTCAATGTCGAGGCCGACAGTATCTATGTAGATTATGTCGGGAATGCGACATGGACGACCGCAAGCTTCAACGGTCTGGTTGTCGGGAGTCTCGATGACAGTTCCGGCAATGCCCTTCAGGGTGTCTCCATCACCACGAACCTTGCCTGGGATGCATCGCGCCTGACTTTCAGCGATGATACAGTCTCTTTCAACTGGAACGGTCTGTCTTTTACATCCAATTCCTATTTCCTGGCCGAGTTGGATTTCGGAACATCGGACAACAATGCACCTGTACCTGAGCCTGCAACCATGGTCCTTCTCGGGACAGGTCTGGCAGGGCTTGCCGGCACACGGATGAGGCGCAGGAAAAACGTCTGATAAAAACCACAAATAAAGAAACAGCACTGAGCGAGACGTGGGTCATTGTTAAGAGAACCCGTCTCGCTTTATCATTTCCGGACGTATCCCTATAAAGCCATTTACTGCCGAGAAGGCGGGACAGGCGTGGCAAATGGATCTCGCCTCCGCGCAGAAAACACTCGATATTCTCTCGAACCGGGGTATCCTGGTCGATATCGAACGTGATGGACAGTCCTGGTATGTCCTTCCTCCGCCCAGGGCAGGTTTCTTTGAATTCTCTCTGATGCGTATACGCGATGATATATATCAGAAGATATTGAGCGAGCTTTTTTATCAGTATCTGAACGTGGAAGAGCGCTGTCTGGGATGCGGTCTGTGTGCAAGGTCCTGCACTAAGGGCACTATCTCAATGAAACTCCGAACGGTCAGGATGCTTACCCCTGTCAATGGAATCCACCGCTCGGTAATCATGGCTATTGAGCGCGGTAATCTGCAGGATCTTATCTTTGACAATCGGGTGCTTCTTAGTCATCGGGCACTGGCAGCTGTACTGGGTGTGATTCTGAAACTGCCGCCGGTCAAGCAGGCTTTTGCAGGCAGGTTTCTGCAATCGCGATATCTGGAAAACCTGGTTAAAATGTATAAAGTTTCAATAAGTTCTCCTGTCTTGGCTGGGCAGATGAACCTTGATGATGCTTGTTAGCCGCTTAACCGGCTCTGGTAAAGAGATCGTTACACTCCTTCGATGATATTCAGGGCAGTCTTTATGCCGTCTGCACCGCTTGAGATTATGCCGCCTGAATACCCGCTTCCTTCTCCTGCCACATACAGATTGTCAAAGCCGCAACACAGACCGTTCTTGTCGCGCAGGACCTGGATCAAGGATGACGTCTTGCTTTCAAGACCCATAATGATGCCTGTTTCAAACCCCGTTATCTTTTTACTGAAGTCCTTCAATCCATGCCTGATCGAAGAGCTTACCTCGACAGGCAACATGTCCCACAGGGCTGCAGGCTTCAGCCCCAGAGGATAGCTCGACTCAGCAGTTGCCGGAGATTCCTTTTGATCGATAAAATCCTGTATGCGGCAAAAGGGTGCCTGAAAACCATTTAAATATCTATAGAAGCGTTCTTCAAGTGTCTGAAGCCATTCAAGGGCTTCCAGGGGGCTCGATTTCTTCCCGATCAGTCTGTCCGGATTCACTGCCGCTACACATGCCGCATTGGCGAATCTCGAATCGCGTCTGTACAGGCTCATTCCGTTTACAATGTTTGAATCCGGGTAGGCAGTGGCAGGTACGACCATGCCCCCGGGACACATGCAGAATGTATATACCGGCAGAACGCCGTGGCTTTTTGCTGTGAGGCGGTACTCGGCCGCCTTCAAGCCTGGCAGGTTTTCCACCCCCCACTGCGCCTTGTTGATGGTCTCCTGGAGATGCTCTACCCTGCTGCCTATGGCAAAATTCTTGGTCCTGAATTCCACCGAGTTTCGTATCAGCATGCGGTATGTCTCGAAGGCGCTGTGACCGGGGGCAAGGATGTAATAGTCGGCCTCAATGTCTCCGGAAGTGGTGTATGCGGTATGTACTGTGTTGTTCGATATCTTCAGGTCAAGAAGCGCTGTCTCGAACACAATGGTTCCGCCCATATCGACGAATTGGTTTCTCAAGGTCTTTACAATCTTTTTAAGGTTGTCGCTGCCAAGGTGCGGATGCGCCATATAGCGTATCTCTTCGGGTGCACCTGCCTGGATATAACTGGAGATGATGAAACTCTTTTCCTTTGAAATATGCTTGGATCTCGATGTGAGCTTGCCATCGGAGAAGGTTCATGCTCCTCCCTCGCCGAAGGCATAGTTGCTTTGTGGATCGAATATGCCGGTTTTCTCAAAGGTTTGTATTCCATCGTGCCTTTTGTCCACATCAGAGCCTCTCTCGATCAGGGTGGTGTCAAACCCTGCCTTTTGCAGGACAAACGCCGAGAAGAAACCGGCAGGGCCGCTTCCTACGACAAGGACCTTTTTCTTTCTTTTGTGGTAGTCGATAGTCAATGGGACAAATGTATCGGGAGGTGTACCTGAGATCTCGGGTGAAGATACACAGATCCTTATCAGCCAGTGGATGTCGCGCTTTTTTCTTGCGTCAAGACTTTTGTGGTCGATCTGAAAGGAAAATGCCCTTATCCCCAGTTCATTGCCGATCCTTTCACTGAGTTGATCGTCTGTATAATCTGTCGGCATCCGTAACGACAGTTCGCAATAACCCATAGGTGTACCTTTTCAGAACAGCTTCGATATCTGGGCGATACCGCCGGCTACAATAATGGCTACGGTCGTGTTCAGGAGTATGGAGTAAAAAGCTGTTTTCCACCCTCCTTCTTTCCAGAGCGTGGCTATTGTTGCAATACACGGGATGTACAGGACCGTGAAGACAACGAGCACGAGTATCTGTACGTTTGACAGGATCATCGTGATATCAGCGGTCCCGAGCGATTGATTCAGCATCAGCAGGGTGAGTTCTTTTCTGAATATGCCCAGGAACAACGTGATACCGGTCTGGTCGGGAAGATTCAGGATGGTGGAGGTGATCGGAGACAGCACTGCATTTATTGTGCGGTCGAGCCCCATGTATGACAGGATTGCAAGCACTACGCTTGATACGGCAATGACCGGCCAGGCAAAGAAGAGAAATTCACGCAGACGCCACCAGGCCTTGTTGATTACCAGGTTCAGATATGGCCTGCGCAGAGGTGGGACATCCATGATAATGCCGGGGGCCATATCGACATTTATGCGCGAAAGGCCGAACGAGACGGCCAGGATGACCATGATATTGCCGAGATAGATGAGCGTTGTGTATGTGCCCCCCAGATATTTGCCGGCGAGCGCAAGGATTATCACTGTTCTGGCCGAGCAGGGGATAAAAGGAATGATCAGCATGGTGATGATCCGGTCACGTTCATGTTCAAGGCTTCGTGCAGCCATGATGGCAGGTACGCTGCAACCGTACCCGAGGATTAATGGTATGACAGATTTTCCATGCAGACCGAATCGATGTAGAATGCCGTCGACCATGAACGCTATTCTTGGCAGCAGGCCGGAGTCTTCAAGTATGGCCATCAGTATGAGTAGCGGCACGAGATAGGGCAGCACAATACCGGCCCCTGCAACAAGACCGTCGTACAGACCGGATATCATGACTCCGGCAAAGCCTCCGGCCATACCCCTGACAAACTCTCCAAGGTGGTCGAGGGGCGGCTCTATAAGGCCGGAGATAAGGTCGCCAAACTTGAACGAGGTATAGAACATGAAGAACAGCAGGCCGATTATAGCAGTGAAGCCTCCCACAGGGTTTATGATGAAGTGGTCGATCTTTTCCCTGAGATCCATTCCGGTGCGCCTGCTTACCTTTGCAATCTTCTCGAAGAGGTCGATCACGAAGGCGTGGCGGTGTGACGAGAACACACCGGACTCCGGCCAGTTGTGAATTTCAGCCAGTTCATGCCTTTTCTTGATGACATATTCAAGAAAAGCCTTATCAAGTCTTCCTACGGTTTTCTCAAAATCCTCATCCATCTCCAGCAGGCGTATGATCAGGAAGCGTTCGTCAATGGCAAGACCGTTTCTCAGCGCCTTGGGGTATTGTCTTGAAATAGCTGCAATACACTCTTCCACATCCCGGTCATACACGGGTTTGACAGGTTTGAAATTACTATCGGCAACCCTGATCGCCGCCTCGAAGAGTTCATGAACCCCGCTGCCTTCCACAGCGATTATGGGGTAGGCCTCTGAGCCTGTCAGGTTCTTGAGTCCGTCAAGATCGATCTCGATGCCTTTTCTCTGGGCCTCGTCGTACATGTTCAGCCCTATCACCATGGGGATGTTCATCTCAAGGATCTGTATGGTGAATTCAAGTGAGCGGGAAAGGAGTGATGCGTCCAGGACATTGATAATGACGTCTGCATTGCCTGAGAGGAGATAATCTCGGGCAACCTTTTCCGCGATATCATGAGATGAAATGGAATACGTGCCGGGGAGGTCGATGAGCCTGATGGTCCTGCCTTCGAAAAACACCTTTGTCTCAGTGAAGGATACCGTGGTGCCGGCAAAGTTGCCTGTATTGACCTTGAACCCTGCCACTGCATTGAAGAGCGTTGATTTGCCGCAGTTGGGCTGGCCGGCAAGGGCAATAACAATCTCGTCACGAGGGTTCTTGATGGCTCACCTCTATGTCTTCGGCCATACCGCGGCCGATCATGGTTCTGGCGCCTGATTCGGTGTCCTCTACAAGGAGCGGACCCCGGAACGGGGCTGCCATGATGAGCCTGATGCGCTTTCCTGCGCGCAGGCCGAAACCGTCCATACGGAATCTCATGTTCCTGCCGCCGTTGATCTTGTCGATAGTTGCAGTGTCGCCCTGCTTCAGATCCAGTAGTCTCAAGTTAGTCCTTTCTTTTCCATGTCTTTCCGGTGCCGTGCGAGCCGGGGCAGGAGATACCCCGCGATTTTCCAGAGCCTTGCATATATATGGGATAGAAGGAATATATCATAGCGTCTCATGCTTCACCCTGAGTGCCATCATTGTTTCTGCAGTCCGGACAGAGTCCTATAAGCTCAAGGTAGTGGCTTTCAAGCGTGAAACCGTATTCTTTGGCCACTGCCTCCTGGAGAATCTCGATTGCCTGATAGGAGAACTCTATTCTTTTACCGCACCTGGAACATACGAGGTGATCGTGGTGATTCTGTGCCCATATGTGTTCGTACCAGGCACCTGAATCTTCGGCGATGGATGTCCTGCGGAGAATGCCCGCCTTGATGAACAGCGCCAGATTCCTGTACACTGTTGTCAAAGACAGATTATATCCCTGATCCCTGAGACGTTCGATTAGATGATGGGGTTGGAAATGGCCGTTAATATCGCAAGTTATTTGCAACAGGCAGAGCCGCTCTGTTGTAAGTCTGCCGCCGCTGGAAACAAGTGATGACCTTAATCTGTCAACACAATAACCATTGGGGGAGCATGTTCTGCATTCAGTTTTCAGGTATTGTTGTTGCATATTATTTTCAGTAGGTGATCGACAAGAAACTGTCAAGGCAATATTTAAAAAAGGCAGATCTTAATTCAGTCGATACCGAGCTGCATGCATCGGGCACATTTTTATCCTCACCATGCGGGGAGGATAAGGTAAGGGGATAATAAAATGGATTTCTGATAATTTGCTGCTTGCGGCAAGGTGCTTTATTCTGATCTTTTCTGCTTGACCCTGATTGTCTCATTGCTGCTACTATATTTAACATGATGTTATTCAGGTATGTGTCTGTAATTTGCCGAAATCGTATTTCCGGTGTCCCGGGGCTGCTATTCATTATGCTCTGCTTGTGTATTGTGACGTTCATGCCGCAGGAACTTATTGCCCTGGAACCTGAAGAAGTACTTGTCGTGGTAAATGAAAACATACGCGAAAGCGTCTCTCTGGGCCGGTACTACCAGAAAAGACGTTCAATCCCACAAAGCAACCTTGTAAAGGTCTCCATGAACAAGATGGAAACATGCAGCAGGAAAGAATTTGACCTTGGCCTGGCGATTCCTCTTAGGGAGCATCTTCTGAAAAGGGGGCTGCTGGAATCTGTCCGTTGCATTGTCCTGATGTACGGCATCCCGCTTCGGATTGCAGGCGAGAGTATTTCGGAAGAGGAATATAGCAAGAAAGAGGTTCTTGAGGGGCAGCTCAAAGCTCTTGAAAAGGAGAGTGCCTTTAGTAGGGATGATGTCTTCAGTAAGACTCTTGGCGTTGAGATAGCCAAGGTGAAAAAGGCGTTGAGTGATTCAATGATCTATTCAGACCGGTCTGCCTCAGTCGATTCTGAGATAGCTCTGCTGCTGAGTGTGCCATATCCTTTAGAGGGATGGGTTGACAATCCGTGCTATGTTGGAAGGTTCATTGATATCCCTAGCAGTTCTCAAGCAAGTCAAGAGGCGATTTATATGGTGTCCCGTCTTGATGCACCCGACCCTGGTATTGTACTCAGGATTATTGATGAGAGTATCCAGACAGAGCGTACCGGGCTCAAGGGCAGGGCGTATTTCGATGCGCGCTTTCAGCCGCCTGATATCATGGAGAGGCGGGATTCAAGCTACAGTCTTTATGATCAGTCTCTGCACAAGGCTGCACAGAGGTTGCAAAAGAGCATGTCCATGCCCGTGGCCATTGATCATCGCCCTGATCTTTTTGCCCAAGGAGACTGCCCGCAAGCTGCGCTCTAC
>DSAD01000070.1 GCA_011372875.1 Deltaproteobacteria bacterium
ACCCTGTCGCGCTTACAGCAGGCCTGTTCGATGCCGGGGGCAATGTCTTTTTCCTGCTTGCAAAGCAATACACCAGGCTCGATGTGGCAGCCGTGCTTGCATCCATGTATCCATCGGTTACCGTTGTGCTTGCCTGCCTGATCCAGGGAGAAAAGGTTTCCACATATCAATGGCAGGGGATTGTCCTGTGCATCATCGCCATTGCGCTCATCGGTACCTGATAAACATCTCTTACTCTATATCATCCGGATCGATCTTGATAAGGTAGCAGTCGCTCTCTCCATTATTGGTCACACCCGGAATGTCAGCGGAATATGACTGACCGGCCAGGATATAGCCATCGTCTGCAGTCTGTGCGGATGCATAGGTGGAATCGCTGTTGCTGCCGCCGTACATCCTGTGCCAGTCGACATACCCTGCCTGATCAAGTTTTATGACGTAATAATCGTACAGGCCGTTGTTCGTCACACCCGGGATGTCAGCAGAGTACGACTGACCGGCTAATAAATATCCGCCATCTGTTGTCTGAGCGATAGATTTTCCATAATCATTGCCGCTGCCGCCGAACATCCTCTGCCAGAGTACATTGCCTGTCCGATCAAGTCTGATGATGTAGTAGTCTGCTGCCGGATTTTTCGTCACCCCGGGGATATCCGTGGATTCCGAGTAACCGGCCCCGATATACCCGCCATCTGCGCTCTGCTCGATCGAAATTACCTCGTCATGGGCATTTCCACCGTACATCCTCTGCCACTGAACATTGCCAGCGGCGTCGAGTTTTACAATATATGAATCCCAGTCGCCACTTAATGTCACACCCGGGATCTCGGCAGAATCGGACCGACCGGACATTATATAACCGCCATCCGAAGTCTGCCTTACTGCATAGGCAAAATCGCGTTGACTTCCTCCATACATCCTCTGCCAGAGTACATTGCCGTCAGCGTCGAGCCTGACAAGGTAATAGTCCCATAAACCATTGTTCGTCACACCGGGGATATCCGTTGAATTTGAGTATCCGGCCATAACATAGCCGCCATCTGAAGTCTGCTCGATATCATAGGTGATATCGAAACCGCTTCCGCCGTACATCCTCTGCCACTCGATATCTCCGAAGGGATCCAGTTTGATGACATAAGACCCGTACGAACCATGATTTATTGTTCCAGGAATATCCGTGGACTTTGAATATCCGGCGACCACATACCCGCTGTCCGACGTCTGCCTGACAGCATAGGCACAATCATAATCGCTGCCGCCGTACATCCTCTGCCACTCGACATTGCCGTCGGCATCAAGTTTAACAATGTAATAATCCCCGCCGCCATGGGAGGTCACACCAGGAATATCAGTTGACTCTGAATACCCGGCCATCACATACCCGCCGTCTGAGGTCTGCCGGATTGCTCTGGCGCTGTCGTCATCATTCCCGCCGTACATCCTCTGCCAGGTTCCCCATGTTTCACACCCTTCATCGATCAGTCCGTCACAGTCATTATCGATTCCGTCTCCGCAGACTTCAAAGGCCCCCGGGTGGATATCCGCATTGCTGTCGTCGCAATCTCCCTGGGCACAGGTATATCCGTCCCCGTCGGCATCTATGCCTGTATCCGATACCTTGAAACGGTATTCCCATGCATGGCCGTCGGTACAAGTGGTTACGTACAGGCCTATAGAGCTGTCACCGTCGTATGCCCAGACAGAGAATTCATAATGATCGGAATCTCCTGATGCTGAAAGGTGTGCTACATAGACCGTATCCTGAACCGCTACGTTAACCGCTGTCTCGATATATCCGTAGCCATCAGGGTGATCCTGATCCCTGACCCTGGTGATATACACCCGATAAGTCGTCGCACCGGCCAGGGCGGCCCACTCGAAGCGTACAGGGGTCGCGTGCCCAGCCGGCGTGTCATCCACAGAGAATTCAATGTTCGTGTTATCCCACGGCTCGATGAGATGGATGATCCTTTCGACCTCGATATCATCAACCCCTGCATCGGTCTCATCCACTTCTTTCCAGGCCAGATAATTCCCCGGCAGGGTTGCCCCGTCTCCGGTGACGTGGAAAGACACGCTGATGTCTATGGTGCCGGCAAGGTTGAAGATCTCATAGACGGAGTCTGCCTGGTTGTAGATAACCGCGGCCTCGGAAATTACCTGGCTTGTACCATGGTCCCGGCACAAGATGACCGGCGCGGCACTGGTAAGCTGATACATGGGCACACCCCGGTGGCGCAGCACTCCGTGAATAGAATACCCGGCACATCCTTCGTCTACAAAACCGTTGCAGTTATTGTCTATGTTGTCGCCGCAGATCTCGACCGCACCGGGATAGACATCCGCATTCTCATCGTCACAGTCACCCTGTGACTGATCAAACCCATCTCCGTCATTATCGACGCATACAAGGTCACTCCCGTCACAGTCCTGATCGATGCCGTCACCGCAGATCTCTACAGCTCCGGGATACACGCTGCTGTCATCGTCATTGCAGTCTATCTGGTCAGATACCAGCGAGTTCTCAAGCCTGTACCCGACCGGCGCAGACACCGACACCAGGGTTGTACCGTCTGAATAGCCGTCACCATCGCTGTCCTTGTACCAGGTAGCAGGCGGCGGGCAGCTCAGATCTATGCCGTTGCAGTCCTGATCTATACCGTCGCCACAGATCTCATATGCTCCTGGATGTATGAGAGCATCGCTGTCATTGCAGTCGGTATTGTCGGTTACATATCCTTCAGGCGCAGATATGTCCTGCACATAATTACCGGCATCGCCATAACCGTCTCCGTCTGAATCGCAGTACCAGATCGAAAGACCTGCAGGATTTACAGTAACAACAACAGAATCAGTAGAAACTGTATCATGACTGTCTTTGACAGAGAAGACAACTTCATATATGCCGGCCGTTGAGAACAACACATCTTCTGCGCTGAGCATATCTGATTCCGGGGCACTGCCGTCAAAGGTCCACTTGAAGATATATGGCCTGTTACCCCCTTTTACCTCTGCACGAAAGTCCAGGGATTCCCCCTCGCTGATAGAGATATCCCCGGACGGCTCAACCATGGCTGCACTGAGAACCTCTTCTGCTTGTACACCATAAGAGGAAAGGAAGAAATTGTTCGATCCTTCATCACCAGAGCAACCCGAAACAACCATACTGATGAGAAGAGCGCCAAGGATCTTCACCATAGAAAGTCTTTGAGAGATCTTCATACTTTATTCATCCCCAACAACAGTTTTTCAGCAGGCCAAGGCATGTCCGCACGGCTTTCAGGACGAACATCTTCTGCCTGCTGATTCATTCCATGTTTTCATAAGCAAAAGACATGCACATATATCGAAACAGGCCTGTGCCGGCATTCTTCAATCTTTCTTGTCAAAAAACAGGGTATTGTTTTCACGACTGACCAGGAAATTATTTCCGGTCATGGGTCTGATTCATGGATTACTGCATGGAAACCATATGGCTTACTGGCTCTTAAGATATCGTTGATAGAATAGAGACGCTACATATAATAACAGTGGTCTATACTTTCAACACTCATTACCTGACATTTCATACAGACTGGCCTTGGCATGCAACCTGGGATATTGCAGACTCGATCACCCAAACACTTATTTTGAAGTGTCTCCGCTGGTCTTTGCCTTGAAGGTGTCTCCGTATTTCCGTGCATAGTATGCCAGCCGGTCTTCAGAGGGTTTCGGCCTTTGAGTATTCTGCTTGGGAGGGGTCTGCCTGGGTTTTTTTGCCGCAACCGGGGCTCGATGCTTCTTTACGGATTTTGGGGCTGTGTTTTTTACCGGGGTTGCATGTCTTGCACGTATGGGTTTTCTCGGCACCTTATTTGTGTCACTGCGCAGATGAAACCTCATGCCCGCGCTTTTGTCCTCAACAAAGATATCCTCTCCGGGCCATTCAACCGGGATCTTCTGCTGGGTGAATTTCTCGATCGCCTCCAGGCCGTAGGCATACTGCTCACAGGCAAGGGTAACGGCCTTGCCAGCCTTGCCTGCCCTGGCGGTGCGCCCTATCCTGTGCACATAGTCTTCACAGTCTTCGGGCACATCGTAATTGATAACCATCTCGAGATCGTCCACATGGAGACCGCGTGCAGCGACATTGGTCGCGACGAGAAACCTGACATTTTCCGACTTGATGTCTTCGATGACCTGAAGTCTGCGCTGCTGAGGCAGATCGCCGATGATATAATTCGTGTCGTAGCCATTGACCTTGAGCCTGCCGGCCACTTCATAGGCTGCATGTTTCGTATTGGTGAAGATAAGCGCGTTCTTCGGATTCTCCTTTTCCAGGATGCCCAGCAGCAGATTCATCTTTTCATCATTTCCGACATGGTAGAGCACCTGAGATACATTCTCAACAGTGACATGTTCCGCGATTATCTCTATCTCGGCCGGATCATTCATGTGTTCCCATGCAAGCTCGCGCGCACGGTAACTGAGTGTCGCACTGAACAGCATGGTAAGCCTCTTGTTATAAGGTGGCATCCTGCGGAGGATCTTCCTCAGATCGGGCAGAAAACCCATATCCAGAAGCCGGTCCGCTTCATCGATGACCAAGAAGGCGGTCTTGGTCAGATCGAGTTTGCCTGATCCGCTCAGATCCAGGAGCCTTCCCGGTGTGCCTATCATGATATCCACGCCCTTTTTCAGGAGCGATTCCTGTTTTTTATACCCTACTCCGCCGTAAAAGGTCCCGACGACAAGGTTCAGATACCTGCCCAGTTCCTCTGCCTCGGTCTCGATCTGCGAGGCAAGTTCCCGCGTTGGTGTGATGATAAGGGCCTTTGCCCGTTCTCTGTCGGGGTGCTTGAGGATAAGTTCAAACAGCGAGATAAGAAAGGCCGCTGTCTTGCCCGTTCCTGTCTGGGACTGAACACATACGTCCCGGTTCTTCAGCGTGTGAACGAAGGTGGCCTCCTGGACAGGCGTGCAGGAGGTATATCCGGTTGCATGGATGCCTCTGGTAAGATCTTCATTGAGATCCAGTTCGTTAAATTTCATACACTTCTCTTTCAGAGAGGGATTCTTTAATGTGATATTGGCAGTATCATGAGGTGTTACTGATTCTTCCGATATGATTCGAGTTCCCATTTCTTTGATAGTTTTTTCAATTTTATAGTGATCCACTAATATATGATACAATCCCGGAATGCAAGGATATTCTTTTCCCTTGTTATCGCACGTATCAGGCAATCCTGCATTTATCCCTCTTCATCAATGTGCCTGTTTACAGTAACCCATATTTTCGTAGCCAAGCACGTTCCTGAATCATGTTATCTGCTTATAACCTTATTCTGTTGGAGCGGCTTTACGCCGCGATTCTTTTCGTCCGGTTGCAACAAAATAGCGATCGAGGTCGGCCCCACAGGGTTATTGCATGTTTTTTTAAAGCATGCCGGTTTGTTGTTCCCTATCATGTACATAGCTGGTTGCGTCCTGCCTTCTTTGCCTTATAAAGTGCCTTGTCCGCCGCCTTGAGTACATCCTGGGATCTTGGATTGAACTCATCTCTTCCTGCCATTCCTATGCTTACGGTTACCGATACGCGGCTGTCGGACCTGGTGTTCTTTGAGGGTTTCTTGGGTTTTCTTACAGGCCTTATCTTCCCCCGCACTACAAACCCCGAGGATTCAATGTCCTTTCTTAATTCCTCGAGGTGATGGGCTGCCTCCTGTGCATATTTCCCTGGGAAGATCAGGGTGAATTCCTCTCCGCCGTACCGGTAGGCCCTTCCCCCGCCAGACACATTCGACAGTCTTGATGCGACCATTCGCAGTACCTGGTCGCCCACATCATGGCCATGACGGTCATTGAATTTCTTGAAATGATCTATATCGAGCATGGCCAGGCTGTAGCGGCTGCCCAGCTTGAGCATATCATCCTTGAGAGCCCTGCGTGCAGGCAGACCGGTGAGTTCGTCCCTGAATGCCATGGCATACGAGGATTCAATAATGGATACGCACAGGATAAGCCCTGCAGTTGAGAAGTAGAAGACCGAAGACGTCTTGAACTCAGCTTCCAGCAGGCAGATAAGGCACATAACCAGGACCCAGAAGAACCCGCTTTCTTTTGCTCCCTGATTCCTGATAAAGCGCAGCATTACGACTGCAAAAGCGAACACAAAGGCAGCGAGTACGGGCTGCGAAAGACCTGTACCGGCAAGGATATCCGAGTCAATAAACCTGTATTCCAGGCAGAAAAGTGCACGCTCAGGGCTGATCTTCATGAACAGGGCCATAAATATACCCTGAAAGGAGAGAAGGCCTATCCTTAAAATGCCGTGGCTTGTAAAGATGCCCCGCTCTTTCATACAGCACAACAAGGCCAGATTCACCGGCAGCACAATGCCCGCTGCAAGAAAAACTCCTCTTCCCAGAGCCCCTGCAAAAGGAAAATCGCTTAAGAAATACACACACGTCCTGTCGGTTATTGCCAGAAGGGCAACGGCAAACACGAGTGAACCGCGGTTGAACCGCCACCCGATAAGCCCTGCTGCAGGAAGGACAATGTAGGGATAGATATCCACAACAGATGGAAGATAAGCATACCCGACATCTGTATGTACAATCAGTAACGATGCAAATACAAGAATGCCTCCGGGCATGAAAAAGGAGATTAATCTCTTCATAGCAATACCCCCTTTAAGTCCTGACCCGCATCTTTGTGTGAACAATAACCATACGCCCTGATAACTGTTACGGTAATACCGTCACCCGACTTTAAGACATCTTCGCAGCAAGCCCGTATCTGTTCCCCAGGTCACACATACTCTGGTGATAATAACATGTTGAACATAAGGCATTATTCCCATATACCCTTTTTCACAGCAGCACGCATCTTACATACAAACTGATACGGGGTTGTCTTTCTTGGATGTATTCTTTTACGAGGCTTTTGCCGAAGAGGCGTGTGAACTCAAGAGCTGCCTCCCTGCCCATATAAAGGCCGGCTACACTGCCAAGACCATACAGGAGAACCATGATCTCCTGAAAAAGGCAAAAAAAGGCGCAGTCTTTGTTAATGTCGCCCGCGGAGAACTTTCCCCGACAAAAGACCTGCTGTGGCTCCTGGATGAAGGACACCTCTCGGGCATTGGCCTCGATATGTATGAGAATGAGAGCGAACTGGCAATTCGCCTGCGCACAGGAGAGGTTGGGCCTGATCATGACCTTGCCACATTGACGCTGGAACTCAGAGGGGCGCAGCAATGCGATCCTGACCCCGCACAATGCATTCAACACCCGTGAGGCACTTCAGAAGAAGGCACGCCAGAGCGTCGAGCAGATTGTCCACTTCCTGAGAACCGGGAACTTTATCTGGCCGGTGCCATAAGATCACTGCCCCACATATCCGGCGCTCAGAAAGTAGTTGACCTTGTCATAGAGGAAGATGATGCGGTTATTGAGTTCCAGGGTGATATATATCTCGAGCGGGGAGGAAAGGATCTTCTTCCTGATAACATGCATCCAGATATGTTTCCTGCTCAGCGCCATGGCATTGAGGATGTCCGGCAGAGACATGCCGAGACGCCTGAGTTCCCTGCCGGTATCCTTGAAACTGATAAACCCTGAAGAATCTTTCCTGCCTCTGAGCCCTTCCTGGACCTTCTTGAGTACATTTTTATTGACCTCAACAAGAATATCGAGGTGTTTGAACATATCAGGTATCCCTGTCTTGATCTCAGAAGACCAGTCTCTCGTTATCTCTGTGCTGTCATTTTCAATAATCTTGACAAGCATGTTTGAAAGGAATTCCTTTTGCTGGCTGACCTCGGCCGAAAGACTGTTTACTGTCTCCATCTCAGGAAAAAGCTGTTTATACGAATCGATCATGGCCCAGGTGTCCCGGTAGTAGCCGGTATAGATCTTCAGCGCCTTTTCGTTTGATGACCAGGCAAGATCCGGAAGATCGAATATCGGGAAAAACCGTGCGTCATCGGCGTCATCGCCGGGTTCAAGCACACCCCCGGTATGCCTGACCTCATAGGTTACTATGGCAAGGCTGCCGTAAAAATAGTTATCAACAGTATCGACATCGACAAGCCTGACAATCTCGCCGGTAAGGCCTGTCTCCTCGTGCAGTTCTCTCAGAGCCGCATCCTTGACCTCTTCATCCGCCTCGGCAAACCCGATCGGCAGACACCACATATCCTTATACGGGTCTTTCCTGCGCTTGACGAGCAGTACCTGCCGGTCTTCATCCACCACGATGCTGCTTGCCACAGGCAGGGGGTTTTCATAGAAGACATTGCTGCAATGGATACAGAAATCCCTCAACTTTCCTTCCATCTGCCTTTGAACGACAGGGCTTGCGCAGTATGGACAATAAGTTCGCTGCCTTCTCATGTCTTCTTGATCTCTGTTTTCAAGATTTGAAGCAACGGAAGATTGCATCATCCTTTGTAATGATCACCTTTCCGTTTACACTTGCGTGCTCAAATACAATCCTGTTGAAACATGATAACATATCTTCGATCCTGTGTGGGTGTTTTTCTGTTACGTCCTTGAATATGAGGTGCTTCTTCTTGTCCAGATAGTTTATGCAGTCATCCACCTGGTCAAAAGGAAAAAGCAGATCGTTCTTATATTCTATCTGAACGACCCTGGAGAAGAACGGCGCCAGCATTGCATAGCCGTCTTCTGAAGAAAAGGCGCTGAGCAGCTTGACGATCATGACTTCATCGGGCGGCGCAAGCCCTATCATCTCCATGCATGACGGGATGAAGCGGGTTATCTCCTGCAGTGAATATTTGCTGTGCGTCACAGTGAGAAAGATGCCGTCAGGGTTCAAGACACGGGCAATATCAGGAATGAGATGCACAAAGAAATACAGGGAATAGCTCGCAATTACAAGATCATAGCTGCAATCTTTCATGTCCTTTATCAGATCTGCACTGCCCTGCATGAACCTTCCATTATATCCGATCGCCTCGATGGTATCTTCAAACGCCTCCTTGTTGTTTCTGTCGATAACATCGAGGCCCTCGATGTATGCATCAGGATGAAGCCTTGCCATGAGCTTTTCGGTGAAAAACCCGTATCCGCACCCGAGATCAAGCACTCTGCGTACCGAGCGGAGGTCCAGACCGTCGAGTGCCACCTCCCTTATGTCAAGGGTATTCATGGCATATTCCTGAATAATACGTCTTGTGTGCCGATGATCTTCTATGGGTTCATACGTACTGCGAATATCTTCCGAAGAGTATAGTCCTTGCATACACATACCCTGCCTCTACGGCATCCGGACCCTGCAACTTGACAGGTACATTAATTTCTTGCCTGTTCAATGTAGCAGCATGTACTATATAATCATTACTCAAGTTTCGCACCCCTATTAGAGGGTTTTGAGGGTAAAAAGTCAATAAAAATGGCAAATAAAATGGTGAAAGGGACTCGCATTTGTGGTATATAAGTTGTTGATAAGACAAACAAAACACCACAAAGGAGTCCCTTATTA
>DSAD01000278.1 GCA_011372875.1 Deltaproteobacteria bacterium
CACCGCCTTCAAGATTTTATCTTTTAAACCCTCTTCATCCATCCGGGCAAGATCAGACAGAGACTTCAGAATCAGGCTGTATCTCGATTGGCATCGGCCCGGTGGAGCTCCCGCGATACCTGAACCGCCCGCAGATCATCACCCGGATAAATGAAAACGAGCTTGAACTAGCCGAATTCAACAAGTGGGCGGAACCGCTTGATGAGAATATCTCCAGCGTGCTTGTCGAGAACATTACCGGTCTTCTGGATTGTGAATCCTTTGACATATACCCGTGGAAAGGCGCAATGCGCACTGATTACCGGGTTGCCATCGATATTATCCGCTTTGACGGCAGCCTCTCAGGAAATGCCTCGCTGATGGTACGCTGGAGCATCTTTCACAGTCAGGGCCGTGATCTGCTGACAACAAAACGAAGCACCTACAGCGAACCCGTAACCGATCAGAGCTTCAAAGCGCTCGTAATTGCCCAGGAAAAGATGCTAGCGGCACTCAGCACAGACATTGCCAAGGAGATAAGATCGATCGCACGGCCAAAACAACATGAATGAACCGGATAAGAGATGATCTAGTCGATCACCACACCGGAGATATTACCTGCCGGTATCCTGAGGGTATCGCTTAAAAGCCTTTTCATTGAGTCCAGGGCCTCCTGTGAGGATGGATACCTCTTTGCCCAGCGGTCAAAGCCATCTTTCTTCACTACAAAAGAAAGATAAACTTTTTGATTTGCATTTACCTCTGCTTCAAACTCGGGCGAGAAAAAGTTTACGTCGATATGGGTGAACACTTTATTAACAAAGACCGGAGGGATAATACTGTTGATAATCTCCTTTGCCTTGGCATTGTAGTCATTCTCGATCTCATGTACCATGCTCATCTTTCTATCCAGCATGTCCTGAGAAAGAACTTTGTCGATTATTTCCATGCGGCGCAAACCTACTTCTTTGTCTTCTCTGTTTACACTGATATTTACATCGGTTCTTTCAGAACCGGTGTTCGATGCTTGGCCGGCATCTCTATATGAGCCGACCAGGCATAGGACCGCTACAAGAAAAAGCACGCTGAACAATCTTGTGATATTCATATATCCCCCTAATCAATTAGGGCTGCTGACCCTGTTTATTTGGTATGGCGGTACAATCTTTCTCCATGATCTCAGTTATCAGGTTAACCTACGACAACTTAATGTAACCTTCAAGAAAAATCAGGTGCATCCTGTATTCTATCAGGAGCATCAGAACAGTGCCAGCGATGACTTCATGAAGACCCATGCATCACCAAGCGATATCGAGAGCACATGGGGCATGAGCTTGATTACGATAACAGTGAAGATCAGACCCACAGAAATGGTCAAGGGAAATGACATTATGAATACATTCATTTGAGGAATAGCACGGGCCACCAGGCCAAAGGATATATTCATCAGAAGAAGAACCCCGATAACAGGCGCGGCCATCTTCATCGCTATAATGAACATCTTGGCTGAATAACTCATGGCTGCAACAAGATAGCCCTGCCTGGGAAGTGACGCTTCTATGGGGATAACATAGAAACTCTCCATAAGAGCCTTTATGAGCATATGGTGCCCTCCGAGGGATAAGAACAGCAGAAAAGTGGTAACATAGAGAATGTTCGAGGTAATAGGCGCATCCTCTCCTGTCATGGGATCCACCACATTGGCAATGGCAAAGCCGATCTGAAACCCGATGATCTGGCCTGCTATCTGTGAACCTGCGGTGATGACATTGACGGAAAGACCCAGGCACAGTCCGATCAGCAATTCATGAACAAGGAGAAGACCAAAAGAGAAAATATTAAGAGACTCCAGGGAAATACGTGCGGGAGGAACAACCGGCATGATTACGAGACTCAGAAAAAAGGCTATTGTGGCGATTATCCGCCTGGGCATGATCTCCGTACCAAAAAACGGAAGCATAGCAAAGATAATGCCTATGCGGACAAAGACAAAGACAAAGGATATCATATCCGGCCAGGCAATACTTAACAGCTCTTTCATCGGATCATTGTCGGGATACTGCTATAGAGATTTACGGTAAAGGTAGTGAGTTTTTCCATGATCCAGGGAAGAGAAAACAGCAGTGCCAGGAACACGGCAACGATCTTGGGAACAAAGGTGAGCGTCATCTCCTGGATCTGGGTCACCGCAGAGAATACACTGATCGTAAGCCCTATGCACAGACCAAGCAGAAGCATGGGCGACCCTACAATGAGAGTGAGCTTTATCGCTTCCGACATCATGGATGTTACGCTTTCCGGCGTCATCAGACAAACCCCTTGATGATGGAGCCCATAAGCAGATTCCACCCGTCAACGAGTACGAAAAGCATGATCTTGAAAGGCAGCGATATCATAATGGGAGGCAGCATCATCATACCCATGGAAAGCAGGATCGATGCAACCACCATGTCGATAATCAGAAACGGTATAAACAGGATAAAGCCGATCTGGAACGCGGTCTTCAACTCGGATATCATGAATGCCGGGATCAATGCCCTGGTCGGCACATCATCCCTGTTTACGGGCTTGTCATGATTGATCACACTGAGAAAAAGAGCCAGATCATCCTGCCTGGTATGTTTGAACATGAATTCCCGCAGCGGCTCCTCTACATTCTCGATCGCCTGTGTGAATGTTATATACCCGTTCTGGTATGGCGTAAGGGCTGTTTCATTGATCTTCTCCAGGGTCGGCGACATGATGAAGAACGTCAAAAATATGGCGAGAGCGGAAAGGACCTGCATCGGCGGCATCTGCTGGGTACCGAGAGCCTGCCGGAGAAATCCCAGCACAACAATGGTTCTCGTAAACGAGGTCACCATGATCACGATCGAAGGCGCCAGCGCAAGTATGGTAAGAATAAAGACTACCTGAAGGATACCCACCACCTCATCGGGACTCTGCGCCTCCTTGATACCGAGATTCACACTGGGAATGGTCACTCCCTGAGCATGAGCAATTCCGGAGGACAGCACGAGAAGAAGAAAGATCCCGAGGGCTATGCCGGTTGACCTGCTCATCAATGTTCCTCCATGCCCGGATCGATCTCTGCTATTGCCTTGTCGAACTCGCTGTGTTCAAGTTCCTTGATCAATGAAATGCTATTCGGGGTCACGCCGATAAGCACGATTGATTTTCCCAGTCGTATCAGTGCCAGGTTGGCTTTCGCGTTCAGGGCAACCTGCCCCATTACATCCAGGCCGAGAGATCTTTTTACCCGGGCGGTCGGACCGTATTTCTTCAGGGCCCATGCAAGGACAAAAAGCCCTGCCACAACAATTGCCAGAACAAAGATCGCCCGGAAACCGACAGGATCTGCACCCCCTCCTTGTGATACTGCCCAGGCAGGGTTTGTTACGATACAAAGAACAATGGCGACAAGCATACCAGAAAATGGCCTGATCATTTCAGCCTCTTAACCCTCTCCAGCGGACTGACAATATCGGTTATCCTGATGCCGAATTTCTCACTCACGACAACAACCTCGCCCCGTGCCACGAGCTTATTGTTGATAAGGACATCCAGAGGTTCTCCTGCAAGGCGGTTCAATTCGATAACCGAGCCCTGGCCGAGCTGAAGCAGATCATTGATAAGCATCCTTGTCCTGCCCATTTCAACCGTAACCTCCAGAGGAATATCCAATATGAAATCCAGATCCTTCGACGGTCCTGCCGCCTTGGAATTCTCCAGTTCGTCAAAATGAGCCTGGCCCACATCGCCTCCAAGCGGTTTCCCTTCCTCGATATCCTCTCCGGCATCCAGGGCCTTTGCCCACTCCTCTGCCAGCTTATCCTGCTCCGGATCACTGTCTTTGCCTGGATCAGAGGTATCCACTTCGGCGTTCATCAGTTTGTCGATATCTTCCTGGGAAAACTCCCCTTTGGCAGCCGACGATGTCTCAACACCAGTTTTCTCTTCCTTATCAGCCATGTGTTCCTCCTTAGTAATACTGTTTATCCACTACCGAGACGAGGTCTACTGCCAGGGAATCTCTCACCTTGCCGGGCCGCGCATAGTATTTCGGCAAGCCTTGAACCATGACAAAGAGTTCATCCTGCACGTCCTTATCGAGCACGAGGATATCCCCTGGCTTGAGAGAAATCAGTTCTCGAGAGGTAATGCTTGTGCGGCCCAGTTCCGCGGATATATCGACATTGACCCCCATGAGTTCGACCTTGAAACGATTGACCCAGTCAGTATCGACGTTCGTCTTTTCCTCGGTATGAAAACTCGCATAAAGCCTGTCCCGGATCGGTTCAATGAGCATGTACGGGACACATATCATGATGTTTCCGCTCATCTCCTCCATCTCTATGTCGAACTGCACGACGATCAAGACATCTTCATTGGGGATGATGCCTGCGAACTGGGGATTCATCTCTGCCCTTACATAGGAGAAATCCAGCTTATACACCGGCTGCCAGGCTAGACTCAGCTCCTTGATTGCTGCATCGACAACCTTGAAAAGAATGCGCTGTTCAATGGGGGTGAATTCCCGGCCTTCCACCTTCATAGCCCCTGCCCCCCTGCCGCCGAAGAAACTGTCGATAAGCGCGAACACGAGTTTGGTCTCAAGGACTACCAGGGCATTGCCCCGCAGAGGCTCAAGGCGGACAATATGGATGCTCGAAGGCACAGGAAGCGACCTTATGAAATTCCCGAACTTCAGGGTGTCGAGTGATACGGTAGTGACATCGACCATTCTCCTGAGCATGCTTGAGAGCGTGTTCCTGAAAAAACGCGCAAACCGGTCATTGATAGCATCCAGAGAAGGCATACGCCCCCGGATGACCTTGTCCTGGGCAGCGAAATCAAAGGCCTGGGCATCTTCGCCTCCTTTGGCCTCCACGATGTCCGTTTCTGTTTCAATGTCTCCGCCGACAACCCCCTTTAACAGGGCATCGACTTCTTCCTGACTGAGAATCTGTCCCATGAATGCTCCTTACTGGACCACAAAATCAGAAAAATAAACACGAAGCACCCTGCCTGTGGCCAGATATTTGTTTACACTGTTCAAGATCCCTCTTTTCAGTGCCCTCTTTCCGGCTATGGAAGAGACATCGTCAAATGCCTTGCTCGAAAGCAGCATGATGATCTCGTCCCGGATCTGGGGCGTCTTCCTGTCGATCTCGGCACCAAGAATTTCATTACTCATCTCGAGTTGCATCACCACTTTAAGATAGCGCGTCCCTTGTGCATCGGTCAGGTTTACAATGAATGAATCCATCTGTTTCATCGGCCCTGAGAACCCTGCATTGTCAGAACCGGCAGCCATTGAAGCGTCCATCTGACCGGCAGGGGGCTGTTGCGCCTGGGATGCCTGAACCTTATCCTTGGGCGCCATGAGGAAAAAATATCCCGCAACGCCCCCACCGACAAGGATCAGAGCAAAGACAGCGATCAATATGATTATCAGAGACGAACTCTTGTCTTTTCCGGTTTTTTCTTCTTCTTTTGCTTCATTATGCTCTTCCGCCATGTGAGCCTCCTATATTCTCTGTTTTAATAAAATTATCTCTATCCGTCTGTTTTTTTCCCTGCCCTGATTCGTTGCATTCGTATCAACAGGTCTTGCTGGACCGTAGCCTGCAACACAGAACCGGCCCGGGCTCAGGGCGGAGGTATACACAAAGTAATCCAGGACGCTTATGGCACGCTGCAAGGAAAGCCGATACTGTCCCTGTTCATCCCCTTGATCATCCGTATGCCCCTCTATGGATATCGTCGAGTCGGCATCCTTGATGGTCTGCGCGATGCCCTGAAGAACAACCAGGGCATCCTTTCTCAATGCTGAAGATCCTTCATCAAAGAGCACATCGCCATTTAACAGTATAGCAAGCCCCCGGTTGGATTCCCTGACCTCCAGGATATCCTTTCCTCTGCCGGAATATCCCCCGACACCATCTCTTTCCAGAGAATTCAGTATGTTCCTGCTCAAAGATAGCGCATCGAGAAAAACCCTCGGGGGAACAGCCTCTATCAGTGTCGGCAGACCCTGAATCTCCTGAACCTGTGCAAATTCTAGAGGACCCATGGCTTCATTGAAGAACCCGAACATATCTTTGAGTGTCTTCGAATCCATCGAGGACATGGATATCAGCAGCACAAAAAAGGTAATGAGCAACGTCACCATGTCCGAGAACGTAGTCATCCATGCGTTCTTGTCAGGCAGCATAATATATTCGATATTCTTTCCCTTCTTTGCCATCACTGCTCTTCCAATCTGAATTTGTAACCCTTGTACTGGAAGGTCTTTACCGGCTCATCCTGTTCCTGATCCAGCTTCCTGAGATCAATATCCCCAGGCAGATCACCCACAAACGTGATCTCCACCCTCCTGTTAAGCGCCCTGCCCTCGGCTGTACTGTTCGAGGTAATAGGCCTCATCGATGACATTCCATATGCGCTCAGCCTGTCTGAAGGCACCCCTTTCTCTCGCAGATAGTTCAATACGCTCAAGGCACGCGCGGCAGAAAGACCCCAGTTCGAGTAGTACGGGCCGGACTCATAGGGCACCGAGTCGGAGTGTCCTGTAATGATGATATGGTTATCTACCACTGAAAGAACCTCTGCCAGCGAATCGAGGATATACTGGCTTCTTTGTGCAACTTCTTCTGAACCAGGGTTGAACAGTATGTTTGATTTCAGGACAATGGTAACACCTATGGCCCCCTCTGATACCCCTATCCCATTTATAATGCCTTTTTCATTGAGCGTTGCCCGTATCTTCCTGATACCCATGGGCTCCTGGCGAAGCGGGGCTGACTGGGGAAGGAGGTCCTTTCCCCCGGGCTCTGTATACGGGCTTGAGCCTCCGGGAAGGATCCCGAAGCTTCCCATGAGTGAATTGAGCGCGAGCTTCTGTTTTTTCTCGTCCTGGACACCCATGGAGGTAAGTACGATGAAAAACGTCAGAAGAATGAGCATGAGCGAAGTAAAGAGAAAGGCTGTCGGATTCTTCTTCGGCTCTACAAATACCCTCTGCTTTCTTGCCATACTATTCACCGCCCTGGGGTTTACCATCCCTCAGATTGGGAGCGAGGTATGAATGAAGCTTTCTCTCTACGATCCTGGGGTTGTCCCCTGCCGATATGGACATGATGCCTTCGATGATCATCCCCTTTTCAAGGGCCTCTTCCTTCGAACGCATCCCCAGCTTTCCGGCCATGGGCAGTGCAATCATATTGGCAAGAAGGGAGCCGTAGAATGTCGTGATAAGCGCTACCGCCATGGCCGGGCCGATAGTGGACGGATCCGACATGGACTGCAGCATCTGCACAAGGCCGATAAGGGTTCCTGCCATACCCATGGCAGGAGCAAACGCGCCCAGGGCATTGAGGATATCCGCGCCCTTTGTATGCCGCCTCTCGATGTGCTCGATCTCAGTCTCCAGG
The DNA here is from genome assembly GCA_011372875.1 of Deltaproteobacteria bacterium. Lineage (GTDB taxonomy): Bacteria > Desulfobacterota > Desulfomonilia > UBA1062 > UBA1062 > DSAD01. The sequence goes on from DSAD01000278.1 coordinate 7,416, forward strand.
ATCTCCCGTATGGCCTGCGGCTCAAGACCATCGATGACGAGCTCCAGGCCCTGTTTGAAAAAGGCATCCTGAAGCTCTCCCGCAGCGCTCTCCAGGGCAAGGATCCCTTCGCGCCTGGCCCTTGTGGCAAAATCCACAAAGGTGGGGATGAGCCCCTGGGCATCGCGGGTCTGCACAAAAAAGACGTTCTTGATTACCCCTGCAAGACCCAGAACATCCCTCAGAGGATAGTTGATGAAGATGATACCGAATGTTCCCCCTACCACGATCAGAAGGCTCGGCACATTAACAAACAGGGTTATGGGTCCGCCGGCCATGATCCCCATCAGGATCATGCCGAAGGCGAATACAACACCGATAATCGTTGCGAAATCCATATATGCCCCTTAGCTATTTAGTCTTGGTCAGACCAAAGCAAGGGCTGTGCCACATACCGGAAGAACCTGAAATTACCGTCTAATCAGTATGTTACACGCTCTGGATTATCATGGAACAGGACAGACAAGTCATAATATTGACACTTAGGGCACCCGGGCGCCGGTAACGCCACAGGTGCCCTTAAAAAGGAGACTACCGTACGAGGTTAATGAGTTCCTGGAGCATGGTATCTACCGTGGTGATGATCCGGGAGTTCGCCTGGAACCCCCTCTGTGTGGAGATCATCTTGACGAATTCCGAGGCAATGTCCACATTGGACTGCTCCAGCGAGTTCGGCGAGATCCGTCCGAGGCCGTTCTCTCCCGGATGGCCGGTAATGGCGTCACCCGATGCCCTGGTGGATGCCCAGAGATTCCCGCCCATCTTGCTCAGGGCCTGGTTGTTATTGAACTTTGCAAGACCCACCCGGTAAAGATACAGGATCTGGCCGTTGGAGTAATGTCCCACCATGACGCCGTCGGTATCGACAGACACATTCTCGAGGAAACCGGTGCCGTACCCGTCCTGAGTCTGATAGATCGTGGTGGAAGACGATGCGTACTGGGTCGATGTCAGGGCCTGGGGCTCCCAGCTGGAGGTCGGAATATTGCCGGCCAAAGGGTCAGCAGGGTCGATATCTCCGATGTTTGCAACACCGCCTGTCCATGCAGCCCCTGTGCTCCTGGCACCGAACTGGACTGACATGACCTGATCCACGCCCGAGACGAAGTTTGCCGTGAACTCGGGATATCCGTTAGTGGACCAGTCGGTGGCCGCTTCCCAGTTCGCATCGTCACTTGGGTCTGGTGTATTGGGGTCGCAGGTAAAGGCTGTCAGGCTTGAAAGTGCACCTGTCGAGGAATTGTAGGTCAGCGTTCCCCTCATCAGGACCCCCTGTTGAACTTGACCGATAAAACCTGCCCTCTGATCAGCATCGGGATCGCAGGTAACGATATATTCCCAGGTATTGTGCGCATCAATAACCCCGTCGTAATACTCACTGTTTGCAGGATCCATCTTGTCGTAGAAGACCGTGATATCGTGAGAGTTCCCAAGTGAATCATACACTCGCACAGCGGTCTGGTAACCATAGGCATTATCGCCGATCGTGTCTGCAGCCGTTGCATCCCACGCACCGAAAAGACTGGTTGATCTCGAGGTATCATTGGCGTTGAGGTTGGTAATGGCAGTGACCTCCTCGGTTGCCTCAGGCGGTGAGGTAAAGGTGCTCAGCTGGATCTCCGCAAGGGTCCCTTCATCATTACCGTCTTCGTCCAGTGCCCAGCCCATCGCCACATATCCCGCCGGGTTCACGAAGTACCCGTCCGAGTCAAAGCGGAACTGTCCCGACCTTGTGTAGTACTGCGTCTCGGAACCCTGAGGCGAGACAATAAAGAAACCGTTATCGCTGATGGCAAGGTCCGTTGCATTCGACGTCGACTCGAACGAACCCTGCTGGAACAGCGTGTCCACGTCGCTCATCGTGGCACCGCGGCCGATCTGGGAACTGCCAGATGCCGTTGAAATAGACTGCGAAAGGACATCCTCGAATGTCGTCCTGCTCGATTTGAAGCCGATAGTATTGACATTTGCGATATTGTCTCCGATAACGCCCATGGCA
>DSAD01000002.1 GCA_011372875.1 Deltaproteobacteria bacterium
TCACATCACCTCGGAAGGTTCCGCCCTGAGCAGGTAGAGGATGAAGAAGATTCCCCCGATCATCCCGGTAATGACCCCTACCGGCAGTTCCAGAGGTCTGATAATGACCTGGGATATGCTGTCGGAGAGGATAAGGAAGCCGGCGCCTGCGAGCATTGATGCCGGGAGCATAAAGAGATGATCCGCACCGACAGCCTTTCTCATAAAGTGTGGGATCATGAGGCCGATAAAACCGATTATTCCGGAAACAGCGACACATGCCCCGGTAATCAATGATGCAACAATCAACAGTGACGCCTTTGCCTTTACAGCATCAAGCCCGAGATGAAAGGCCTTTTCATCACCGAGTGAAAGCAGGTTCATATCCTTTGCACATCCCCACAACAGCATCATAAAAGGAAAGACCAGAAAGAGCATGATCCTGATCGAACCTGCCTCCGGGGCGGACAGAGAACCCATGAGCCAGAGGATGGAAGCATGGACGTCCCGTGAAGATGCGACGGCAAAGATGAACATGACGATTGAGGAAAACAGAAAACTCATGATCACTCCGGTCAGGATGAGCATGGAATTTGTAAAATTCTTCATCGATGCTGCACCTATAACAATACCTATGCTCAAAGTGCATCCGGCGAAACAGATCAGAACCATGGGGAAACCCGAGATGCCGGCAATGATGGAGATGGTTGCTCCGAGTGCCCCTCCTCCGGATACTCCCAGGGTATAGGGCTCTGCAAGGGGATTTCTAAGGATTGCCTGAAAGGTTGCCCCGCAGATTGCGAGGCCGGAACCGACAAAGGCGGCCATAACTATTCTGGGAATACGCAATTCCCATATGAGTGTGTGCGTAGACCCTTCTGCGAATGGATGGATGAGTGCATCAATGATCGTTTTCACATCAAGAGAGGTTCCCCCGGTAAAGATGCCTGCTGTCACGCAGAACAGGTCAAAGAATATCAGCCATAAAAAAACCGTACTTTTTTTCATAAGACACCGGGGTACAGGCTCTCGATGATTGCCTCAAATCCTTTGAGGAACATCCTTGGTGTGGGCTGACAGACAAGATCTGCAGAGAGTATATGGATTCTGCCGTTTTTTACCGCAGATATATCAGACATGTTTTCCCATGGCGCGGTTGTGATATTGGAACCCATCTCGCTCACGATGAAGATGATATCCGGATTCCGGACAAGCACCTCCTCGATATTTATTCTCGGATAGCCTGCAGGGACATCTGCGAAGATATTTTTGCATCCTGCAAGACGGATATACTCTCCTGCAAAGGTATTGTCGCTTATGCTCACGAGAGGATTTGTGCCTATCTGCCAGAATATCTTTAAAGGCTTTTGCGTGCTGATCGAAGAAAGGATATACTGCATCCGTTGACCGATCTCATCGATAATCACCCCGGCTTCCTCAGCCTTGCCGAGCATCGAGCCGAGCCGCTCGAATTCGCGGCACATGCATTCAAAGGATTCGCAGCCATCAAGGACCACAACATTTAATCCCCATGCATCGAGCTTGTCGATATCCGATTTTGTATTGCTGTCTTTGCTTGCCAGGATCAGATCCGGTTTCAAAGAAATGATCTTTTCGAAATTGAGTTTTGTCAGGCTTCCGACGATCTCTTTTGAGCTCGCAGACTCGGGCCGGTAGCAGGTTACGCCTATGATTCTGTCCGGCAACCCCAGATCGTAAAGTTCTTTTGTTATGGACGGAGCCAGGGAGATGATTCTTCCGGGTAAAGGCCCGGATGCCTCAGTGCGTTCTGCCGATACAAGAACTGCACATATCAGAATAATCAGCCATGCCCTGTGCATGTTTTACCTTTCCAGTGAAATGTATGACACTGTGGAGCGAACCCTCCTGAATCTATACATAAATCTCTGTCATGGCAAGGTATTCTGAGAGGAAGGCGTATCAGGGCAGGAAACCAAAGAGTTATATGCCGGGATCTGCAAGGGAGAACTTGACTTAATGGGAAACATTTCATATTGTGGGCATTATGAAATGGGAATCCATACAAAAGGCATATCCGGATGATGCCGCCGGTGTTCAACTGGCCAGAAAGATATATGAACTTGTGCAGGAATCTATGAAGGCCATCGATATTCCGAGGCTCGATTCCTTGAATCAGGTCGAAGGTTCTATGATGCAGCTCCCCTTTTCCAGTCTGGCGAAGGTTTGCTTGCATATATGGAAACAGTCTTTTGAAGAAGAACCGGCCATTGATATGGAACAGGCCCTCGCCTCGTTTATCAAAGACGAGACCTTGGCAGAAATCCCCGAGGAGACAAGGGATGCAGCGGCCATGGTCATTCGCCCTGTAGTGACATCCTATATGAGTACCCTGAGAGAGCTCAATCAGGATCTGGTTTCCAGTGCATGGAATTCAGGCACATGCCCGTTCTGTAATGCATATCCCCGAATAGCCCTCGACTCTGAGACCAGCAGGAAACTCAGCTGCCTGCTGTGCGGCCAGGACTGGGATTTCCCCCGGATCAAATGCCCGTATTGCGGCAACAATGATCATGAAACACTGGGGTACTTCGAGGCGGAAGAAATCGAAGGGGTTAGGGTATATTACTGCGACAAATGCAAGCACTATATAAAGGTCATCGACACCCGTGAAAGGGCTGTCCAGGATACTGAAACCGAAGATGTAATCACGCTGGTCATGGACGAGCTTGCCCGGCAGGAGGGTTATCTGTAACCCTTCAACCAGATATGTGGGTTAGTCCGCGGCTGAGTCTTTTTTCCTGCGCACCAGGTATGTGATCCAGATACTGGTTTCATATAGCGCAATCAATGGAACAGCGAGAAGGAACTGACTGATCACGTCCGGTGGTGTGAGTACCGCGGCCAGGATAAACACCATAAGAAAGGCATATTTCCTGGTTCTTCTCAGTATGTTGTGGTTTATTATCCCCATTTTGGCCAGGAAGAACATGATGACCGGCAGTTCAAAGGTGATTCCGAAGGCAAACAGCAGCCTCATTGCAAGGCCCAGGTATTCCTTCATGGAGGGCAGTGCGGATATGTTTTCCGTGGAGAACCCGAGAAAGAACTGGAACCCGATAGGGAAGACAAGATAGAAGGCAAAGGTTACACCCATGAGGAAGAACAGGGTGGCTATGAGTACAAAGGGCAGTACATACCTTTTTTCCTTTTCATACAGGCCGGGCATTACGAATTTCCAGATCTGATAGAGGATTACTGGTGTGGCAAGGATCAGTCCGGAAAAGAAAGAAACCTTCAGGTACGTGAAAAATGCCTCGGGCAAAGAGGTGTAGATGAGCTGGCTTTCTTCGGGGAGTAGCTTTATCAGAGGTGAAACGAGGAAATTAAAGATCTTGTCGGAAAACGCATAGGTCCCGGCAAAACCGACACCTATTGCGATTACGCACTTTAGGAGTCTCCACCGTAATTCCTCGAGATGATCGGTTATCGGGGCCTTTTCCTCTTCCAATCTTTGTTATTCCTCTATTTCATCAGGATTGTACGGACTGGCATGGTTTGCTGTTTTGGTGTCCAGGTTTTCTTCCTGCGGCGTCCGGGCGTTATCTGGAGGTTCCATGTTGTCTTGAGCGGTCTCTGTGTCGTCTGATTTCTTCTGAGACGGCTCTTCGGCAGGGACCTGCGATGAAAGGTCGATCTCCTTTTTCAGGTCATCCGATGCACGCTGAAATTCTCCCAGTGCCTTGCCGAGGGACTTTGCGATATCAGGAAGTTTCTTCGGCCCCAGAAGGATCAGGGCAAGGACAAGTATAATTATGAGTTCCTGGCCGCCAATACCGAACATGGTATGTTCATATATGTGTTTTTCACTTAGGTGTCAAACCAAAGAGAGGGTGAGAGTTTTACCATTTGACTATTAGCCTCTTGTTCCATAATCTAGTCCCTGATATGAAACGTATGACCATTGCGCAAACCCTTGTAATCAGGGGGACCGGTATCCATAGAGGTGGAGATATCGAGATCGTACTGTATCCCTCTGATCAGGGGATCGTCTTTGTAAAGGATGGTCAGTCGATCCCTGCCATACCGGAAAATGTCGTGGATACGCAGCTCAACACAACTATTGGTCTCAGCGGGGTAAGGATATCCACTATAGAGCACCTGATGTCTGCGTTTTACGGGCTTGGGATTACCGATTGTACAATCGAGGTAAGAGGCGATGAGATCCCTGTAATAGACGGCTCGGCACTGCCGTACGTTATGCATATTCAACAGGCCGGGCTGAAAAAACTGGGGCTTGAAATATCGCCTGTTGTAATAACCGATACCATACGTGCAGAACTTCGGGATTCATGGGTAGAGGTGACCCCGGGAAGTTTCAGTGTTTCATATGAGATCGATTTTGATGCACAGGCCATTGGTTTTCAGCGCCTGATCTTTGATGGAAGTCACTATATCCGGGATATTGCGCCTGCACGAACATTCGGCCTGCTTAAGGATGTTGAGGCCATGCGTTCCATGGGTCTTGCCATGGGAGGAGGTCTGCACAATGCTGTCGTGGTCGACGGCAAAGATGTGTTGAACCCCGAAGGCTTGAGGTTTGCCGATGAGTTTGTCCGACATAAGATGCTCGATATACTGGGAGATCTCTGGATACTGGGAGCACCGATTATGGGCCGGATAAGGGCTTTCAAGGCCAATCACATGCTTCATGTGGAATGCGTAAAAAAGATAGATAAGCTACTGGGCTCTCAGGGGTAAGGCACGGATTATGTCAAAACGGAATAAAGAAATCCTGATCATCATTTTCATCATCGGCCTTATCGTGCTGCTCAGTGTTGCAAAGACCAATGTCAGCCGGATTAATCTACCTTCTCCGAATAATATTGTGATCTTTACCCTGATCAGCCTGAACGTGGTCCTGCTGATACTTGTTATCTTTCTGGTGACCCGTAATATAACCAAGCTTGTTTTAGAGAGAAAGAAAGGCGTGCTGGGCACCAAGCTCAGGACAAAGCTTGTTGCAATGTTTGTGACTCTGACCATTATCCCAACCATGGTATTGTTTTTTACAAGCATCCTGTTTCTGAACCGGAGCATGGAGGGGTGGCTGTCTTCAGAGGTGGAGACTGCGATAGAAGAATCAATGAATGTTGCGAACATCTATTACAAAGAGGCATCGGCAGATGCCATCCACTATGCAAGCTCCATAGCCAAGGAGATTACCGAGCGCAGGCTGCTCAAAGAAGAAAACCTGCAGATCCTTCAGTCTCTGCTTCAGGAAAAGATGGCACTGTTCAGGCTTTCCGCAGTGGAGATCTTTTCCGCCCAGGGTGAAGAGCTGGTAAAGATCATCTCCCCGGAGATCGGGATCACGAGCATGCCCAGCCCGGAATCCAGACTTGTTGTCGCTGCCATGGAAGGCAAGACCATGTCCATTGTTGTTGGAACAGGCAAAGCGGATGTCATAGAGGGCATCGTTCCCATCAGGTCTTCCTTTAACCCCAAAGATGTAGTTGGCGTACTTGTGGCGGATTACTACATACCCGAGAGCCTTTCGGGAAGGATGGGGATAATCAAGTCCTCCTATACCGACTACATGCAGAGCCTCAAACTCAAGGGACCTATCAAGACAAACTACATTATCATACTTACCTCCGTAACCCTGCTCGTGATATTCTCGGCTGTGTGGTTCGGGCTGAATATCTCCAAAGGCCTGATCAATCCGATCGAAAAGCTGGTTGAGGGTACGCAGAGAATATCCAGGGGAGACCTCGGTTTTTATATTGATGTGCAGTCAAACGACGAACTCGGCATCCTGGTCCAGGATTTCAATGCCATGGTATATGATCTGACTGAATCCAGAAGGCATCTCGAGAGCGCATATAACGAACTTGCATACAGGAACCGGTATATCGAAACTGTGTTGAACAACATATCGACAGGGGTTATCACCATAAACCGTGACGGCTGCATAACATTGATCAATCCTGCTGTCAGGACCATGTTTGCCATTAAGGAGGATTCCGTTTATGGCAAAAAGATCGCGCAGATTTTAAAAGATGACCAGGTTCCCATGGTGAATGAATTGATTGAGGCCCTCCAGAGATCGAAAAGTGTTACCACACAGAAGCAGCTTGCCGTATCGGTAGAGGGGAAGAGGCTGACGCTTATGGGTCATGCGTCTGTGCTTTACGATGACAGTCACGAGAATATGGGAATGGTTGTGGTGTTCGACGATCTTACCCAGTTACAGAGGATGCAGCGGATGGCCGCATGGAGGGAGGTTGCCAGGCGTATCGCCCATGAGGTAAAGAATCCGCTGACACCCATACAGCTTTCGGCGCAGAGGCTCAGACGCAGGTATCTTGACCGTCTTGGTGATGACGGCCAGGTCTTTGATGAATGCACCAGGGTTATCATTAATGAGGTGGACGAGATGAAACATCTCGTGAATGAATTTTCCGCCTTTGCAAAGATGCCTTCATCCATGCCGGTGCCCGGTGATCTGAACCGCGTTGTTTCTGACGCCGTTGCACTGTACCGGCAGGCACATCCCGAGATCGAATATGTTGTTGATCTGGATGGGCGGCTACCGGTAATCGAGATCGACAGTGCACAGATCAGCAGGGCTGTCGGCAACCTTCTGGAGAATGCGACGACCGCGGTTCTGGAGGGAGGCAATTCATTGAACAAGGTTATGATAACAACAGAATATGATCCTGATGTCCACATAGCAACCCTGGATATTGCCGATACCGGGGACGGCATACCGTCAAAGGTGAAGGAAAGACTCTTCGAGCCGTATTTTTCCACTAAAAAGAGCGGAACAGGACTCGGTCTGGTCATTGTCAACAGGATTATCTCGGATCATAACGGGTTTATCCGTGTCAGGGATAATAAACCCTTCGGCACGGTTTTCAGCATAGAACTGCCGGTAAAGGAGTAGTACATGAACCATTGCATATTGATTGTAGATGATGAAGAAAGCATCCGGTTTTCTCTCAAGGGGGCTCTTGAGGATGAGGGGTATGTTACGTTGCTTGCACAAAACGGGGAAGAGGCGCTGCAGATTGTAGAGAAGCAGGATGTGGATCTGATCCTCCTGGATATCTGGATGCCCGGCAAGGACGGACTCCAGATCCTTGAAGAGCTTAAGGATAACGGTTATTCGGTGCCGGTGATTATCATGACAGGCCATGGGTCAATAGATACTGCTGTGCGTGCCACCAGGCTCGGTGCCCTGGATTTTATCGAAAAGCCGCTGGATCTGAACAAGATTATTATAACCCTGAACAATACACTGCATCTCAAGGCGCTCGAGGAAGAGAATGCCCTGCTGAGAAAGAAGATCCAGAAAGACGATGAGATCATCGGCGATTCCGCAGCAATACAAAAGCTCAAGGAACAGATCGACATGGCCGCGCCGTCTGATGCATGGGTTCTGATACTCGGAGAGAACGGCACCGGCAAGGAGCTTGTTGCGCGCAGACTGCATAAAAAGAGCAAAAGGTGCAAGAACCCCTTTATCGAGGTTAATTGTGCGGCCATCCCCGAAGAGCTGATAGAAAGCGAGCTTTTCGGTCATGAGAAAGGTGCTTTCACCGGCGCATCCGAGAGGAAGCGCGGCAAGTTCGACCTGGCCCATGACGGTACACTGTTTCTCGATGAGATCGGTGATATGAGCCTTTCCACCCAGGCAAAGATACTGCGTATCCTCCAGGAGCAGCGGTTCGAACGTGTAGGGGGCTCTCAGACAATTCAGGTCAATGTACGGGTGTTTACAGCGACGAACAAGGACCTGGAAAAGGAAATCGAAAAGGGCAGTTTCAGGCAGGATCTCTACTACCGGCTCAATGTTATTCCCATTCATGTTCCCAGGTTGATTGAACGCAAAGAGGATATTCCGGGTCTTGCGGAGTACTTTTTGCGGATGTATTCCCCCTTGAAGGGAGGGGTTAAAAAGGCCATTGACGATGGCGCGCTGCGGAAACTTATGCAGCACGACTGGCCTGGTAATGTACGGGAACTCAAGAATATTATCGAAAGGCTCGTAATCATGACCCCCGGGGATACGATTACAGCCGATGACATCCTTCCTCTGGGAACCAGGTCTTCTTCGGAGATAGACAAACTCATCGGTATAACGGAACTCAAAGATGCCCGGGCGGAATTTGAAAAGATATTCATAGAGTTCAAATTAAAGCAGTGCGGGTATAATATTTCAAAGACAGCCGATCTGATCGGCGTGGAACGGAGCAATCTTCACAGGAAGATCAAAGGCCTGGGTATTGATGTTGGATGAAAAAGGATCAGTTGTAAAAGATCCGGGAGGCAAGCTCAACATTGCACTCGTATATCCCAACACCTACTGGGTGGGGATGTCCAACCTCGGTCTGCACACCATGTACCGGGTTTTCAATGAACATCCCCGGATATGTTGTGAGCGGTTTTTCCTGGATTATGAAAGATCCGTCGAGACCGCCCGTCCCCTGCAGGATTTTCATGTTATCGCGATGAGCATATCGTATGAACTCGACTGGATTTACATGATCCGGATCCTGCTCGGCAACAAGATACAGATCATGGCGGATAAAAGGCAGGGAAGCCCTATTATCCTGGCAGGAGGATCTGCCGTTACACTGAACCCCGAGCCGGTAGCAGATGCGGTTGATATATGTTTCTTGGGGGACGGGGAAACGCTTCCCGATCATCTCTGCGCTGCCTTTGATACATGTTCAGGCTATGATCGCTTTCTCGATCAGCTTGAAGGGCTGCCGGGTATTTATCTGCCCGGCAGGACACGTCCGATTTCAGATGGCGATTCCATTGAGGGATTCGGCGGCCCCAAGCCGTTTCTTTCCGTAATTGATCCAATAGAAATCCCGGCACATACAGCCATTTCTACTGAAATGACCGTATTCAAAGACATGTTCCTCCTGGAGATTGCCCGGGGATGTCCATATCGGTGCAGATTCTGTACGGCACGTGAGATATATTCGCCGTTCAGGCCTGTCGGTCTCAAGCATCTGATGCCTTTTCTGGAGATGGCTGCATCATCAGGAAAAAAACTCGGCCTGGTAAGTACCTCGCTCAATAACCATCCCCAAGCCGGGGCATTGTTCGAGGAGATCAATAAGCAGGGCCTCAGCGTAGCGCCGCCGTCTTTGCGTTTCGGCAGGATAAGCGAGGATCTGATAGATCTCCTCAGGGAATCGAAGGTCACAGGTGTTACACTGGCGCCGGAGACCGGTTCGCAAGAGCTTCGTTTTGAAGCAGGAAAGGATATCAGCAACGAGATAATCCTGGACGATGTCAGATCCATGGTGTCTTCGGGGATCAGGGA
>DSAD01000166.1 GCA_011372875.1 Deltaproteobacteria bacterium
CCCGCCGTTATCGATATCTCCGGTCTTCGGCCCGACATGCCACCTCATCAGGGGGTGGAATCCATTGTAGAGGGCCATCTCCAGCGCCGCCACCATATTGAACATCATGCAGTTGGTGTGTCCTATGTGCTTGCCTGAAAGCGTCGGCTCGACACAGCCGGTGGCTGCCCAGTCCCTGAGGTGTTCTTCCGGGTAGCTGAACTCCTCGAGAGAGGTCATTACCGCTATGTCGTTGTGAATCGACGGTGTGGCTGTAGTGTTCTTGTTCACCTCGCACAGACGCCTCAGGTAGGTGTCGCTGTTCCTCTCTCTGTGGTATCGCGCATTCACGTTCGGGTCCCTTATTGAGAGCATCTCGGTAACCTTGAGGAATATGTAGGTCATGTCATTGACCGCATCGCTGCCTTCAGGGGTTACCCCGCCAAGCGTTATCGCCTGGTCCGATGAGCTGCCGCCGAAGAGGTAGTTGCCGATATCCGGGATAAGGGGGAGGTGGTCGGTACATCGCATGTAGAAGCATCCCACCAGCTCTATGGCGTGCCTGATATACTTCTTTCTCTGCGCTTTTGTCCTGAGCTTTTTTATGTCAGCGGCAAAGTAGGGCTGGAGCCACTGATCCATTCTGCCCAGGGAAAATCCCGCATTGGTGTTCTCCATATGCACGCCCACCCAGTGTATCCAGATGGCATTGAGTGCCTCGTCAAGGGTTCTACAGGGTTTTTCCGGAACCCGCGCGCATATCCCGGCCAGTTTTTCAAGCTCAGCTTTTCTCATCGGGTCTGTCTCTTTGCCGGCTTCTGCACGGGCCTGTACGGAGAGGTTTCTTGCATAGGAGATAATGCCTTCGTATGCCATGATCATGGCGTTGAGGGTAGCTTCTTTCAATTCGTCGGAATTGCGGTCATTCTTTAATTCCTGCCTGATCTCACTGATGATGCCCCGTGCTCCGACTTTAAGAAGTTTCGGATAGTCCAGGATCGTATGGGACAGGGCGGCAGTCTTCCAGAGGAAATAGACAGCGAACCGCTCATCCAGACTCTGAGAAAGGGGGGCATTGTGGTTGTGTCTGACCCACTCGCGCATGTTCCGGTCGATCCAGTAGGGGAACACGCTGTGATGAAGGATTTCCCTGGTATCGGAAGAGATATCGTAGGGGAACAGATGTCGGTACGGCGTTGTGAACAGTTCCCCCCATATCATGGTTCCATGGGTGTCTGGATACAGCACCACGCCGATTTCCCTGGTTGTGGTAGTCCCTGCAATGAGATCGTCTTTTCTGATAATGGGCTTTTTGTTTTCCATGAGGTGTTTGAAGGCATGGGCCTGTCTCAATTCGGCCATCCAGGGATTGCCGCCGCTGTCTTTCTCAAAGCCGTTTTTTCGGTACCACTGAGTGAGCAGCATGGGTCGTTCATGACAGATGGCAGGTTTCTTCGTGAAGTGGATGTCGAGAAACCTCTCGAGTCTGGGAAAATCCTTGAGCCTGTAGGATGCAAGATACGGGTCCTCTTTCAGATATTCCACCCCGGGATCAATACTCTCGGCCTTGAGCGGCTGTATCTTCTTCAGGGATGCCTTCCCGGCAGATGCAGCAGGGATTGACCTATTCTCCCGGAGTGCATTGTCTGCCGTCTGCTTCTGCATCATCTTTATCTGTTTGCCTTTCATGAAAAGCGATATAAAGAAGTTGAATACCTGCGCATAGGCAAGATTTCCCCTGAGTGTCAGCCTGTTCTTGAGTATGAGGTTCAGTACTTCGTTCGGCGGCAGTTCCGTCATGCTCTTCAGGACCTCGTTGTCCTGGAATATCATCTCGACATCGACGTTTTCAGGTATTTTTCCAGATACGCTCACCCTGCCGTCTTTAAAGGTGATGCACTGTTCAACCGTCCCTGTCTCGGTTCGCATCCCCAGAGAGAAATTGATCCACCCGTCATCGCTGGCCAGATATTTCCTGAACCTCGGGAAGAGATTGAAATGAAACGCCATTGTCTTTAATAGGAGATGGGTTGCAATATCGGCAATATTCTTCTTACTCATGCAGAACCTCCTTTGAGATAAATAGTTGAATAATGTCTTCGATGATTCTTTCAATGATCTTTTCAGGGTTATCATCAACTTCCCTTAAGACCCTGCTGTTGGACAGCGCAATGATACCGTGCAGAAAACTCCATAACTTTATGGCCAGATACCGTGCATCGTTCATGCTGATACCGTGGTCGGTCCCGGCAAGTTCCTGTATGACCTGTGCGGCAATGTCAACCAGCTGCAGTGCAGTTTCCTTTTCGAAATATGCCACAGGCTCGATATCCGTGCCGATATAGTCCCGGTACTTTGGGGCATCCGATGTGAACATGATATTGTAGTAATTGGCGTTTTTAGTGCCGAATGAAACATATGAGCTTACCATGTCCCTCAGTCTTTCCAGCGGATTTTCACGTGTGTTGAATATCTCGAACAGATCTTTGTAGAGCATATCAAATCCCCTGGTAAGGATCATGAGATAGAGTTCATCCTTGTTGGAATAGTAGTTGTAAATGGTTGTCGCAGACATGCTGAGTGAGGATGCGAGTTTTCTCATGCTGAAAAATTTAAAGCCGTGTTCGGATATGATGGCAAGAGCTGCGTCGAGGATCTTCTCTCTTATCAGCTCAATATCTTCTTGACTACGGGCAGCCTTTGGCATAAATTGCTCCTATAGGATAATAACGCTGTTAAGTTAACAGTGTTATATTAAAACGAGCATAGGTAAAAGTCAATCACATAAACGCTTTTCTTGATGAGAAAAAGCGGTGTTTTATTGGCATGGAAAATCTTCTGAGGCGATGTACATTAGGGAACAAGACTGATAAGGGAGGGTGCTATGAACAGAGGATTCATGGGAAAGATACTGATTGTCGATCTCGGCAAGAAACAGATCAGTCAGGAGCAGGTGCCTGATACGGTATACGAACGTTATCTGTCCGGTCTCGGTCTTGCTGCACACATGCTCTACAACAGGATTCCACCGGGAGCTGATCCTCTTGGTCCCGACAATATCCTGGGATTTGTATCAGGCCTTCTCACGGGTACAGGCTCTCTTTTTACCGGGAGATGGATGGTGGTCGGAAAATCACCGCTGACCGGCGGGTGGGGGGACGCCAACTGCGGCGGTACTTTATCTCCTGCGATAAAACGCTGCGGATATGACGGCATCTTCTTCACCGGCATCAGCGATAAACCGGTATATCTCTATGTGGATGACAAGAAGGCAGAACTGAGAGATGCATCTTCTCTCTGGGGTTTGGACGCTGTCGAGGCCGAGGAGACTCTCATAAAGGAGGCAGGTCAGGGAGCCAGGGCAGCAGTGATCGGTCCGGCGGGAGAAAAGCTTTCTCTCATTTCCGGCATATGTAATGACAGGGGAAGGCTTGCCGCAAGATCAGGACTTGGAGCGGTTATGGGTTCGAAAAGACTCAAGGGCGTTGTCCTTTGCGGACATAAACGAATCAGGCCCTTCAGCCGTGAAATGGTGAACGTTCTCAGCAGGAAATGCAACAATTGGGTGAAGTTTCAGTTGCCGCTCGGGCCGGCTGTGGGCATGGGGCTGCTCGGTGCTCTGCTGCGTATACTGCCTACGGCAATGGCAATGGACGGCATGGTATACAAGATGATCCTCAGGAAGTGGGGCACAGGTGGTATGAATCAGATGTCTCCGGAATGGGGCGATGCACCGGTCAAGAACTGGAAAGGGTCTTGTGTGGATTGGCCCATGAAGAAATCGAAATCAGCAGATCCGGATATGGTCAAGGCTCATGAGATTATGAAGTATCACTGCTATTCCTGCCCTCTTGGCTGTGGAGGCATCTGTTCGATTAACGGAAAATATTCCGAGACGCACAAACCCGAGTATGAATCCGTGCTCGCTCTCGGCGGATTGTGTATGAACGAGGATTCCGACAGCCTCTTTTTCCTTAACGAACTTCTGAACCGGGCCGGAATGGATACGATATCTGCAGGCGCCACGGTTGCCTTTGCCATAGAGTGTTTTGAAAACGGCATTCTCACGAAAGATGATACAGAAGGGCTTGATCTTACCTGGGGAAATACAGATGCCATAATCGCCCTTATCCACAAGATGATCAATCGTGAAGGCTTTGGGGATGTACTTGCTGACGGTTCAAAGGTTGCGGCTGAGAAGATAGGAAAAGGGGCACATAAGTATACGATTCACGCAGGTGGCCAGGAGCCGGCCATGCATGACGGCAGACAGGACCCGGGATTCGGCCTGCATTACTCTGTGGAGCCGACACCCGGAAGGCATACGATCGGCTCCGGTCTGTACTATGAGATGTTTCAACTCTGGAAGAAGGTCAAAGGGCTTCCAAAATTACTGCCCTTCGAGATTTACCATAAAAACAAGAAATACCGGGCGAGTATCGATCAGGCCATGCAGGCTGCAGCATGCAGCAAGTATATGAATGTGATCAACGGATCAGGTATGTGCATGTTCGGTTCCTTTGTCGGGATTAAAAGGACCCCCACCTTTGACTGGCTGAACGCCGCTACAGGTTGGAACAGAACACCTGAAGAATATATGGAGATCGGCGAACGCATTCAGACCATAAAACAGGCCTTCAACATAAGGCATGGTATCGATCCCTGGGCGAACAAGTTAAGCCCCAGGGCACTGGGAATACCTCCGCAGGCAATAGGCGCTAACAAGGGAAGAACAGTCAATATCGATAAGATGATGAAGGATTACTGGGAACAGTTCGGTTGGGATACAGATACTGGTAAGCCGTCAGACGAGACATTGAAACGACTTGGTATTGTTGATCAGCAGGAGGGATAAGATGTCATACAGAATAACTCAAGCATGCAACGGTTGCGGGGCATGCAAAAAGATATGTCCGGTAGAAGCGATCGAAGGTAACAAGAAAGAGCTTCATGTTATCGATGAGGCTGTGTGCATAGAATGTGGAGTTTGCGGCAGGGTTTGTCCTCATAACGCAGTGCTGGACCAGTTCGGGAAACAATGCCTGATGATGAAACGGTCGCAGTGGAAAAAGCCCCGGTTTGATAACAGCGCATGTATGTCATGTAATATCTGCATCGATGCATGTCCGGTCAGCTGTCTTGCGCTGTCAGAACCCGTAGACAGGGAAAAGTATCCGCACGGCCGCCCGTATATCAGGGAGGAAAAGGCCTGTATTGCATGCGGTTTCTGTGCTGAAGAATGCCCGGTGGATGCGGTTTCAATGATTTGATAAGGATTACAGCAGGGCTGTTCAGGTGATGGTGCATCGCTGTCTAGTACATGATAGCGGTGAGAAAATAGTCTGCAATCAGGATGTTGACAGAAGAGATGACCACGGAATAGGTGGTTGACTTGCCAACCCCTTCGGCGCCTCCTGATGTTGTAAATCCTTTGTAACATCCCACGATGGACAGGATAGCCCCGAAGAATGCCGCCTTGATGAGCCCGGTAAAGAGATCGCTGTACGAAACATATTCCACTATTCTTGCCATGAATATACCTTTTTCAATATCAAGAAGCTCGACCCCTACCACATAGGAACCAACGATGCCGATGCTGTCAAAGAGCAGAGTGAGCATCGGCAACATGATAATCGCGGCAAAGATTCTGGGGATGATGAGATACTGGTATGGATTCACCGCCATAACAGTGAGTGCGTCTATCTGCTCGGTCACCTGCATGGTGCCTATCTCTGCAGTCATGGCGGATCCAGCCCGGGCAGTTACCATCAATGCTGCGAGCACCGGGCCCAGTTCCCTCAGGAGGCCGAGAGCCGTGGTTGATCCTACAAGGGCTTCAGCGCCGAAAAGACTGAAGCCATGATGAGATTGCAGGGCACTCACCATCCCGGTAAACATCCCGGTCAGCAGAACAACGCTTGATGAACGCACGCCGATGAATTCCATCTGCTTGAAGAACTGTCTGAAGAAAACAGGAGGTCGTATGAGCCAGTAGAGGATATGCAGGCAGAAGAGTCCAAGAGCACCCAGCTCCTCGATAAAGGTGATAGCGGTCCTTCCTATATATTCAAAGGGGTTCATCGAATCAGTCGCAGCTCTTTACCCGGCCAACAGCCTCAAGCCACCCTCGATACAGCCGGTCTCGTTCTTCACGGGAAATCTGCGGGATAAAAACCCTGTTCGACCCCCTTAATTCCCGGATAGCTTCCCCCGGTTTCCAGAAACCGGTGGCAATCCCTGCAAGGAAGGCTGCCCCCATACCTGTTGACTCAATGTAATTTGAACGGTCAATAGGGCAACCCAGCACATCAGCCTGGAACTGCATGAGGAAATTGTTCATGCACGCCCCGCCATCCACCTTAAGGTCGATGAAAGGTGTGTTCACCGACTCTTCAAATGCGCTTATCAGATCTTTGACCTGGTAGGCTATACCCTCGAGCCCTGCCCGTATGATATGAGCGCTGGAAGTGCTTCTTGTTATGCCCAGAATCGCTCCTCTGGCGTACATATCCCAATAAGGGGCTCCGAGCCCTGCAAATGCCGGGACCATGTATACCCCGTGGGAATCGTCGACGCTGAGCGCAATCTCTTCTGTCTGAGCTGCATTTTCGATCAGGCCGAGACCGTCTCTCAACCACTGTACCACAGCACCGGCTATAAAGATTGAACCTTCAAGGGCATAACACGGCTTGCCGTTCTCATTGCATGCAAGGGTAAGTATAAGTCCGCTTTTCGGCGTGATCTTTTGATCCCCGACATTGAGAAGCAGAAAACACCCTGTACCATACGTGTTTTTGGCCTGCCCCTTGTAGAAGCATCCCTGTCCGAAAAGCGCTGCCTGTTGATCGCCGGCGATTCCTGCGATAGGGATCTCGCAGCCCAGGATTGATTTGTCTGTGCTGCCGATAATCTGTGCGGAATCAAAGACCTCGGGGAGCATCTGTGCGGGAATATCAAGGAGGTCGAGAAGTTCAGGGTCCCAGGCCTTGTCATGGATATTAAAAAGCAGTGTACGTGAGGCATTTGTATAATCTGTAGCGTGAATCCTGCCGCGGGTCAGCTTTGCGATGAGCCAAGTGTCAATGGTGCCGAATGCAATCTCCCCGGATTTAGCACGATCCCGCAGTCCCGGGATATTATCGAGAAGCCATTTCACTTTTGTGCCTGAGAAATAGGCATCGATAAGTAGCCCCGTCTTTTCGTTAAAGAACTCGGCATGGCCGTTCTTTTTCAGTTCATCACAGATGCCCGCACTGCGTCTGCACTGCCAGACGATTGCATTATGAACCGGCCTGAGTGTTTCTTTTTCCCACAGGACTGTGGTTTCTCTCTGGTTGGTGATGCCGATTCCGACGATATCTGAAGTCGCGATGGATGATGATTGCAGCGCCTCGTTCATTACAGATACCGTAGTAGTCCAGATCACCTCCGGATCGTGTTCGACCCAGCCAGGCTTCGGGTAAATCTGAGGAAATTCCGAGTATGCCCTGGAGACGATCTCTCCTTGTCTGTTAACAAGCATGATCCTTGTGCCGGTTGTGCCCTGATCTATTGCCATGATATATTTACCCATAGGTGAACCTCCCGTGTTCAATGGTTTTCAGATTCAGTCCAAAATCTTTCATATCCCAGTACAGATCAGACAGCGGCAGACCGATCACATTTGTATATGATCCCTCGATTCTATCGATAAACACTGAACCTGCTCCCTGGACAGCATAGGCACCCGCTTTGTCCATGGGTTCTCCTGTGGATACATACCAAAAGATCTCTTCTTCACTCATGGTTTTGAAATGCACTCGAGTCAGGATGGTCCTGGTTGTCCTTTTCAGCCTGTTCATGATGGTATATCCTGTATAGACGTCATGCATCCTGTTGCTAAGAAGCATGAGATATTCCGTGGCTTCCATGCTGTCGGCTGGTTTTCCCAGGATTCTGCCCTCAATAACCACAATGGTGTCAGCTGCAATGACAAGTGCATCCGCATAATCCTGCGAAACGCGCATGGCCTTGTCCATGCTAATCCTGGAACAGAAGTCTTCCGGCAGTTCTCCTGCCAGGGGAGTCTCATCAATATGAGGGATCAGGATCTTGAAATCCAGCCCCAGTTGAGAGAAGAGCTCTCTTCTTCTAGGAGAACCCGATGCGAGTATGATCTGCATGAAAAGAGAGATTATGAGAAATATGATGATCTGTCAACTCAAGGACTCTGAGAGATGGTTGATGACTGAAAAAATATCGGGAAAATAGAAAAAAGCCTGCTTGGTCGGATATGACAGCGTTTGAGGTTGTTTGACCTAGGTGTGCTCGTTCATGAAGCGCGGGCTGGTGATCTTTTTCTGCTTATACCCATTGAGAGAGGTCTTGTTTTTGCGGAGATTGCCTATTCTGTCTGAAAGTTCATCCCTTCCTCGATTAAGCTCGGTTGTAAGGCTTGCATGAATCTCTGAGAGCTTCTTCAATAAACCGAGAATGTCATCGCCCAGATCTGAATAATCGGTCTTTGCAAGGAGTTTTTCAAGGTGTGAACGAACCTGAAGAGATTCTTTCAGAAAACTGTTCAATGATTCAAGATCACCGCTAGAGAGTGCCTCGGTTTCTTTAATGCTTATGCTGTGCCATCTGTTGAGAAGGTTCAGAATGTTTTCTTTGTTATCGTTGCCCATGATTCTCTCAGGTCTTTCAGATAGGTGAGCACCTCTTGGGCGGGCCCAATATCTTTATGGTAGTCTGCATCAATAATCTTCCTGATCATATAATTATAGATAGACTCCAGATTGTGTGCGATCTTGCCGGCTTCATAATTAAGGCTGTTGTGAAGCTCCCAGATGATATTCTGCGCCTTGTTAAGGAAAGTGGAGTATGCTGCGAAGTCGTTATCTTTATGTGCCTTTTCTGCTTTCTTAATGAATGTTATCGCTCCGTCATAACACATTAAAATGAGAGAGCCTTGATCTGCTGTCTGGACCTGCGTTTTCTTGTATGCCTCATATCCGGCCATATTCATGCCCATTACGGAGCCTCCTCATCTTTGATACTACTATTTCATATCGGTATTTGGAACATATTCTTTAACAGGAGTTTAAGAGATGGCGGGCGATTTTCTTGGCAAACCTTCATCAATACTTGATTTGCGGGTAATGAAATTGTAGTACCCCTTCCCGGAAGTGAAACA
>DSAD01000056.1 GCA_011372875.1 Deltaproteobacteria bacterium
CCCCATATGACAGGTTTGATATAAGAGCTCCATAGTCCTGCCGCATCTTTTCAAACTCGTCATCGACCAGGTCTTTCAAGAAATCATCGAATCCTGCTTCCAGGTCTGCCTGGCCGCTTTCCGAGTCAACATACCTTTCCCAGATAACTTCTTCATAATCTACGGTATGCAGCCCAATCCCCAGCGACAACGCACCGTCATCAGCGCCTTGTGGTATTCCGTATACATCGATGAACATGAATTTATCAAACAACTCGGAATCTTGAGCATCGCAGAGCATATCCAGATCCACATCTTTCCCATAAAAAGAAATATGTCCGGCCAGGTCGGTGAACATTCCATCTTCAAGGCCGGAGAGATCAAGGACAAGACATGGCAGCTCAAGTTCCTTCAACTCAGCAGCAAACATTTTCTCGACCATGTCTTTCAGGAAGAAGTCATGTTCAAAGCTCACCTGAGCAGAATCCGAGAAATCGAGAATGAACCGGATACCCCTGCCCTCTGCTTCGTCTTCAATTGCAGCAAAACAATCCACATAAAGATCGTTGCCACTGGTGGCTACAAGGCTCTGACCATGGAGGGAACCAGCTGAAAGATACACATCCTTGATGATCAAGGAGATATGAAGTACCGAGCCTGGATATGATTCATTCTTTTCAGCATTGAGGGATACTATTATCACATCTGTTGTAAACGGATCATTGTCTCCATAACCTATCTCGGTTATAAGCCCAGATGAATGCCCCGTAATATCGCTTATCGCTTCATGAAACATCTCATCCAGCATCTCCGCCAGGGACTCCCGCAGATCAGAAAGAATATCATTTCCAACAATAAGCCCCATGCTGTTCTTTATGAATCGGTCTTCATAGTCATGCGCAAAGGTCCTTAAGACAACCTTTTCCTTACTTGCAAGCCCTCCAAGATGAATGACCTGAACAAGAACATTCTGATAAAGATTCTCCTGGGTCACTCTAAACTCGGCAATATATAAATCATCGACCCTGCCGGCCTTAACCTGATATACCCCCCCGTCTGAGAGAAGAACCCTGTCTATCCGTGCAGAATCAGGATCTATACGAACACCAAGGGTTCTGAGACCAGGTTCGATATAATCACCATCATTAAGCAAACATGAGGTTCCGTCTTCATTCAATAAGAGAAGTTCAATCCCATATGCCTGAGAATAACTGACAGCGCCCACTGATGCCCCGGGGCTGTATAGTGATTCAGCGCCTATAATATCCGTATCAGAATCACTGCCCCCGGAACATGCGGTCAACGACAGCAGCAGCAACACCAGGGACAACTGCTTCAACCCTTGACTTCTCATGAATATTCTCTCCTTTTACCCGAATATAACCGGAAAAGATCCAATTATCCAGATCGCCAATACATTTACCTGAACAATCTTTCTTTTCAGACACCTGTCTGATAATGAATTGTCATTACCATGTAGATTCACTATTATCATTTAATTATTATATTAGCAATATCCATTCCTTGAGCATGCCCGCAGATTATCGGAAGCCATTGAATGCAAAGCAACACCTTAATTTGTTATGATATACATTACTAACCTGCACATGCTATTCAGCCACAGCATCATTATAAATCCATGATTGGACAATGAATCACAATCAAAAATGGTAATTTATTTCCCACATACCGAAAAGGTTTTCCTCTGATCGAACTGCTATTCGTGTTCCGGAAATCAATCAAGACCTCTGTCCTGACTGATTCTGGTGAAATATCCGCACCTCATCCGCGGCAAAACAAGGCACGAAAAAAGGTTTGAGCACCCAAAAGATATATAACACTTCCCAGAATATTGAGGCATATGGAATGAAACGACCTCGCCGCAAGCTGTCAAGGCGTCAAAAGCCCTATTTTATTATTCCCTTCTCACCCCATTCCTCTACCTTAAAGGGAGTTATTCTGACTTTCTACAGATCTATATTGGATGATATGCCCTTGACTTCCTGAAGACCTATACTACAGGAAGCCTTTAAAATATCATTGCTCGGTTCTTTATAATATCCGGAGATTTTATCCGGAGATTTGTTTTGACATATATAGACAGAACGTTATAATGGCCTGGTTTTTGCAATTTCTTATGAACAATTATACTGAGATTATATAACTATATGGCCTTTTACCACGACAGGAGGACATTCCATGAAAAAGATTATGACAGTATTGATTCTTGCACTCATACTGTATGGCTGCAGCAATGACAGCTTACTTGAAGGAACATCCGACACTACAAACCTGGAGGCCCAGATCGAGGATGCTGCCAGGGCACTGGATGATGGAAATTATCATGCGGTTATTGCTGGACTTTCCAGCTACTATACAACAAAAGCGCTTAATCCCGATGTTGCACGCCTCCTGGCATCAGGATATATGGGTGCGGCCGGAATAGACGTTACCAATCTTATCGCATACTCTTATAACAAAAATGCCGATTCATTTGATATGGTTGAAGCCACCTTGTTCCTTACTGAGGCCTCCGAGGATGCGACATGCAATGCCATGTTAAGGATGGTTCTCATCTTTGATGATGATGCTCCTTATGCAGTCTTCATTGACGGCCGTTGCATTGTAGATCTGATCGAATATCTCGATAACGCAAAGGATATATTCTACAGCCTAAGGCGTCTTGAGTTGGCCACTTATGATGATTATGTCCAGCTTGGCCTTGCATCCGCTGTGCACTACGTCTTAAATCTGGGTAACGCAACAGCTGATACGCTAAACCCGCTTCCACCAGAGCATACAAAATATGTTGCCGGAATTGTCCCTGCACCTATCAATAAGGCGGCCTATCAATATTACCGCTCAGATCTTAGCGATTACGACTGGGATGATATCGATGAACATGCATACGATGAAGAACTCAATGAAGACGGGTTATCACCGTATCAGCAAGACCTGATAGATGTGAGCAATGCTGTAACTGCAATCAGCAGGAAATCTTTACAGCAGAACAACCTTCAACCTAAACAGAACGACTTGCAAGACCAGCTCGATGGCTTCCTCCGCGAAATTCTCATGATGCCTAGCGGAGGGATAACAACCGCCATCATAACTGAGAAAGCAACTACCACCGGCATTTATGAATATATTAATTTAATTAGCTCAGAAGAGGTAACACCATAA
Source organism: Deltaproteobacteria bacterium (assembly GCA_011372875.1). Classification (GTDB taxonomy): domain Bacteria; phylum Desulfobacterota; class Desulfomonilia; order UBA1062; family UBA1062; genus DSAD01. The sequence goes on from DSAD01000056.1 coordinate 3,163, forward strand.
TGAATATCAAAAATATCTTTCTGCTGACTGTGTTGTTGACGGCTTTCCTGCCTGCCTGTCTGTCCGCCAAGGAGTACTCCTACCTTTACAAGGGGATCCGTCCCATGGGAATGGGCGGGGCCTTCGTTGCTGTTTCAAATGATGTCAATGCGCTCTTTTATAATCCTGCAGGGCTGGCAGATATCTCTGAAAACCGCGTATCTCTTTTGAATCTGGGCGCTGAAGTCGGGAAGAGATCATACAGTCTTTTCAGAGAGGCAAGGAGAGTGGACTTTGACAGTGAACTCGAAACAGCCTCTTTCTTAAGGGATGCTATTGGAGAATACTCTCATACCAGCGTAACCTTTCTTCCATATTATGAAAGACCCAATTTTGCCTTTGCCCTTATAGGCACCAGCACAATCAATTTCCAGGCAAGGAACAGGCAGTATCCGAAACTGGTTATCGATGCAGTTGGTGATGCAGGTGTTGCTGCCGGATATGCCCATGCATTTTTTGATGATAATCTTCTTGTCGGGGCAAGCTTGAAGTTTATATCCCGCAAGAGTCTTGATAATGAATATACGGTTGTCGACATTGTAACCGATGACTTTAAAGACATGTTCGATGACGATACCGAGGACGGCACCGGCGCGCTTATCGATCTGGGTTTGATATACCGCATAAGAGACGTGCGCATAGGAGAAGAGAACGTCGACTTCCACTTCGGCATCAGCGCAAGCAATCTCGGAAAAAATGACATGGGAGATGCAAGAAATATTGATGATCATATCGATCTGGGACTTGCGGCAATTATCGGAGATTTTACCATTGCCCTGGATTATGTCGATATAACCAACCAGCTCGGAGATGACAAAGACCAGGCAAAAAGAATCCGCATAGGGGGTGAATATGCTGCAACGCCCTATCTCTCTCTCAGACTGGGATTCTATCAGGGCTATACGACCGTTGGGATCGGTCTGGCAAGCAAATATGCGCAACTGGATCTTCTGTCCTATGCTGAAGAGATCGGCACATATTCCGGACAGTATAAAGACAGACGATATGCATTTCGCCTCGGCGTGGGATTCTAAGCAGGATACACACACCTGCATTCCCGGCCCTTAAGACGTTTGAATATAAAGCATCTTATGGACAACTCTGCGATCGATACTGTCTTTGAAATACTCGAACGTGCGGTCAGAACCATGCAGCTCCCTATTGTCAGCAGAGTTGCCTTTGACAATGACCCGTTCAAGGTCCTCATATCCACCATGCTGAGCCTGCGGACAAAAGATTCCACCACGGAGGACGCCTTCGATCGCCTGTTTAAGGTGGCATCTTCACCTGAAGAACTTGCACGGACCCCGGAATCGGTAATCGAAAAAGAAATATTCCCGGTTGGCTTTTATAAGACAAAGGCTATAAGCATCAGGGAAACCTCGCGCATCATTCATGCAAACCATGCCGGCAGGGTTCCCGATACCATGGAAGAGTTGTTGACGCTTCCTGGCGTCGGCCGTAAAACAGCAAACCTTGTACTGATACTCGGATTCGACAAGATGGGGATCTGCGTTGATACCCATGTACACCGGATTACAAACAGATGGGGCTATGTTTCAACAAAGACCCCTGATGAGACAGAAATGAGACTGCGCGATATCCTCCCTCAAAGGTACTGGAAACGGATTAACGACTGCCTTGTCCCCTATGGTCAGAATCTGTGCGCACCCATCAGCCCTTTTTGCTCTAGATGCAAGCTTGTAGATTTCTGCGACAGGGTGAATGTGAAGAAATCGAGGTAAGAAGACAAGGTTTGAAGCTTTAGGGTTCAGGCACTAACTATGGGTAGCCCTGTATCGAGACATTTCGCAATTCGATTATCAAAAAACCCATGTAAATACCTCTGCAGAAAATGCTTGTGCAACAATTGCCGGATGAAATGCTCTCGAGTGTTTCGCGACTGAAGCCGCTCCCACAAATCTTAAAACTGTTACCCATGTCATGAGCTTAAACTTGCTATCTGGGTATTGACCTATCCCTGTTCAAATTCAAACCCACTTGAAACCTTACACACTATACCCGGTCCCTGTACATCATTGACGCTTGCATTGTTCGTATGCTACTTATTCAATCATTGTGGGACTATCCAAAGGTGTACGAGCAGAAATATTATGGCGTTCTTTCTTCATTCAAGGGGCTTGGAATTTCAAGGGAATGCAGAATATCGGTTTTGTCTATTCCATTCTTCCCGGCCTGAAAAGTATCTGCCCTGATTTCCTGGACAAAGCAGCTGCCAGATATTCACGATTCTTTAATACCCACCCGTATATGTCTCCCACAATAGCAGGCGTATTCCTTCATCTCGAAGAAACCGGGGATCATGAGATGATCGAGAAACTCCGGAACTCCATCGCGGGATCGCTTGCTGCAATAGGAGACTATCTCTTCTGGGCAACACTCAAGCCCATTATCGCCCTGATTTTTATCTTATCTGTGATCACTGAACAGTTATGGGGGATTGCACTGACACTGATAGTTTATAACAGTCTTCATCTGTGGACCATGACCTGGGGATTCACCCAGGGGTACAAAGACGGACCCGAGGGGGCTTTGAAGATAGGACGGGCACTCAGCATTGAGCGGGCAAAGCTTTTATCATACGGCACACCTCTTTTATCCGGAGCTGTTCTTGCCATGATTGCCCTTTGGGAAGGTATCGGGGCAGGTCTTGTGCCAGGAATATCAATTTTTTGTTTGTGCATTATTGCTCAGCGGCTAAGACTGGGAGTATTCTGGATATTTTATGGAATATTTACTCTCACTCTGATATGGGCTATTATACAATGAAGGAAAGAAAAGTGACCATACCCAATAAACTTGGACTACATGCACGGGCCGCTGCGACATTTTCAAAGCAGGCATCTGACTTCTCATCAAATATCATGGTAATAAAAGACCACATGAATGTAAATGGAAAGAGCATAATGGAACTGCTCACACTTGCTGCAGCCAAAGGATCAGGCATTATTATCAGGGCTGATGGAGATGACGAATCATCGGCTGTCAAAGCCCTTGCAACCCTTGTAAAGGATGGTTTCGGAGAACAGTAATGGATCAAAATCAACGCCGGGTTCATATCCTTCACGGAGTAGCTGCCTCTGCAGGTATCGCCATCGGCAATGCAGTGCTCCTCGACACAAAGAAAATAGAACGTTATCCCAAGATCCGCATCACAAAAGAACTCATTGAAGATGAGGTAAACCGGTTCTACAACGCTGTTGAGATATCCAAGAAACAGATCAGCAATGCAAAAAAACAGCTTGAAGCCCAGCATGTCATAAAAGAACATATCTTTATCCTCGAGACACATCTTATGATGCTTTCCGACCCCTCCCTCATAAACAGGGTAAAGCAGCTCATCACGGACGATTATATCAATGCTGAATGGGCGCTGAAGATATCGCTTCAGGAGATAGAGAAAGATTTTGATCCTATCGGCGATGAATACATCAAAAGCAGGGTTGCAGATACCACCTTTGTCGGTGAGAGGCTCTTGCGGAATTTAATCGGAAAGAAAACAGACGGATTCCACATGCTCGAAAACAGTGTGGTCGTGGCACATGACCTTTCTCCTGCAGATACTGCCATGCTGAACAAGGAAAAGGTGCTCGGTTTTGCAACAGATGTAGGCGGTCTCACCTCTCACACATCAATAATCGCCCATTCCCTTGAAATCCCTGCCGTAGTAGGTCTCGAGAATGCATCATCCTGCATCAATCCAGGAGACAAACTCATAGTAGACGGGATCTCGGGTATCATCATTGTTAACCCGTCAGACTCCCAGATATCGGAATATGAAAAGAGAGCCAGGTCATACTTTTCATTTGAACTGAAACTCAAGGAAAGATCGAAACTCCCGGCCATTACCAAAGATGGTCGATACGTCAAGGTCAAAGGCAATCTCGAATTCAAGGACGAGATAAAGACCGTACTGGATCATGGAGCTGAAGGGATAGGCCTTTACCGGACAGAATTCCTCTATCTGAACCGGAATGATATCCCTCATGAAGAAGACCATTTCCAGGCATATAAGACAGTTGTCGAAACCGTATCCCCGTACAATACGGTTATCAGGACTCTGGATCTAGGAGGAGACAAGTTCTACTCTTCTCTCGGGGAACTGAAGAACGAAATGAATCCGGTAATGGGGCTTCGCGCTATCCGATTGTGCCTCAAGGAGATCGATATCTTCAAGACCCAGCTCAGAGGTATCCTTCGCGCCAGCCACTATGGGAATACATCCATCATGTTTCCCATGATCTCGGGCATGGAAGAATTGTCCAAGGCCAAAGATATCCTGGAGGAAACGAAGAATGATCTGAGAAAAAAGGGCATACCCTTTGATGAAGGCATCTCGGTAGGCATTATGGTGGAGGTTCCTTCTGCCGCCACTATTGCAGACATGCTGGCAAGCGATGTAGACTTCTTCAGCATCGGAACCAACGATCTTATCCAGTATGCATTGGCCATAGACAGGGGCAACGAGTATGTAAACTATCTGTATGAACCTCTGCACCCTGCTGTTCTCCGGCTGATAAAATTCACCATCGATTCGGCACACAATGTCGGCATTCCTGTATCAATGTGCGGCGAGATGGCAGGAAGAGAGATCTATACCCCCATATTATTGGGCATGGGGATAGATATACTCTCTACTAATGCATTCGCCATCTCCCATGTAAAGGAGATGGCCCGAAGAATCAACCTGGAACAATGCCAGGCAATTACGGAGCATATCTTTACCATGAAAACGGCCAAAGAAATATACGACTTCATGAATAGAGAGATAATGGAACATGCCCCTGATATTTTCGGATTAACCCGAGCCTGATATGATAAATACGATCTGCGGCACCATAAAAGATATCCATGATAATGAAGTTCAGGTCTTGATAAGCAGAAAGGCCGCATGCCAGAACTGTGATGCATCCAAGATCTGCCACAGCCTTTCAAAACCGGAGATGGATTTCCGTCTTCCAAGACCCGATATGCCGGTAGCCATTGGAGATCGGGTTATTGTTGCCCTGGAAAGCGTTTCTTTCCTCAAGGCCTGCACCTATGCATTCCTTGTCCCATTATGTGCCATACTCCTTGCACTTTTTACCACCAGCCTTCTCGATCTGAACGAAACCATTCAGGCCTCAAGTGCCGTCCTCGCATTTCTCGCAAGCCTGTTCCTGGTGAGAAAACTCGGCAAAAGGATTGATAATCCCAGAATAATCGAGGTTGTCCATGAAGAATGAGGCAAAAAGGATACTTTGCCTCAATAAAAAAGCCCGGCATTCCTACGACATACTGGAAACCATAGAGGCTGGCATTGTTCTGGGAGGGCCGGAGGTGAAATCTCTGCGTAATGGCGGAGGAAACATAAAAGACAGTTTTGCCCAGATACGAAACACTCAGATCTACATCAATAATCTTCATATAAGCCCCTACATACAGGCAAACATCTTTAACTACGAGCCTACCAGACAGAGAAAGCTGCTGCTTCACAAAAGAGAGATATTGAAACTTTCTGGTAAGGTTAAAGAAAAAGGATTAACACTGATACCTCTGTGCCTCTACCTGAAAGGTAATATTGTCAAGGTAGAGCTTGGGCTGGCAAAGGGCAAACACACTCATGACAAAAAGGATGCCATAAAGGAAAGGGATGTAAAAAGAGAAATGGCACGAGAGGTAAAGACGTGGAAGCAAGGATAGCCGGGATAGACATCGAGAAACTCCTCAAGAAGGCTCTGTTCCATGGAGGAGATTTTTCCGAGGTATACATCGAGGAAAAGAAGGGAACCTCCATCGTTTCAGAGGCAGGGAAGATAGAAAAATACATCAGCAGTGAAGAATTCGGAGTCGGGCTGAGGGTGGCAATCAACGATCGGTCTGCTTATGCA
>DSAD01000200.1 GCA_011372875.1 Deltaproteobacteria bacterium
GGTATAGAGTTCTGAACTCAAGCACCCTGCCCGTCATTATTGGGCAGAATGCAAGGTTATTGATTTGCGAATTGTGGATATTAAAACATGACAGTCTCGCAAAAAGTCAGTTTGTAAGAATTGGCAACCAATAATATCATATAGTTACAAGTATCAAAAGTGCCTATTCCGGACTTTTTGCGAGATCATCAAACATAATGGGCAAGCTATTGATCTAATGCAGATCGGACAAGAAAGAACAAGACCTCAGACACAAAAAAGATCGATCCACATTTTGCAGTCAAATAAGTCTTTTGTGCTTGACAAAGCATATGGCCTTGTTCTGTGATTCGATCCATCCCTGGATCTCACCCGATGGGCAACCTGTCGGTCGTCCAATCCGGCTATACTGCCGAATTGTGGGATTTATCCGCACCTGTGGGAACTATCTGCACCTGTGGAATCTATCTAACCTTGTGGGAGCGGCTTCAGCCGCGATATCAGCTCTACCGGATGCAGAAGAATCGCGGCTGAAAGCCGCTCCCACAAAAGATAAAAAAGGGGGGGGTTATCCTACGCAAGATCCGGGTTGGGCATCAAACCCTGTACCCTGTCTCAGCCCTTGCCGGGAGCCCATTTAACGGCAGATGCGCTGTTTGCTCTGCAAACAGCGCTATAGTTCTTCACCTGAGAAAGAATGCGTGCACGAGCGAACATGACACTGCCCCGGGGAGAAAAAAGTCAATACCGGAGAGGGTATGAGTCGCCAGATATGAATTCCCTTATCGGGAGGCCTGAGCCTGGGCAGGAATACGCGGCTCACTCAGCCATCGTGGACAGGATGTTTATCATGTATCCCTGCTCCTGATTCGAGACTCCCAGCATAAAGGCCTTGCTGCCGATCTCAATCCCTCCGGTATGCACTTCCATGACATACGAGGCAAGGCCTGTCATCTCTATGCCGTCAAAGGTAAGGGTGACATCATAGATGTTGCCTTCTATTGCTCCCTTTTCGGTATAGTGTATTTGTATAGTGCCGTCAAAAGAATTGCCGAACGAGTCTTCTGCGTATATAGTGCCGCTGGTGGTGTCGTCTATTGATGGATCGGCAGGGAGCGGATCTGGGGTTATCCATAATCCCAGGGTGTTGGCGCTGCCGACCTTGAAGACATTGCCGGCAACCCATTTCCCCTCGAGATCAGTCACCTTGGGAGACACCTCATAGGTCGTGTTGTAGACAAGGCTGAACCCCCCTCCCTGCGAGAAGGTCTCATCCTTGAACAGACCCTGCAATAAATATTTGGTCTTAACTGACCCGTAAAAATAGTTGTCTTTGCCGGAAAGCTCGCTGCTGTCCAATATCCTTGTGTCGAACGAATAATAATCCGGATCTACCCCGGTGGTATCCCATGTATTCATATGAAGCCTTCCTTCAAGGTACTGTCCTAGCGGATGGATCAATCCGGGCACCACAGACAGATAGGTGTCTTGTCCGTCTGCGACAAACTGGGTCCCCCCGCACATGAACACGGCCTCACCATCGCAGGTAACGATGCTGGAGGAAAAAGCGGAAACTGTATTCGATGAGAGATCCCGGTTCCAGTAGGCCCCGAGCCAAACGCCCTCGGGCTTCTGCTTCTCTACCGGACTTACATAAGAGGAACCGCTGCCGCCTCCCGAGCTGCAGCCAAAACCCATGCATATCATAACACTCGCCACGACCAGGCAAATGAGTGCCAGGATCATTTTTCTCATATCAGACCTCCGAATCATACTCATTGAATCTTCAACGTTACCATGAATGCAGTGGACGTGCCAGACAATATTTCAAGGGATGACACAGGGTATCAGGCCCGAGACAATAAACTACCCCGCCGCAAGCAACGGCGTATCCAAAGCCTTGTATTGTGAATAGGCAATTCGCAGCAAGCTACGGGGAATTAACCCCAAGGGATTAAAAGGACCAAGGCAGAACCTGCACATTTGTCCCTGATAGTCCTGAACACTTTGTGGGAGCGGCTTTCAGCCGCGATTCTTCTACGCCCGGCAAAAATACTATCGCGGCTAAAGCCGCCCCCACAGAACAAGGCCATATGAGGTATTCAGGATAAAAGACTTCGTATAACAACACAATGTGTGCTTAACGCGCAAGGCGCGTATCACGTTTCCTTGTGGTAAGCTTTTACCCTAAAAGAGGAAAGATTTTTCATTAATCCTGTTTTGCAATCAGGCATCATTTAATTATACCTTAATATCAACACCTTGTATCCATACACGCAGGGAATAATTTTTGCAGGGAGTCAGGAGAGACAAACTATATATATTTTTAATTATACACATACATGTTCCGGTTTTATTCATGTATGTATTATTTTTCTCTGACAATTTGAAACAGGAGCCATTTAAATGAGAACGATCCTTTTTTCTGTACTGCTTCAGATCTTATTAATCTCGAACATTTGCGCACTTGAAGAGCCCCCCCCGGATATTCACCCGCAAGGGTCTGCGATAGACACACCCCGGCATGATCCGTCACTTCCGGCACCCATGACGGTATCTTCTCCGGCAAGAGAGGAAACCATCATCCTGACTGCGCCCCTGACCGAACCGGAAATAAAACAACTCGGCATGGCCTATTTTATAAAACCAGGGGCCAGCTTCGCAATACACGATAAAACCTTCAGAGGCTTTCTGGATTACGGGCCTGCCATATCAGTTGGCATAGACAAGGAAATGAACGAGAACCTCTCTATAATCTTCAGTGTTGGGCTGGAAGCATTAAAAGGCAAATGGTCGATCGCAGGAACCAGAGAATCGATATTCCTGGCCGGAGAAGAGTATATCCCGGGCTATGTCCCCGGACCGGGAGAAACAATCACGGCCGAAGACCTGCCGAATGAAAATCTGGGCATGGGCGTGATAGCCAATGCAGAAGGGGTTGTCATAAGCGACGAATCCCTGAGGCGCGTCGATGCGAAGACCACGCTGTATCTCATGCCTATAACGCTCAGCGCCAAATACTGGCTGCACAAAGACAAGAAGGTCAATCCCTATGTAGGCGGGGGATTGGGTTTCTGTTTCGCCAGGCGCGATGTTGAAAGCTCTGCCGTCAAGGAGAAATTCTTTCTGGGACCCGAATACCTGATCCAGATGCAGGAGACCCAATATGTCACCGGGCTGGTCCTCAACCTTCTGGCAGGCATCGAGATCCCGCTGAAAAATAAGATGAGGTTTGTCGCACAGGCACGTACCGGGTTATACGACCTGAAAAGGTTCGATCCCATCTTTGAAGTATCCTATCTTAAGCCGACCCCGGGCTGGTATTCAGGCTCGTTCCTGTCCTCATTCACCGGTGAGGAGCCTGTCAAGATCGGTGTCTTCAACTATGAGATCGTCTCTTCGGCAACGATCGGTCTCGTGGTGCCGTTCTGATTGGCTGTGCAGACTCAGGACTCCGGATTGAGGATTGCGGATTTTTAAGTAACGAGACTATTGTTAATTCCGGGCACAAGGTTCACTGATTACTCCATCGTGTTTATAAAAGATGTTCATTCGGGAGGATTGAAGAACATCCTCACGCAAGAAAAGCCACGAACACAAAGACATGACCTTGTTTGTTTTTTTTGCGCGCTTAGCGCCCTGACTCGAGAAATGACAGTGCAGAACCTAAAATAATGCAGGTAAAGGGCCTCTGGGAAAAGACTTCGAATCTGGGATTGCAAATTTTGAATTTAAAAGATAAAAACAAAGAAAACCTGGTAATTAGACATTGCATTCACATATTGTGTTAGTGAAGGAATATACCATGTTGGAGCGCCTTTCAGCCGCTATTTTTCTGCAACCGTGAAAAAAAGTGTCGCGGCATAAGACCGCTCCCACAGAACAAGGCAATAAGCCCATGATATAAAACAGAAACCCATTAAAAGGATACGTAAGCTGCTTGAAACAGGCACAATGCGGGTGCAATAAAATAGATTCGTTGATACCTCGTAAGCGAGCAGCAAGGCAGTATATTCAAATGCAGAACACAGGTTGAATGATAAAGGAGACAGCTTTGCCGGAGAAAAGAACGGTTAAAGAATCACAGCGGCTCAAGGATCGTATCGACGAACTCAAACATATCGAAGCTCAGTTGCGTATAAAGGACTTTGCCATTGCATCGTCCATCAACGGCATTGCCATCGGAGACCTCGATGGCAATGTTACCTATGTAAATGATTCCGCATTAAGGCTCTGGGGAGGAGACGATCCGGAAGAGATACTGGGAAAGCCGATAACAATGTTTGCACAATCTCAACAGCAGGCACAGGAGATCATCCAGATCATACTGGAACAAGGGACATGGGCCGGGGAGATATCTGGCAGAAAGAAAGACAACTCACTCTTTACGGTTCTTCTCTCGGCAAGCCTGGTGAAAGATGAACAGGCAGAGCCCATATGCATGATGTGCTCTTTCGTCGATATAACCGAGCGCAAACAGATAGAAAACGAACTGCGCATCAAGGACAGCGCCATTGCATCGTCAATCGACGGTATCGGCATCAGCGATATGAAGGGCGATATCATTTATGTCAACAAGGCGGCTCTCGAGATGTGGGGCGCTGATGACCCGTCCGAGGTCCTGGGCACTTCTGTGCTGAGGTTTGCACAGTCTGAGCAGCAGGCGTCTGAGATAATCCAGGCGATCCTGGACAAAGGAAAATGGTCGGGCGAGGCATCAGGCTTTAAAAAGGATGGGGCTCCCATCACCGTCCATCTCTCGGCAAGCCTGGTAAAGAACGAAAAAGGCGAGCCCGTCTGCATGATGGATTCGTTTGTCGATATTACCGACCGCAAACGCATGGAAGAAGACCTTCGGATCAAGGACTTCGCTATCGCCTCTTCGGTCCAGGGAATAGGCATCGCAGATCTCGAGGGCAGGATCACCTATGTAAATGATGCGACCGTGAAAATGTGGGGGGCCGACGACACGTCTGAGATGCTGGGAAAATCCATTCTGGACCTTGCCTCATCCCAAGATGAGGCACTGAGTGTGTTTGCAGAGTTTCTTGAAAAAGGCGGATGGTCCGGAGAGATCAGCGGCAGGAAAAAAGACGGATCTCCCATCACAGTGCTTCTCTCGGCAAGCCTGGTAAAGAACGAAAAAGGCGAACCGATCTGCATGATGGACTCCTTTGTCGACATCACACAGAGAAAACAGATCGAGAAGGAACTCCAGATCAAGAACTTTGCAATCGATTCTTCTATTAACCCCATCACCTTGACCGATGCGGAAGGAAAAACAACCTATGCGAATGATGCGGCACTGAAGATGATAGGCGCACATGACATCTCTGAAGTGCTCGGCAAATCTTTTGCAGAGATCTCCCAGTCGAAAGAAGAGGCAATGGCAATAAAGAAGACGGTGTTTGAAAAGGGCAGCTGGTCCGGAGAGATCTCAGGATATAGACTGGATGGATCACCCATCTACGTCCATTTATCATCGAATATTGTCAAGAATGAAAACGGCGAGCCCATCTGCGGTATGAATTACTTCATGGATATTACCGAACGCAAACAGATGGAAGAGGAGCTGAGGATCAAGGATTTCGCGATCTCATCCTCTATTCAGGGCATCGGCATCGGTGATCTCGAGGGCAACATCACCTATGTCAATGACGCGGCCCTGAAAATGTGGGGGGCATCAGACGCATCAGAGGTGCTGGGCACATCTGCTCTTGATCTTGCCCAGTCCGAGCAGGAGGCAATGGAGATATACCAGGAGATAGTCGAGAAAGGGAGCTGGTCGGGCGAGGCCTCTGGTTTTAAAAAGGATGGTTCACCAATTACTGTCCATCTCTCGGCAAGCCTGGTAAAAAATGAGAAAGGCGAGCCCGTCTGCATGATGGACTCGTTCGTCGACATCACCGACCGCAAACGCATGGAAGAAGACCTTCGGATCAAGGACTTTGCTATCGCCTCATCGATAAATGGCATTGCCATCGGTGACCTTCAAGGCAACATCACCTATGTCAACGATGCATTCATTCGATTGTGGGGCGGCAAAGACCCCTGTGAGGTACTCGGCAGGTCTGCACTCTCTTTCGCCAGGTCCCAGGATGAAGCAATGCAGATACTCAAAGCGGTCTATGAGAAAGGGGACTGGTTCGGCGAGATCATCGCCACAAAAAGGAATGGAACCCCCTTTGCCGTACAGCTTTCGGCAAGCATGGTTAACAACGATGACGGAAAACCGATCTGCCTGATGTGCTCGTTTGTCGACATTACGGAAAGGAAGAATACCGAGCAGAGACTGCGCAAGGCATATGAAAGCCTGGAGCAGCGTGTCGAAGAAAGAACCGAAGAGCTTGTACGGGCAAATATCAGGCTGAAGAAAGAGGTGGAGGAGAGAAAGGCAGCGCAGGAGTCTCTCATGCAGAAAGAAGAGGAACTGAATATCAAATCCCTGAATCTGGAAGAGGCAAATACCGCGCTCAAGGTGCTCCTCAAACGCGGCGAGCAGGACAAGAACGAGCTCGAGGAAAAGGTGCTCACAAACATAAAGGAACTCGCCGTGCCCTATATCGAGAAATTGAGACAGACCGGCCTGGATGAAAAACAGGAACTGTATATCCAGATACTCGAATCCAACCTCAATGATATTGTCTCACCGTTTCTGAAAAAGCTTTCTTCTCACTATCTCAACCTTACACCCACGGAGATTCAGGTTGCAAATCTTGTCAGAGAAGGTAAATCGACCAAGGAGATCGCGGAGCTGCTGCACATTTCAAAAAGGGCAATAGAATTCCACAGAAACAATATCCGCGACAAGCTGGGGCTGAAACAGGAAAAAACCAACCTGCGGTCATATCTGATGTCTCTGGCGTGAAAGCAGGGTCTAAGGCCCAGGTTATAAGGTGCAGGGCGAAGCTTTTTCCTCTCCCCGGAGGGCTAAAACCAGGATGAGCCCGCTGCATCCTGCCACGGGGCATAGATACTCGATCTTATTTTTCGGTGCATCCTTCACCGGCGCTCAAAGAAGATACTGTGTCCCCACAGCGCGGGGACACATCTGATCGAACATGTTCTTTTACACAAGTCTGCTTCTTTACCCTTTACAATCCTGTTGTGCAAACCTAAACTATCCACACCGAACATTTCAGAAAATCAAGATTCAACAGGAGGTATCAGATATGCAGAAATATATTGGTATTCGTTTGATCGCAGGTGCCGTTATCATCGCGTTTTTCTGCGGGTGCGCCACTGACCCGTACACCGGAGAAAGAAAGATGAGCAAATCGGCCGCAGGAGCTACAATCGGTGCTGCTGTGGGCGCTGCGGCAGGCGCTCTTTCAGGAAAAGACAGCCGCCAGCGCAGGCGCAATGCACTCATCGGTGCAGGTGTGGGCGCCCTGGCCGGAGGCGGCGTTGGTTATTACATGGACCGCCAGGAAGAAAAGCTCCGGATGCAGCTGCAGAACACCGGGGTCAGCGTTACCCGCGACGGCGACAACATAATCCTGAACATGCCGGGCAACGTCACCTTCAATACAGACTCTGCAGATATCAGGTCAAATTTCTACGATGTCCTGAATTCAGTCGTGCTTGTTCTCAAGGAGTTTGACAAGACCCTCATAGAGATCGCAGGCCACACGGATTCAACCGGCTCCGACCAGTATAACCAGAGCCTCTCAGAGAGAAGATCTGCAAGCGTCGGCCAGTACTTCATGGCACAGGGGGTCGACCGCATGAGAGTTATGACGGTCGGTTACGGAGAGATGAGCCCCATTGCCGACAATGCAACCCCTGAAGGCAGAGAGCGAAACCGCAGGGTGGAGCTGACCCTTGTGCCTCTGACACAGGGATAGAAAGGATCGTGACGCAAAACACCCTCCCTTTTTACAAGAGGATGTCTTGCGTTTTCCCGTTGTTTCATCGGAAACTGCATTATAGACGACGCCGGCAGCAGCGAGGAGCATCAGGCATATCCCCTGATACTCCTCGTTTTCTTCGATCTTCGTGTACCTGAGGTCTTCACCTGGTTATTGGCGCAAACTCCACTCTTCTGTTCAAAGCCCTTCCCTGCCCAGTATCGTTATCTGCAACAGGCATCGAAGAACCATATCCTTTAGAAGTCAGCCTTCCGGATTCAACACCCTTGCTTTGAAGGTATTCCAGCACTGCCCCTGCCCTGCTCTCTGAAAGTGTAACGTTGAATGCCTCGGACCCTATGTTGTCGGTATGGCCCTGGATCTCCATATTCATATCAGGGTTGTCCCGCAGGAACATTACCACGTTATCAAGGACAGCGTATGAACCCTGCTTTATGGTTGCCTTGCCGGTGTCAAACTGTATGTTCCTGAAAACATATGTCCCTCTCTCTGTGACTTCGGCGCCTGTGGGCTGGGTCCTGGGACATCCGTAACGGTCTACAGCTACACCCTTGTGAGTATCCGGGCATTTGTCCAGATGGTCGGGCACTCCGTCGCCGTCGCTGTCTGACTCGGGCAATACCGCCGTCTGGCCGCTTTTCTGCGATAGCTGGCTTTTCCCGCCGAAGGGAAACAGCAGACCAAGGGTATATCTGAGGTTATTATTTGTGGGGCCAAAGGAGATAATGTGGCGCACATCTGCACGCAGGGCAACAGACTTATCCACGAAATACTTCAGGCCGGCCCCGTAGTTCACCAGCATATCCGTATCGTTGCTGTGCAGGAAGCTGTCATAATCTATCCTGATCAACCCGACGCCTGCAGCCAGATACAAAACAAGTTTCTTCTCCGGGTTAAAGTGATACAAACCGTCGACATGACTCACAAGGGCGGATGCATCAAAGCCAAAGTCGCCTTTTGTATCCACGGTGTTTACCATTGCCTCTATGCCCAGGTTGCTGGTGATGTTGTATCCAAGGCCGAGCCCCACAGTCAGTTCGGAATCGAGGTCCTGATCCGGGTCAAAGGTATAGCCTCCAAAGAAAAAGGTCAGGCCCATACTCCCGGCATTATTCTCCGCCATTGACTGCCCTGGCAAAGCGACCATGAATACAACAAGGA
>DSAD01000060.1 GCA_011372875.1 Deltaproteobacteria bacterium
CAAGGTCATAAGAAACCGGTGTCGATCCTCATCGTCCATAAACACCGCCCTACGCTCATTCCCGCGACTGGTGACGTGATACAACGCACCAGGATATTCTATCAGCAATGGTCGTCCCATGCAGATTCCTCTATCCCTTTTCCTTCCCTATGTCAAGTTTCAAGACCTGACACCCCTTTTGTGCAAGACCTGACACCCCTTTTGTGTGTGACACCCCTTTTGGACACCCCTTTTATCCCCCTTTCATCCTGAACGTCAGCTGTGTCCCCGACATGTTGAGTATGAACTGAGAGGGCATCTCCTTTTCGATATGCATTATGGCCTTTCTGCCCGTGCAGTGCGTCGGTATGACGTAGTCCGGGCCGAGCTTTTTCAGTTCATCCGTGGTTCTTTCAATGATGGGCTCGAAAAGGGGACCTGAAAGATGAAACCCGCCCATTACGGCATGGACCTTCTCTATCCCGGTGACCTCCTGTGCATGTTTGACCGTGTTGATTATACCGGCATGTGCACATCCTGACAGGACCACAAGCCCTTTATTTCTGACATTCATCACGACTGCCGAGTCGTCTTCAATGGGGTCCCACTGTTCTTTTCCGTCTTTGACAAGGTGTGCAATGGGAAAGCCCCGTTCAAAATCCGTGCACCGCGGAACCTGACCGAGAAAGACAACATCTCCGCCTAAAAGCCCATAGGGCTTTTCCGTCTCGATGAGGTTGACGCCACTGGCAAGGACCTTGTCTTTTGAAAACTCCGGAAAATACACCTTGAGTTCCTCTGAGAATTTCAGATACCTCGGCGAGACAAAAGCACCGGGATGGACAACAAAGTCTATGTTGTCACCCACCATGTCGACAATGGCATCGAAGCCGCCGGTGTGGTCCATATGACCATGGGACAATGCCAGGGCCTCGACCCCTGCCATATCAATTCCCAGTATTCTGGCATTGTACGCTGCACCATGAGATGAAAACCCGAAATCGAAGATCATTGTCCCTGCTGCATCACCCGACGTGGTTCGTATGAATGCGGAGAACCCGTGTTCAGCCAGCACCGAATTCTTGAGCTCCACTCCTTCGAGGGGATTCGCCCTGAGAACAACCGGGCTGCTTTCCAGATCAGTAATATCGATATAATTGTCCTGTAACGTTACAACCTCTACCCTGTCCACCTCATTGAGCTTCATGGCCCCTCCTTCATTCTCAGATCATAGTGCAGTTCACCGGTCATCAAATGTTATATGTGTTAACCAGGCAGGAGCGGCTTGAGTCGCTCCTGCAATAAAAGTCATGAGTGTTTTGAAAATGCATGATTTCCCGGTCAGTAACCATCAGTGGTCGCAAAGATTCCCCCCGGTTTCAAGGGTACCGTTGAGATAGCCTTCCAGAACATGCTCGAGATCGACTGTTGGGGCACCCACTACCACCTGGATGCCGCTTTCGTTGAACAATCCCTGTGCCCGGGAACCCATGCCGCCAGCAATGATGATATCCGCACCCTGCTGCCTGAGCCATGCCGGGAAAGTCCCCGGTTCATGAGGCGGAGGTGTCACATCGTTCCTGCCGAGCACCCTGTTCTCGCTGTCCACATCGAAGATGGCAAAGATCTCGCAGTGGCCGAAATGGGAACTCAGGACACCCTGGGTCACCGGAATTGCAATCCGTTTAGTGTTCATTCCTTTCTCCTTTGTTATTGATGGTTTTTCAACCGTAACATCTTCCAGCGCCAGCAGTGGCTGAACCGCTTTCAAGAAAGCCTTGGCCACCTCGGTCTTTGAATAATGGTAGACAAACGGGCTGCCGCTGTCCGATGCCTCCACGACCTGCGGGTCGATGGGGATGCGCGCAAGGAAGGGAACCCCCATTTCGGAAGCCATCTTTTCGCCTCCGCCGGTCTTGAATATATCAAGCACTGTCCTGCACTCAGGGCAGACAAAACCGCTCATGTTTTCGATAACGCCGATCACCGGCACATTGAGCTTTCTGCAGAAGGTGATAGATTTGCGCACATCAATGGTGGACAGATTCTGAGGCGTAGTCACGATAATCGCCCCGTCGCTGTCGGGTACGAGCTGTGCCACGGAAAGCGGCTCGTCCCCCGTTCCCGGAGGAAAGTCCATAATGAGATAATCCAGCTCTCCCCATTTCACCTCGGTAAGCAGCTGCTTGATCACGTTCATCTTCATGGGACCGCGCCAGATCACGGCATCGCTCGGATCTTTCAGGAAAAATCCGAGCGATATGACCTTTACCCCTTCTGCGAGCTCGGCGGGAAGCAGTGACTCGCCGTCGTGCTGAATCTGCCTTCCTTCAAGGTTCAGAAGCGTCGGGATACTCGGGCCGTGAAAATCGATATCCAGGATACCAACCCTCCTGCCCTCCATTGCCAGCGCAACTGCGACATTGGCTGCAACAGTACTTTTCCCTACCCCTCCCTTGCCGGAGAGCACCATGATCTTGTGCTTTATGAGTGACAACCTGTTCTTAAGGGCCTGATCCTCGGTAATATCCCTGAGCTTCTGGGCCGAGTCAGGCGCCTTGTCCTTGCATCCCTTTGAGCTGCAGCCTTTTTCCTTGTTCTTTCCATCCATGTCTCTGTTTCTCCTTATTGTTCATTTATTTATGAAATACCCCAGGGCATAGATGATGTTCCTCCACACAGACCTGATATCTTCGGATATTGCCCCACCCGTGTATTCCACAACGCTGGATTTCATTATCTGGGCCCTGGTGACAGCGGGGTCATAACGGATCCTGCCTATCGATTGTATGCCCTGGTCTTTTAAGCGCGCCTCGATCTGCCGGGTCATTTCCGGGTTGAGGTCCCATTTATTGATGCAGGCGGTGGTCGGGATCTGAAAATGACTGGTCAGCTGTGCGACACGGTCCAGGTCATGCTGTCCGGAAAGCGTGGGTTCGGTGACAACCACCACCATGTCTGCCCCGGTTATGGACGAGATAACCGGACACCCTATTCCCGGAGACCCGTCAACAATGATGAACTCCAGTTCATCCCTTTCAGCTATCTTTCTGGCTTCCGCGCGAATCAGAGAAACGAGCTTGCCTGAATTCCCTTCGGCAATACCCAGCCGTGCATGCACCATAGGCCCGTAACGGGTATCGGATATGAACCACTGTCCGTTGACGGCAGGCTCGAATGCAATTGCATTGTCCTGGCATACACGCACACATACGCCGCACCCTTCACAGAAGGTGGGGTTTATCTGCGGCAGCGCGTGAACAGTACGGCTTGCGACAGGAGGGTAATGGATTGCCTCAAAGCGACATGCGTCTATACACTTGCCGCAGGCCGTACATTCCTCTTTCAGGATCCTCGCCTTCTTGCCCCCGGAAAAATCATTCCGGCTCAGAACCTCCGGCTCGAGAACAAGATGGAGGTCTGCTGCGTCCACATCGCAGTCAGCCAGCACCTTTTTTCCCGCCAGGGTTGCCAGGGATGCAACAATGCTTGTTTTGCCTGTGCCGCCTTTTCCACTGATAATGACTATCTCTTTCATACTATAATCACTGTCCATCCTGCCCTGTATTAAGGCCGGGATCTTTTTGATTGAAGAATGTCTCCAGGCATTGAACGAACAGACCTTTATACTCGTGAAGAACATTGATGATCATCTCACCCCGAGAGTATGCCTGTGCGATCCTGATATCGTCCGGTATTTCAAGGATTATCCTGATATGTTCATCATCACAGTAGCGCTGAACCTCCCCGTCACCCATGTCACACCGGTTTATCGCAACGGCAAACGGGATCCCGAGCTGGCGGACCATGCCAACTGCGAGTTTCAGATCATTGAGACCGAACGGTGTCGGCTCGGTGACAAGAAGAACGAAATCAGCATCCTTGACGGATTCAATAACCGGGCATGATGTCCCGGGAGGGGAATCGATAATTACGATATCCGAGAGACCTGCCGACTTCTTTACCCCGTTAATAACTGCCGCGGACATCAGCTCTGTGATATCGAGCAGACCCTGAATAACGTGTATGCCGCTGCTGCTTCCTTCCTCGACAATACCCACCTGCCTTTCAACCTCTTCGAGTGCCTCTTCAGGGCAGAACAGCGTGCATCCGCCGCAGCTGTGGCACAGTCCGGGAAAGACAAGCACCTTGTTCTTGACCACGACAATGGCCGAATACTCACACACCTGGGCACATACGCCGCAGCCGGTGCATTTGTCCTGTATAACGCTTGGATACAGGACATTGACCGGCTTTGACGAGTGTATCTGCGGTTTGAGAAAGATATGGCAGTTGGGCTCTTCCACATCGCAATCCAAAAGCTCAACCGATTTACCCTGCTGAGCAAGGACAAGGGCAAGATTGGTTGATATCGTGGTTTTGCCGGTACCGCCTTTGCCGCTCGCTACGGCGATGGTACGCCGGTTATTCGCTGCGGTCATTATCTCCGGCCTCTGCCCATGCCGCCTCCGCCTTTCATGCCTGAATGGGGAGCGACATTGGGCGTAGCTGCCTGGGAAAAGGCCCCGCTTTTAAACTGTTCCACGGCGGTGCGGATAACCCCGCTCACACCGACGATTACCTGAATGCCTGCGGCATTGAAAACCTGGAATGCATTCGGACCGCAGTTCCCGGTCAATACCGCCTTTACATTCTGCTCGGAGAGCATCTGTGCAGTCTGAATTCCGGCACCGCCTCCGGCGTTGATACTTGCATTGTCAAGGGCATGAAACTCCATGGTCTCGGTGTCCACAATAAGAAAACATTGTACACGGCCGAGCCGGGCGTCTACCTGATCGTCTAGTGATTTGCCTGTCGCGCTGACTGCTATCTTCATGTTTTTTCCTCTCATCTTTATTAAATGATTAAACCGGTTATAACCGGTAGAAAAACTGCAGCCATAACCGGTACTGTGTTATTCCGTGTCAGTTTCAGCCGAAGCTTCAAGGGAATCTATCTGTTTTTTGATGTCTTTCAGCATCCCTTCCATGTGCTGCGCATGCGCTCTGAGATCATCGAGATGATCTTCCTTCGAATAACAGGGCTGAGTGACATACGGCTCTCCATACGCACCAAGAGGCGCACCATCCCTCTTATACGGATAATCGTATGCAGCCCTCTGCCATCCGAAAAGTCCGGTTGCATAAAACCGGTTTCGATGGCCCCTGCCGCCTCCTCTGTTGATTCCCTGACCTCCAAATCCCCTTCCATACATCTGATTCATATATCCCGGAACTGAATATCCTGCACAGAAACCTGCTCCCCTGCCTGTCATGGGGCCCATTCCTGCCGGTCCTCTTCCATTTCCAAATGGCATCTTTGTTCCTCCTTTCTTTGATTATTGTTCTTCGATTTTTTTCCGGCCGTCTTCTACGCGTTCATAGTCCGCATCAATAACCCTGAGTGCGGGCTGGTGTTTCCTGAACCGGTTAAATAGCGGCCTCAAATAGCCGTCCGGCTGTCTCAGGTCGTGGATCAATGCAGCAACAACGGGAACGCCAAGGCTTAAAAGTCCCCTGCCGATCGGCCGGCTGCCGGTTGCGCGGGCTATTCGGAGAAAGCTCATACCGCTTCCCCGGAGCCGCAGCCTCAATGGTCCTGTTCCATCATTTCTTGGCATTGTTTCTCCTATCCCTGGGTTCTTCCATGGCGGCGGCATCTTCTCCCGGAGCACCAGTGCATCCCTTTTGTATGACCCGGCATGAAAAACCGCGGATCAGCCAGAGTATTGCTGAGAAAAGCTTCAATGACATCCTCAACCATGCCGGATATAAAAGGCATGATTTTGATACCGGAATATATGACCATTGCAGCAAAAGGCCGCGACAACGCTCCGCATATCAAGATATCCGCTGCCTGCTCGGACAGAACACCCACCTTTACCGGGATGACCTTTGTGGAAAACAGCAGGAGATCCCTTGAGATTTCCTTTCCGCCTTTAACCGCAACAAGCATAAGTGTGTCTGCAAAATCGGCAACTGCTGCTATGCGGTCATCATATACCGGTATAGCGATTCTCATGACATCCATTGACAAAGCAATGAACGTGCCAGAAATGGCACTTGGCCTCAACTAACTGATTATAAGGCTTTATCAGCTTTGTTTACAATTGTTTTCTCAGTCTATGGTCGCTATATTGAGACTATTACAGGCATGTATGGTCGCGATTATGCGACTGATGGATAATCATTTTCTCCTGCTTAATCCGCTCATTTTCTGGAATGGGGAACGTTAAGACCGAGTGATTTTATCTTTCTGAACAGGGTGCTCTTGTGGATACCGAGATCCGACGCGGTCTTCGCCCTGTTCCAGCCGTTTCGCTTGAGCGCGTTCATCAGAAATGCAGCCTCCACCTTCTTGAGTGATTCACCAGTGTGACTGATCTCTGTCTCATCGGATAATTCATGAGCATACAGCCTTGGGAGATGCGACTGGTTTATCTGGCTTGTCCGGCACAGGATAAAGGCGCGTTCAATGATATTTTCCAGCTCCCTGACATTTCCCGGATATTCGTATCTCGTTAAATATGACAGGGCTGCCTCTGATATGGATGAGATATTCCTGCCCTGAATCTTGTTGAAACGCTCTATGAAATGGTCAACAAGCAGCGGTATATCTTCTCTGCGCTCCCTGAGCGGGGGGATCACAATCCTAATAACATTGAGGCGGTAATACAGGTCATCCCGGAATTGCCTGTCGCGCACAAGAGATTCCAGATTTTTATTGGTTGCAACAATTATACGCACATCGGCCTGAACAGGTTTGATGCCGCCGAGCGGGTCATAGGTCTTTTCCTGAAGGACACGAAGCAACCGTACCTGCAATGCCGGCGATATATCTCCGATCTCATCGAGAAAGATTGTTCCCCCTTCGGCCAGAGCGAACCTGCCTGGTTTGTCCCGTTTGGCGTCGGTGAATGCCCCGGCCTTATACCCGAACAGCTCCGATTCCAAAAGGGTGTCCGGCAGTGCGCCGCAGTTGACCGTAATAAACGGTTTCGCCTTTCTCGGGCTGAGATTGTGAATGGCGCGGGCAAAGAGTTCCTTGCCGGTGCCGGTCTCTCCTTCAAGCAGGACGGTACTTACGCTGTCGGCAAATACCGGCAGCATCTCAAAGATCTTTCTCATTTCATTGTTTACACTCAGAATATCCTGGCAGGCGTACCCTTTGGCAATTTCTTCGTGAACCTTCTCAATAGAGCCTATATCCCGGAAGGTTTCCACACCGCCGGTGACACGTCCACTGGAATCCCGTATGGGGGCTGCCGAAATACTGATCGAACGATTCTCTCCGTTTGCATCTATTATTGAAACAATCCTGTTGACAACCGGACTGCCCGAGAGCATCGCTTCTTTCAGGGGGCACTGTGCTTCGCAGCAGCTCGCACGCAGAACTTCTCTGCATGTGCCGCACAGAGCCTCTTCTTTTACAAGGCCTGTAATGTCCTGAGCAGCCTTGTTAAATGAGGTGATCTTCCAATCAAGGTCCACCGTAAAGATACCATCGGCAATGGACTCAATGATCAGATCCGTATAACTTTTCTTGTCTTCAGCCATTCCGGTTCAACCCTGTGAATAGTTCCCGGCCGCCTATCCTTTACCGGTTTTGCGTCATACAGCATACCAGAAAGCAATGACGCCTGAAACGGTTTTCTCAACCTGTTTTATTGTTTCCTGAATCTCTGCCTGAGACTTTTCCGTGGCAGATCTTATTATCTGACGACATTGAAGGAGCAGATGCCCGGACCATGATCGCACACCTGAAGGCATGTACTGATGCAGCTGAACCGGGCTGATGCGTTGTCATTCAGAGATGATAATGTTCGAACCCGGCTGTCATTTTCAGGGCAAATAATCAGACAGATGCCTCAATCAATTATCAGCAGCAGGGAAAGTTTTAAAGAAAGAGCGAATATGACGCACCGGGTATATCCGCCCCGTCAGATCCAATAAACCGACCCCTGGTTTTTCTGCTTCTTTTCATTGTATAAATTCAGGGCTTCGCTTTTCTCATAGATGTTATCGGGATCACTCAAGATAAGATAATTCGTGCAGTCACCATGGGGGCAGCCGGCTCTCACCCATTTAAAAACCCTGGCCGCCCGTTGAACAGAGGGCTTTATTTCAGAGAAAAAGACTTCGCTTTTACAGCGTTCACATTTAAAATAATAGACAACATCGCTGTCCATCTTAAAAAGCCTCCATTGAGCTGAACATACCTTCTTTGCACACTCAGGATAAATGATCCTGATACACAGGTCAATAGGTATGGACGAGTTCTTCCTGCAAATCCGATTTCCATTCCCCGGAACATATGGTGCCTGCTGAATGTATCTGCCAGCTGCCGCAGATCTCTCTGCGTGCATCATCAACAACCCCGCAGATAACGACCTGATATATTCCGAGGTTGGTATCTATTTCGAACCGGTTATGTACAACGGGCCAGACATCCCTGCTCTCAGCATGAATATCTCCAGTGATGGTTATCCCGCCGCAGCGATAGCCCTCCAGCCTCAAAGATAGATATGTATATGGTGTCAGGTCTTGATTCTTGACATTGCCTCGTTTACCATCTGCTCCAGATGCTTATCCTTACCAATCTCAATGCCAAAACGGGTGCATATCTTACTCACTCCGCTGTAGTGCTTTCCACCAAAAAATGCCCCAATCTCATTATTTCCCATACCGGCACAACGCTTCATAATATACATGGCGGCATTACGTGCTGCATTCTTACCACGCTTCCCCGTGCCCAATACTGCGGCTTCGTCAATACCAAATATCTTTGCAACACTTTCAATAACTAAGCGAGGTTCCACAACCGCCTGCATCTTCTTACGAGCAAGGATCTCCGTACTGATATCTCCCTTAATAAACTTGCGGGTCTGCTCAATAAAATTCTCTGCCCCCAAAATCACCTGCCCATATACGTCCTTAAGAGGGCTCTCGGTCACTTCGGCATGCACATATGCCCGATAACGTTTTCG